>JAGHVD010000103.1 GCA_018064475.1 Candidatus Scatonaster coprocaballi
AATGAGAGGTGTGTACAGTATGATTCAATGTGAACGTGGTCATTTTTACGATGAAAACCGAAACCAGACTTGCCCTTATTGTGTTCAGGTAAATAATGCTCCTAAGTCTGTTAATCCACCTATTCAGCCGATGAATATGGAGATTCCTAAACCATCGTGCGGGAAAACTGTAGCAATTGAGGGTATGCAAGAGGACCCTCAGGTATGCAAAACAGTTGCACTTGAGAACTTTGAAGTGGATACCGAACGCGTAAACAAAACGGTTGCAATCAGTGAACCTGTCATGGAAACACCTTCTTTCGAGATGCCGGCCGTTGCACCGGTACAGATTAATTCGGTTCCTCAAGTAACGGTGCCAGAAGTAGCTGTTCCTCAAGTGACAGCGCCAGAAGTAGCTGTTCCGCAAATGGTTGCACCGCAGATGCCGGTTGTCAATGCACAACAGGATACTGAACCTGTCCAAGAGACTCAAAATGATCGCCCCTACGTGGTTACTGGCTTGGGAGTTTCTGATAATCCGAAGCCTCTTGCTAAAGAAGAGAATTATTATCAACCTGCTGAACGCCCGTATGCCGTAACCGGACTTGGCGTGAAGGAGAATCCTACTCCGATTCCTGTCGAGACAGGTGCTACTTTCCCGATTCCTTCAGCTGAAGGCAATGCAGCTGCTGCAGGTCAACCGGAAGCGGCTGCTTTTGCGGCATTTGGTTTCCCAGGAGGTCCAATGGGAATGCCTGGTGCACCAATGGGAATGCCGGGTATGCCAATGGGTATGCCAGGTATGCCGATGGGTATGCCTAGTGCACCGACTTCTTCTGTTGCAGCACCGGTACCACAGCCATTGGAATCCGATGTCAAGGTAGAACCTGACATGGAGTCTTATGATTTTGGTATTGATGCCGCGGTTGAGACAGAGCCGGATGTTATGCCGGAAGTAGATACGTCGGTTGAGTCGGAAACTGAGTCTGTAACTGAATCTGAAGCGATTGTGGAAGAATCAAATCAGGTAACGGATGCTGTTTCAGAAGTTGCGGCAGTTGAGGAGAAGCAAGCGTCCCCAGTTGAAGTGGCGGCTCCTGTTGTGGAGCCGGCTCCGGCAGAGGAAGTGGTTCCATCTCGTCCTGTTGATCCGAATGCAACGGTTGCAATCGTCGATTCAGATATGGATTACATCCCACGTGTACATGCTCGTGCATTCCTTGTTTGTACAGATGGTCCAATGACGGGAGCAAGTTTTGTATTCCAAGAAGATAAGGCAATTGTCGGTCGTCAGAAGAACTATGAGATTTCTTTGTTCCGTGACGTTTCTGTATCCAGAGATCCGCATGCTGTGATTCACTACTATGCTGATTCTGTTCGATATACCGTTTCATGTGGTGATGAGCAGAAGAGAGTAATGGTAAATGGACAGTTTATTACTGGTGAGACAGATTTGAAACTTTATGATGTGATTGGAATCGGTCAAACACGTCTACTGTTCATTCCTGTTTGCAGTGACAAATTTGCGTGGTAAAAATGTTGACAGATATTTGGAACTTTTTCACTCACTTATACCTTCGGATGCGTTGGGTCTTCCTCGTGTCCTTGGTTGTCATGCTTCTCGTTCTTGTATTTGACTTAATCATCGTTCATAAGAGGAAGAAATCTTCGGGACATTCTGCTTTGAATGATTGCACGAAGAGTTGCTTGTCGAATGGACGTTTTCAAATCGAAATCGGCAATTGCCAAGGTGTGGGTGAAAGAGAAGAACAACAAGATGCTTTCGGTTTTTCACCAAGCAAGTATTGGAGTGATAAAGGATTTCTAGCTGTCTTGTGTGATGGAATGGGTGGCCTGGATGCCGGCGCTGCGATTTCGAACAAGTTAGTGACAGACATTATATCCGAGTTTCCGTATTCATTTGATGACTTGAAGGATGGATGGATTCTCGAGTCATTATCGAAAGAAATCTACGACTATTATTATGGTCGTGGGGGAACGACGCTGATCATCGCTTATGTCAAAGATGATCAGATGTGGTTTGCATCGGTTGGTGATAGTGATCTGTTTCTATACCGGAATGGCAGGATCTATTCTATGAATGAAAGACATGAGTATGGCAATACGCTTCTTATGCGTGCAACGGATGGCACTTTGTCAGTAGAACAAGCGATGGAGAATAAGGATGCGCCAGCTTTGACTGAGTTCATGGGTGCAAATCACGTGCATGCGGATTATTCAGTTGCGCTATGGAAAGTACAGGATCACGATGTTTATCTTTTGTGTTCTGATGGTGTGAGTGATACGCTGACTTTTGATGAAATCAGAGAAGCGATGAGCCATGATCCCGTTACTTGTACGGAGCTTCTCGAGAAGAGTATCATGAAGAAGAACAAACGGTATCAAGATAATTACACAGCGATTGCTTTTGCTGTGAATGAAATAGGAGGACATTAATATGAAGTGGGTAAGAAGAATTGTCATGATTCTGCTGGTTATTGCGATTGGTGCGACCGGTGTCTTGGCTTGCATGAATATCAAGCCATGGAAAGATGCGCAGAAGGACTATGATGCAATTGAAGCAGAGTCTTTCGAAGCGGGATCAATCGACACAGATAAATATAAGACGAGATTTACTGCTACTGAAAATCAGAAATCAGTCGCGTTTGTCTTGTCTTGTGGCGCTGAAGGTTATGCTTGGGGAACCTGTTATGCCATTGGTGAGTACGGTGAGAAAGTTCAGTATTTTGTTACCAATGGTCACGTGTTGGATTACTACATAAATAGTAATTTTGACTTGAACATTGTTTTTGATAATGATATTGCGATTACACCGGAAGTTGTGTTCTGCCAGCATGATGCAAATTTGGATATGGCCATTCTGAAATTGCCTGAGCCAGTTGACTATCGTGAACCAGTTCTGATTCGTGACTCCTCTACGGTAGAAGTCAATGAGAGATGTACAGCAATCGGTTACCCGGATAAGGCTGCCCAACTCGATGCTGATTTCCATGGTGCAATCAATAATCAGAATGTAAACGGTGGCGTAATCTCGAAGGTTGATTTTTCATTGCAGGGCGCAAATTATAAGGTTTTCCAGCACGATGCTTGGATTACACATGGAAACTCTGGTGGACCGCTGTTTGATGAGAATGGATTCTTCATTGGCATGAACTCTTCAGGACTCGAAGTTTCCGAGAATGTAAATTTTGCAATTGTTTCCAATGAGATCACGAAGATCCTTGATGATAATGGTATCACTTATGCTACAAGTAAGGATTACTTGAAAGACATTGAGAAGAAAGTTAATAAGCAGAGCAAAAAACTTGAAGAAAAGTTCGATGAAGAACATGAAGAAGAACTTGACGATGCAATGGCAGTCGTTAAAGAGAAACGTAACAAAGTCATTATCTTCGGTGCTATTGCTGTTGCTTGTATTATCGTGCTGCTGATCGTTTTCATTCTTGGTAACAAGAAAGTGGTTATGGTGGGCGAACAGGACGATGGAAAGAAGAGTTACTTGATCTGTGTATCCGGTATTTTTCAAGGTCAGAGTTTCGAAATTACAGGTCATACCATGACGATTGGTCGTGACCAGCACACATGTACGTTTGTTTTCCCTGAAGAGACGCCTGGTATCAGCTCGAATCATTGTTCGGTATATTTTGATAGCAGAACGAAGGCATTTGTGCTGACCGATAATGGTTCAACATACGGCACATATCTTAGTGATGGTAGAAAGCTGACGAAGGGTGTTCCGGAGACCCTGCTTCCGGGATCTACATTTGCACTTGCAGATAAGACTAACGTATTTAAAGTAGACAGAGCATAATATGAAGTATTACACATATACCAATGAAGGCGGGCACAGCCCAAACTGTGATTACGTAAAAGTAGCGGAGCAGGATGGCCAGATTCTGATGATCCTCTGTGATGGATTGAATGGTCTGCCTTCCGGCGATGAAGCAGCGCAATACATAGCAGAGGCGGCCATGGAGGTTTTCCTTACTGGCGAGACCCCTTCTGCGGTGTGTGTGGCAGCGAATGCAAAGATTCGGCAGATGCAGTATGATAATGTAAATCTCCGTCGTGCAGGTGCTACTATATGTGCAGTTCGTGTGGCGGACGGACATTGTAGTTGGGCGAATGTCGGAGATTCACATATATATCATTTTTCCGATGGCATGCTTGCACACCATTCTGTTGATGATACACATACATACAAGATGGTGGAACGTGGTGAATTGGAATATGAGGCAATTCGAGAGCAAGACGATCGGACCGGTTTGCTTTCTTGTGTTGGACAGAAGGAAACGATCGTGCCTCACGAAGAAGAATTCGATTTGGTTGAAGGCGATGCTTTGTTGGTTTGCTCAGACGGATTCTGGGAGTATGTATATGAGACAGAAATGCTGATTGATCTGCATAAATCTGTTGATTCAGAAGATTGGGCGAGAAAGATGTTGCTTCGTGTAGTACAGAGAAGCCATCTTGAAGGTGATAACCTAACACTAATTACTTACATGTGAATGGTGGTTTGAAGGAATGGACACAAACAAAATTTGTTTTAGTTGTTTTAATGAGCATGATGGGAACGGACCTTGTCCGAACTGTGGCTTTGACATTTCAAAGGTGAAACATCCCTATATTGCCCTTCCAATCGGTACGATCCTTAACGGACGTTATCTGACGGGCCGTGTGCTTGGCGTGGGCGGTTTTGGTGTTACGTATGTTGCTTTCGACATGACGTTGGAAATATGCGTAGCTGTGAAAGAATTCCTCCCTTCAGGTTTAGCATTCCGTGAAGATGACCACTATACCATGACTGTCAAAGCACCTGAGGACCAAGAGAAATTTGATACTGGCGTTAGTAAGTTCTTGGAAGAGGCACGCTTACTAGCTAAACTTCACGACGTTCCGAATATTGTGACGATTCATGACTATTTCCGTGAGAACAACACTGCCTACTTTGTAATGGAGTATATTGAAGGTGTTGATTTGATGAAGTATACGCAGATGCATGGCGGAAAACTCTCATTCAATGAAACCATTCGACTGGTGCTCCCAATCATTGACTCATTGGCGCATGTGCATGCCCATAATTTGCTCCACCGAGACATCAGTCCGGATAACATCGTTGTAATGAAGAATGGTTCTACCAGACTTCTTGACTTTGGTGCTGCACGATTGGCCGTTGATAGTACAAAGAGTAAATCAATCATTCTGAAGCATGGATTTGCGCCGGAAGAACAGTATCGCAAACGTGGCAATCAGGGACCTTGGTCGGATGAGTATGCACTTGCTGCTACGATGTACCTGATTATGACGGGTGAGATGCCACCGGATGCATTTGATCGAGTTCATGAGGATACTTTGAAATCCCCTATAGAACTTGGTGTAGATATTCCACAGTATGCGAATGATGCATTGATGAAAGCTATGGCTGTCAAAGCCTCGGAGCGTTTTCCGGATATGTCTTCGTTCTCTGCGGCAATTACAGGTCAGCCTTTGCAAGGCGTTACACCTGTTCCGGTACCGGTTTCTGTGATGCAGGGAAGTGAACAGAATGATCTTATGGTTCAGGGGAAAACCGTGAACATTGAGCCGGAAGCGATGGCAGTATCGGAACAATCTCAAGAAGAATCTGTAGTGACGAATCAGATTCAGACGGAGGAAGGATCCGATTCGTCTGAAAAAGTACTGTCACCGTCTTTGATGAATCCACAGGAAAATATAGTGGATCCACAACCTGAGAATACTTCTGTTGTTATTCCTCAGATCAAGAAGAAAAGTATCTGGAAAAGACCGCTTACATATGTTCTAGCCGGAATTGCAGTGCTTGTTGCAATTGCGATTCCAACGGGCATCTATATTTCTAAGAACTATACATGGGGAGATGTAGAAACGAGCAAAACCAAGCGTTCGAAGAAAACCTCAGCCTCGACTCAGGAAACGGAAGTGACTTATCTCGATCCTGAGATATTTGAAGAAGATGGTGGGGATCGTTACTATGATTCGGTCCGTCAAATCTCTATTCAGGTACCGAAAGATTACGATTTTGAGAATGATGAAGGACATTACAAGTTCGAGAATCAGGACGGTACGCTCACTATCTATATGGATAGTGTTCGCTCGGTTGGTCAACTGCGCGTTAACTCCTTGGTGGATTTCGTGGCACAGGATCGAGAGATTATTCAGGAATACCTGCGAGAAAGAACAGGAGATGAGTTTGCTGAATTCTCATTTGGCAAGTTTGAAATCCTTCCTGATGAACAATATGCGCTATGCTACTATATTGATTCGGTGAATGGTGGAGTAGACATGCATTTCATCCTTTACGCCTATGAATCGACCCAAGATCAGGGTGTGTATATTGTTTGTGGTCAGACTGATGAAACAATCGGTGGGAATGATTCTTACGAGATCTCTGTTATCTGTGAGTCGTTTAGAGAAGAGGCAAAGTCTTCAAGCGACTACGATTATTTTGCCGCGGATGATCCGTACAATTTCTATTTCTTATACAGAATTTCAGATATCGAAAGTATTAACAGTGTAGATTTCATGGATGGATGTTTCAGTCTGGACATCAAGCTGAAGGGTGTTGGAAGTGAGAACAGTAGAATCAATGTGATTCATCTTGGCTACTGCGATTCGATTGTGGATGCGTGTCAGTTCGCTGAACAGAACCTCGGAACAAAATACAAGATTGGCGGATATCAGTCAGTTACGCCGTTGGCCCGTGCCGATCTGGATACACGTGTTCGAAACTATACGTTATCCATGCGAGATGATTCCAACGTGACACTGGATGCTACGGTTTGCGTCCTGAATATGTACGGCGAGTACTATGCAGTAGTTGCGACTTGTGATTCTGTAGATGACTTAGAACGTTTGGCTTTGGATTTTACCATGATTATTAAATCTTTCGGTGAATTTCCCGAGTGATCATGATTTGAATATGAAACAGAAAAACCAAGGTGGAAAGTGTTCGTGCTTTCCACCTTGGTTTTTTAGTTTGCAAATATTGTGGAAATTTACTTGTGATAGTATCTGGCGTAGAATTCTTCTCTGAAATCAAGCAGACAATCTTCTGCGATAGCTGTTCGTACTTCTTCCATGAGATGAAGCAAGAAGTGAATGTTGTGCCATGAACATAGACGCAAACCAAACATCTCGCCGGCTTTCAGAAGATGACGAATATAAGCTCGACTATAGTTCTGACATGCATAACAGGTACATCCTTCTTCAATTGGACGGAAATCTTCTGCACTCTTCGCATCACGGACGATCAGACGACCATCATGAGTCATCACGGTTCCGTTACGACCTATGCGGGTAGGGAGGACACAGTCAAACATATCAATACCACGAATGGCACCTTCGATGAGATAATCCGGTGTACCTACACCCATCAGGTAACGAGGTTTGTCTTCCGGCATAAGCGGTACAGTCTCTTCGAGCATCTCATACATAAGATTAGCAGGTTCGCCGACAGAGAGTCCGCCAATGGCGTATCCTGGAAGATCGAAAGAAGTGATCTCCTTGGCACTCTGCTTTCTTAAATCTGCATAGCAAGAGCCTTGAATAATGCCAAACAGTGCCTGATTCTCAGGATTCTTGTGAGCGGTAATACAACGGTCAAGCCAACGGGTTGTTCTTTCCAGTGACTTCTTCGCATAGTTATGCTCACTTGGCCAAGGACAACACTCGTCGAAAGCCATGATAATATCGGACCCCAAGTCGTTCTGAATCTGCATGGAAAGTTCCGGTGTCAGCAGGTGAGAAGAACCATCAATATGAGACTTGAAACGAACACCTTCTTCAGTAATATCTTTCGGACGTGCGAGAGAAAATACTTGGAATCCACCGCTGTCGGTGAGTATGGAGTGTTTCCAATTCATAAATTTGTGTAGCCCGCCGGCTTTTCTTACGATTTCGTTGCCTGGACGCATCCAGAGATGGTAAGTGTTAGAAAGTATGATACGCGCCCCCATGCTTTCTACTTCATCCGGTGACATTCCCTTAATCGTAGCCTGCGTACCGACCGGCATAAAGACAGGGGTCATGAAACTTCCATGTGGAGTATGTACTCGACCGAGTCTTGCGCCAGACTGTTTACATGTATGAATATGCTCGTAATATACGGGATACTTGCTCATTCTTGTTCCTCCAGTGGGCTCTTCATGCGTGGTTTCTCCGGGGTGATGAACATCGCGTCACCGAAACTGAAGAAACGATACTGTTCTTGTACAGCTGTTTCATAAGCATGAAGTACATGTTCTTTGCCAGCAAAAGCGGAAACTAGCATGATCAATGTAGATTCCGGCAAGTGGAAATTCGTGATGAGTCCGTCGATTGCATGAAAAGAGACACCTGGATAGATAAAGATGTCTGTCTCGCCGGAACATGGACGCATACTTGGATCTTTCGCGGCCACCGTTTCAAGTGTTCGACAAGAAGTTGTTCCGACCGCAATCACTCGACGACCTTCACGACGCGCACGACGAAGGATCTCTGAAGCTTTATCATCTATGCAATACCATTCACTGTGCATATGGTGATCTGCAACATCTTCGACTTTAACCGGACGGAAGGTTCCCAATCCAACATGTAGTGTGATCTCACAGATTTCAACGCCCATGTCACGAAGTGTCTGAAGGAGTTCCGGTGTGAAATGAAGTCCTGCTGTCGGTGCGGCGGCAGAACCGGTCTCCTTAGCATAAACCGTCTGATAACGGTTCTGATCTTGTAACTGTTCATGAATATACGGCGGAAGTGGCATTGTGCCGGCTTCATCCAACACTTCTTCCCATATTCCTTCGAAATCGAATCGGATGATACGGTTTCCGTCTGGAAGTACGTCTTCACATTCTGCTTCGAGCTTGCCAGGAAGGAATGTCATGCGTTTACCTGGACGAATCTTCTTTCCAGGTCGAGCCAGCGTTTCCCAATGATTCTCATCGATCCTTCGCAGAAGAAGGAGTTCAATGGCAGAACCAGTGTCGCTTCGTACACCGAGCAGACGAGCAGGAATCACTTTGGTATTGTTGATAACTAATACATCTCCCTTATTCAGGAGAGAAGGTAGATCCGAGAAATGCATATGCGAAATCGCACCTGTTTCGCCGTTCAAAGTCATCAGACGTGAGCTGGAACGGTCAGACAGCGGGTGCTGGGCAATCAGTTCTTCGGGTAAATCGTAATAAAAATCACTTGTTTTCATAGCTTCATATTATAAATGCAATTGACGATGATGTATAGTAGGTGGTATCATTTTATGAGGTTTTCCTAATTAATTTCAATTCGGAATTCCTACAAAAATTTCAGAAGAAATGGAGGCATGAGTTATGAAAAAGCCCGTTTTTGTCGGTTCGGCAGTTGCCCTGATCACACCCTTTAACGAAGGAGGTGTTGACACGAAAAAACTTCATGAGCTTATTGACTTCCATTTGGCACATAAGACTGATGCTATTGTTGTGGCAGCCACAACCGGTGAAGCAGCAACCATGCCGGATGAAGAGCACTTAGCTACGATTCGTTCCGTTGTTGAGTATGTAGATGGTCGAGTTCCGGTCATTGCAGGTACAGGAAGCAATGATACAGTACATGGTATTAAGCTTGCTCGTGAAGCAACAGCGATTGGTGCAGACGCATTGCTCGTTGTTACCCCTTATTACAATAAGACGTCCCAGGAAGGACTTTTCCGTCATTTTAAGGCGACCGCTGAAGCAACACACCTTCCGATCATTGTTTATAATGTTCCGTCCCGTACGAACTTGAACATTGCACCTTCCACATATCAGAGACTCTCTCAAATTGAGAATATTGTGGCGGCGAAGGAATGTAACATTAATCAGGTCCCTGAGACAGTAAACCTTTGCGGTGATGATCTGATCTTGTATTCCGGTGAGGATGGATTGGTTGTTCCGTTGCTCTCTATGGGCGGTAAGGGTGTAATTTCTGTTGCATCCCACATTGTCCCAGAGTCGATGCACAACATGGTTGAATCATTCATGAACGGTGACGTGAAGAACGCTGCGAAGATTCAGGCTGACATTGTTCCGCTTGTGAAGGCTTTGTTCTCCGACGTAAGTCCGATTCCGGTGAAGGAAGCACTGAATATGTTGGGATGGAACGTTGGCGCTTGTCGTATGCCACTTTGTGAAATGAGTGAGTCCGGTAAGGCTAATCTTGCTGATGTACTGAAGAAGTATGATCTTTCTTTCCATCCGGCAACGCTGTAAAACATCAATCAGTTTATCAAAGAGAAAGCGAGACACGTATGTCTGAAGTTAGAATTTTCTTAAGCGGCTGTATGGGCCGTATGGGTCGCGTGATTACGGATATGGTCGCAGAGAGCGAAGATGCGGTCATCGTTGCGGGGTCAGATGTTGTGATGAATCCGGCATCTGCATTCCCAATCTACGCGGATCCGAATGAATGTAAAGAGGAATTTGATGTCATCATCGATTTCTCTCACGTAAGCGCGTTGGCTGCAATTATGAAACTTGCCGAGACAAGGAACAAACCGCTGGTAATGTGTACGACCGGACTTTCTGAAGAGCAGAAGGCTGATCTGAAGGCACTTTCGAACAAGGTAGGCGTTTTCTATTCCGGAAATATGTCTCTTGGTATCAATGTACTGATCAAGCTGGTTCGTCAGGCTGCGGCACAGTTGTATCCGGATTTCGACATTGAACTTGTTGAGGAACATCACAATAAGAAGTTGGATGCACCTTCCGGAACGGCCATCATGATTGCTGATGCAATGAATGAGGAAGTGGATCATCAACTCGAGTATGTCTACGAGCGTCAGTCCAAGCGCCAGAAGCGTGAGAAGAAAGAAATTGGAATCCATTCTATTCGTGGCGGCAATATCGTCGGCGAGCACAAGGTTATGTTTATCGGCGGGGAAGAGATTCTGACTATCTCTCACAGTGCCCAGACAAGAAGTGTTTTTGCCAGAGGCGCTGTCGCGGCGGCTAAGTACATGGCTGGCAAGGAAGCCGGCATGTATGATATGCAGACCATGCTTGGTTGAGTTGAGTTTTCGTAATTAATAATTTGGAGGAAATAGAAATGTTGAATTGTGTGATTAGAGTTGCGCTGGAGGGAGAAACAGCTGAAGTACCGGGTGCGAATCCGTTGATCATGATCGGTCTGTTGCTCTTTTTCTTTGTTGTTTGGTACTTCCTTGCCATTCGTCCACAGAGAAAGAAAGATAAGGAACTTCGCGCACAGCTTGAAAAGATGCGTGTAGGTGATTCTATCATTACAATCGGTGGTCTTTGTGGTAAAGTTGCAAACATCAACAAGACGAATGATGAAGTGACGATCATGACCTCTGCTGCCAATACGCTGGTTACTTTCAAGAGATCTGCCATCAGTACGATCGTTTCCCGTGATGCAAAGCCTGAAGAGAAATCTGCCCCTGCTGATAAGAAGGGAAAGGTTACGCTGAAGAAGAAGGAAGAAACTGCAGAAGAAGAGACAGCTTCCACAGAAACAACCGAAGAGAACTAATCTTAACTTAGCTTTTGGAGGGCAAGAGGCATGAGCAGTGGCCGTGGCGGAATCCCGAATGAAGTCATAGAAGAAATCATCTCCAGAAATGACATCGTTTCTGTTGTAGGTCAATATGTTCAATTTACGAAGAGCTCCGGACAGAATCAGTTCGGGCTCTGTCCTTTTCATTCCGAGGATACGCCCTCTTTCTCTGTTTCGGTCAATAAGCAGATCTATTACTGCTTTGGTTGCCACAAGGGTGGTAACGTGGTCAATTTCATTATGGACGTCGAGCACTTGACTTATGTTGAGGCGCTCAAGTTTCTTGCTGAGAAGTCCGGTGTGACCATTCCAGAATCAAATGACGTAAATTATCGCCGTGAAGAAGAGTTCCGCAAACGCATTAAAGCGGTTCTCCTCGAAGCGGCGCGTTATTATTATGCGAGTTTTAAATCACCGAAAGGCGAGCCTGCCCGTGCATATCTGAAGAAACGTCAGATTACCCCGGCCATTGCGACGCAGTTTGGCCTTGGCTATGCTCCGGATGAGTGGAGCGGGCTTTATAACTATCTTGTTTCGAAGAAATTCTCTCAAGAAGAAATCGCTAAGTCTGGATTATTTGTAACGAAAAACGGGAAAACTTTCGACCTTTTCCGTGGAAGACTGATGTTCCCAATCTTCAATGCTATGGGTGAACTGATTGCGTTCGGTGGAAGAATTATCGGCGACGGTCTTCCGAAGTATGTCAATTCTCCGGAATCACCTGTATATTCGAAGCAGCGGAATCTATATGGCTTAAATTTCGCGAAGAAATCCAAGATGAAGCAGATCATTGTCGTAGAAGGCTACATGGATGTGATTTCCATGCATCAGGCTGGTGTGACCAATGCGGTGGCTTCGCTTGGAACTGCTCTGACGGAACGACAACTTGATCTTCTGGAGCGTTACTGTGAAGAAGTGGTACTGTTTTATGATTCGGATCGTGCCGGTCAGAATGCGGCCATCCGTGGCTTGAAAATGTTGTTGGATCGTAAGAAGAAGCACACCGGCATGACGACGCAGGTTCGTGTGGCGAAGGTTCCGGACGGGAAAGATCCAGATGAATATATCAAACTCTATGGTAAAGATGAATTTGCAAAAGTGGTGGATCAGGCTGTTCCTGTTCTGGAATACCTCGTTGACTCTGCCTACCAGCAGTCTTTGAATGACGGACGATTCGACTCGGTGCTTTTCCAACAGTTGATTTCTACCTATCTATCTTGGGAAGATAATATGATTCTTCGAGAACGTGCGGCACATCAAGCGGCCACGATTCTGGGCGTTTCAACTGCTTCGGTCATGTCCGAGGTCGGAAAACTCTCGGTGTCTTCCCACCGTGAAGCCGTGATTCGTTCTCAGAAAGAAGTGTCCAAACAGGAGTCGGTTCGACCGGAACGTCAGCCTGGTGAGATTGCGACTAAGGATGAATTGGTATTGATTTCACTGCTTGCTTCGTTGGGCGATTGTTATAAGACTTTCTTGGATACATATCACGATGCGCCTTTGGTGACGGATTTTTCTATGGGCGCGATGCGGACGATTGCACAGGAAGTATTACCGATTCTCGAGCAAGGAAAACTAGATGCGAATCGCTTGATCATGGCCGGTGAAAATCTTGTTCTGAATCAGCGTTCTGCGAAGGATACGCTGACGGAAGCGATGATGAGCGTGAAGTTTGGCGATGACATAAATAGCCTGATGGGTCACACCATTGACTATCTCTACCGAGTTCGATTGACGGTCTATACCAGACAGAAGGATGAATTGGCAAAACGATTGGATGTGATGCCGGACGGCCCTGACCGTGATGCGACGGAGCAAGCGCTTCGCCAGACGTTGACCTACTTGAAGTTTCTAAAGGAGAAGACCGGTAAAAGATGAGTGAGATGAGCCAGGAAAGCCTGTCTGAAAGACTGATGACGATCTGCTCAATGATCGATCCTTGTGATACTGTTGTCGACGTAGGTTCTGATCACGGAAAACTCAGTTCATACTGCCTTGCGCATCATATTTGTTCGCGTGTTGTTGCAACTGATATTCATGAGCAACCGGCCGAACGCACGCGGATTCACTTGGCCGAACAAGGATTCGAAGACGTAAGTACTGTATGTTGCACGGATGGACTTCAGGGTGTGAAACTGGTGACAGGTATGACGATCGTGATCGCCGGAATGGGCCTAGAGATCCGTAAGATACTGTCCAATGCTTTGTCGGGCGAGGGTATGCCGATTGGCATGCGCCTGATCCTTCAACCACAGCGCTCACACTATGAACTACGTGCTTTCTTGAGTGAAAGTGGTTTTACCATAGATGAGGAGAGCATAGCGATTGAGAAAGGTCACTACTATACCATTATGAAGGTGACTTACTTTGCTAAGAAATATGAATTGAATGACGAGCAGTTGTTCCTAGGACCTTGTATCCTTCGAGACCGTCCACCGTTGTTTGAAACGTTTATGGAACATGAACGAAAGGTTATGCAGAAGAAGGCATTGGGAGATCCCCGATGTGCGAGAATTGTTGAAAGATGGGAGACACTACTATGAAGAGTGAATATCAGGTTCAAGAAGTTATTGCTGCCATGCAGGAGATTGCGCCGTTCGAACTTGCTTGTGACTGGGATCATGTTGGTCTGATGATCGGTGATGCCGGAAGTGCGGTGAAGAAAGTCTTGCTTGCATTAGATATTACGAAAGATGCGGTGGATATGGCGGTGGCGCAAGAGGCTAATCTGATCGTTACGCATCACCCGATGTTCTTCACGCCTATCAATAAGATTGACTATTCTACACCACAAGGGCGGAATATTCGTACACTGATCCAACATGATATTACCGTGTTCGCGGCCCACACGAATCTGGATAAGGCATCTCAGGGCGTGAATCAAGCGCTGGCTGAGAAACTGGATCTTGTGATGCCTGTCCTTCTTCAGGGAATTGAAGTAGGAATCTGTGGAAGCGTCGGTGGAGAATCAACGATGCTGTTCAAGTATGCTGAGATGGTGAAGGAGAAACTGGGCGCCAGCGGGTTACTGTTCAACACAGACCGTGATCGAGAAGTGAGCCGCGTGTTCCTGCAAGGAGGAGCTTTCGATGAGAGTGTGATCCCAATATTGAAAGATTATCGCGTGGATGCTGTTGTGACAGGTGAGATGAAGCACCATCAGATGCTGGAACTGGAAGACGCGGGCATCGCTGCAATCGTGGCCGGACATGAGGTGACGGAACGCATAGTATTACCAAGCCTTGAGAAACAACTTTTGCACAAATTGCCGAATTTGCCGATTGCAATATACGAAGGCCATAAATGGCAAAAAAACATATAGAAGAAAAATGCTTGTTAGATTATAATGAACATGTTTTCTGAGCTGAACCGGATGATCGCGGGCACAAGTGCTGAAAGGCCGTGCGTGAGGAAAGTCCGGGCTCCATAGGACAAGGGTGCCGGGCAGTTCCCGGTGAAGGTAACTTCAAGGAAAGTGCAACAGAAAAGAAAACCGCCTCTTCCTTCGGGAAGCGGTAAGGATGAAAAGGCGAGGTAAGAGCTCACCGGCGGTGCGGTAACGTATCGGCCTTGTAAACCCCACTCGGAGCAACGCCATGGAAAGACATTACTGCGGTCCGCAGGTCTTGAGGAGGCGGCTTGAGCCGGAACGAGATTTCCGGTCTAGATAGATGATCATCAAGATACAGAACCCGGCTTATAGGTTCAACTTAGGAAATGTTATTATAAATGTATGCTTACAGCAGTAAGTAAGGTGTGTTTGATACACAACGGAAGGAAGGTTTACACATGGCAGAATCTTATCTCAGTCGCGGAGTATCTCCTACAAAGGATGATGTAAAGAAGGCAGTTGCTAACCAGGACAAGGGTGTTTTTCCCGGCGCGTTCTGTAAACTGATTGAGGATTTCGGCGGTGATCCGGACTATTGTTCTGCGATCCATGCGGATGGTGCCGGCACGAAATCTTCTGTTGCGTATATTGCATATCGTGAGACTGGTGACCTAAAGTGGTTCAGACAGATTGCTCAGGATTCTCTCGTGATGAATACCGACGATCTTGCATGTGTGGGCGCACTTGATAAGTTGTCTCTTTCCAATACGATTGGTCGAAACGCTCATCGCGTGGACGGTAAGTGTATTGCTGCTGTGATCGAAGGATATAACAACATTGTTGCAAAGCTTCAGGATATGGGATTTGATCTGACCATGTGTGGTGGTGAGACAGCAGATGTTGGTGACTTGGTTCGTACATTGATCGTTGACTCTACACTTGTTACACGTGTGGCAAGAAAAAACGTCATTAATGCGGCGAACATCAAGCCAGGACATGTAATCGTTGGTCTTGCTTCGTTCGGTCAGGCCACTTACGAGGATTCCTATAACTCTGGTATTTCTTCAAATGGTTTGACGGCTGCTCGTCATATGCTTCTTTGCAAGGATTACCTCAAAGAGTTCCCAGAATCTGTACCAGAGACGATTCCGGAAGATAAGGTATACTGTGGTAAGTTCCGTCTGAGTGATCCACTTCCTGGAAGTGAACAGACAGTTGCAGAAGCGATCCTTTCTCCGACACGTACATACTTGCCTGTCGTACGTGACGTGCTTGCACAGTATCGTGATTCCATTTCAGGTATCATTCACTGCACAGGTGGCGGACAGGCTAAGTGCCGCGATTTCGGTAAGAATATCCGCATCGTAAAGGATAACCTCTTTGCATTCCCACCGATCTTCCAGGCGATCTATGAATCCGGTGAGATTCCGATGAAGGAAATGTACCAGGTATTTAACTGTGGTCATCGTATGGAGTTCTACTGCGATGAAAGTGTTGCGGAAGGCATTATTGAGATTGCGAAGAAGTATAATATTGAAGGTCGAATCGTGGGCCATGTCGAAGCACTGGCTGAAGGTTCCGAGAATCAGGTCGTCATTCGCGCAAATGGTGAAGAGTTCATCTATGGATGATCTTTGACTATCACATGGGCAACTTAATGAGAAAACAACTGAGTATGATTGTAAGGCTGTCATTTCTGACAGCCTTATTGTCTTTCGTGTCATCCTGTTCTATTCCTACTATTACCAAGGCAAGTTCGTCTGAAGGAATCTCTACAGTTTCAAGTTCTGAATCATTCGAAGCAGAGACGGAAACTACAGAAGAATATTCTTTGTACGATGAAATCATAGAAATAGGTGATGAATATATGAAGGTTCTTACAAGTGGTGACTTGGTTGCTACCTGTGAGAAATTCTCCTATACGAAGAAAGAGATGTTACCGGCGACCTTTGACTTTGATAATGACATATATCAGCTCATCTACACGAATATGACATACTTCTTCGGTGGCGTGATTCAGAAGGCGGAACGTGACTTTGAATTGAGTGTTACTTGCTATGTTCCAGATTTACAGAATTGCGTGAAGACCGTAAGACAAGATGAAACATTCATGTACGAAGTGGCCGAACCGTGGATCGTTGCCGTAGTAAATAATGATCAGACTCAACTTGCGCCTTCCTATGAGACTATGAATGAAAAAGTCTTAAAAGAGGCCATGAGAAGGATTGAGATGGGTGAGTATACACAGAAGACAATGTTTATCTCAGTTTTTAAATTTCATCAGAATATAGAGAACTGGAATTGTATGGGATATCCAGAGTTTGCTAATTTTATGAGCAAAGACAGCTATATGAAGAAACTTGGTGAGATGCAAACTTCGGAAGCCTTTGATTTAATTGAACTTTTCGGTCCGCAACTCATTCAAGAGGGAAAGATACAGGAAGAACAGTATAATGAGACATTGGAAGGCTTGGGATTGTTGCTGGAGGAGGCACCTTAGACTTCTTGTTCAGAGATTATGAAATTTTTCGAAATTGGGTGTTGACATTCATATCTATCATCGCTATAATTATCAACGTTCGCTGAAGGAAATATCCTTGAAAAGCGAAAGAAGTACCTTTAGCTCAGTTGGTAGAGCAACTGA
>JAGHVD010000071.1 GCA_018064475.1 Candidatus Scatonaster coprocaballi
CAATCGATGGATTTCCGAGTGCTTTCTCCAAGTGAAGGAGAGGTCTGGCTCCATTCATGCGGTGACTTCCAGTTTGTCTCGCCGGATGAGAAACGATATTAGATCGGTATCTTGATGGATGTTACCGAAAGAAAGAAGACGAACTATCTGCAGAAACTGCTGATCGCTGGCTCTGAAGCGGTTACCTTCGCCTACGATACGAAGCGCGAGATTATTCAGTTCTCACCGAATTTCCGCGATGCTTTCCCGGATATGGAACTGACTTATTCCGGTGATATTATCCGTAAAATGGCGGAGGAACTCTTTGAAGATGATCGGCGTCGATTTGTCGAAACATTTACCTACCTCGTAGATGAGGAACGAGATTCCTTCTCGATTGAATTCCGTGTACATGGTCAGAAAGGTAAGATCGTCTGGTTGGCGAGCCGCGGAAAGACGATCTACGACAGTTCCAAACAGGCTTTGCTCATCGTTGGCTCGATTTTTGACTTGAGTCAGATGAATGAAGTACGTGAGTATGTGGAGAAGCATTCTTCCAGAAATCCACTTACCGGTCTTCTGGTTCGCGAACGTTTGCAAGCGGATACAGAGGCGATGATTCACGACCGCAATATTTTGTCTGCCGGAATTATTCTGATCGATATCAAGGATTTCCACATTTTCAATGACCGCTATGGCCGTGAGATGGGCGATCGAATTGTGGTTGCTGTGACGAAGAAACTCCGTGACAGTATGCCGAGAAAATGCGAACTCTATCACATCAGCGTGGATACATTCTGTATTTTGTGGCCGAATGCAACGCGTGTGCAGGTTGAGAACCACATGAAGGCTATCCTGGAAGAAGCCAATGAGCCAATGGTCATTGATCGCGGTTCCATGTATGTGAACTACTCGATGAGTGCCTCGCTTTTCCCATCGTGTGGCAACCAGGCGGATGAACTCATTAACAATGCCGAGATTACACTTCATAAGGTAAAGCAGGACGCGCATCTGGCCTATTCGATCTATACCCCTCAATTCAAGGTTGAGATGAAAGAGAGAATGGATTTTGAGTATCAGATTGCGAAATCGGTTCGCGAAGACGGACAGAATTTCCTGCTTCATTTCCAACCATTGGTCGATGCCAGAACAGAGAAACTCGTAGGATGCGAAGCGCTCCTTAGATGGGTCTCTCCACAGGGCGAGTTGATCAGCCCGGAGAAAGTTATCGCAGCAGTGTATGCAACCGGTCAGATGGCCGTACTGGGTGAGTGGATCCTGCGTACTGCGATGAAGCAGTGCCGCGATTGGATTGCAAGCGGAGTATCCGATGACTTCTATGTACATATTAATGTGACGGCGGAAGACATGGCGAAGATCGACTTTGCAGATCATGTGATTGAACTGCTCGGTGAGTATGATCTTCAGCCGAAGAATATCCTTCTGGAGATTACGGAGACGACCTTGATGAAGAATTTGGCGATCTGCCGCCAGAATATGGTAAAGCTTCGTAATAATGGCATTCGTATTGCGTTGGATGACTTTGGTACAGGTTATTCTTCCTTTAACTATCTGCGTGAATTCCCAGTAGATGAGATTAAGATCGACCGTGCATTTGTCGATCAGGATGACCGATTCAATACATCCTTTATCTCCGCTATTGTTCTTCTGACTCGAACCATTGGCATGACCGTGTGTGTCGAGGGCATTGAGACATCTCAGAAGGCTGCTCGCATTCGCGCACTTGGCGTTGATATTTTCCAGGGTTATTACTACTCAAGACCTTTGGCACCGGAACAGTTCGCTTCGAAGTATTTTGCTGATGTCAAACCTGATGTCGAGCAAATAATGAAGCGGACCAAGCGTGGCGAGTAAGTCGGCGTTTTCAAAAGTTTCCATATGAAATGAGGGCGCCTCATTACGAGACGCCCATAATAGTTTTACTCAGTTTTTAGACACGTTACAGATCTTATTTTGCAACGATATTTGCAAGTCTGCCTTTGACGTAGATGAACTTCACGATGGATCTTCCAGCCAGTGCGCCCTCGAGATGACTGTCTTCCTTGACGATCTTCTCCACATCTTCCGAAGAAGCATCCGGTGCAATATTGACACGGAACTTCACCTGACCGTTGATCTGTACAGCAATCTCGACGGTATCCTTTACGAGCTTGCTCTCATCGCATACCGGCCATGCCTGGTTGAAGATGGAGTATCCGTTGCCCATTCTTTCCCACAGCTCCTCAGTGAAGTGCGGTGCATATGGTGCATAGAGCAGAAGGAATGTCTCGACGGTGCTACGAAGCAGCGCGTCGTTCTTGTTCGCAGATGTCTGATACTTGCCGATTGCATTCAGAAGCTCCATGAGACGTGCAATCGAAGTGTTGAACTGGAATTTCTCGGTGTCCGTTGTAACAGCCTTGATGGTATAGTTTAAAGCGTAGAGCAGTGCCTTGTCATCGTCGGTAAGATCTGTTGGCAGAGCCTGACCCTTTGCAATCGAAGCGACTTCCTCAACGAGACGATCGATACGTCCGGTGAATTTCGCGATTGCCTGAAGTCCACTCTCACTCCATGGACCGCCGTCAGTATAAGCGAAGCCGAAAGCAAGATAGGTTCTGAATACATCTGAACCGTATTTCTGGATGTACGGATCCGGTGCAACGGTATTTCCACGAGACTTACTCATTCTGTTTCCATCCGGTCCAAGGATGATGCCCTGGTGTACGAGGGAAGTGAAAGGCTCGTCGAAATCAAGATAGCCCATGTCACGGAGCGCTTTGCAGAAGAAACGGGTGTAGAGCAGATGCATGGCTGCATGCTCCGGACCGCCGACATACTTATCTACCGGACACATCTTATTGATGAGTTCACGGTCGAAAGGTGCCTGATCGTTCTTGTTATCCGGATAACGGAGCTGATACCAAGAAGAGTCAACAAATGTATCCATGGTATCCGGGTCGCGTTTCGCCGGTGCGCCGCACTTCGGGCAAGTGGTATTCATGAATTCTTCGCACTTTGCAAGCGGAGATTCACCATCCGGACGGAATTCTACATCGTAAGGAAGCAGAACAGGGAGCTGGTCATCCGGTACCGGTACAACGCCGCACTTCTCACAGTGAACGACCGGAATCGGTGTACCCCAGTAACGCTGACGAGAGATCAGCCAGTCACGCAGACGATAGTTGATCTTTCTTTCCGCCATGCCCTGTGGCTTGAGTTTCTCAATAATGGCATCGATAGCAGTCTTGAAGTTGAGACCGTCGAACTCACCGCTGTTGACGAGGATGCCTTTCTCCGTGAACGGAAGTTCATCCTCTGCATCCGGTGCAGAAGCGATGACACGCTGAATCGGCAGGTCGAACTTCTTGGCGAACTCGAAGTCACGCTCATCGTGAGCCGGAACAGCCATGACCACGCCGGTACCATATGTAGCGATTACATAATCAGAAGCCCAGATTGGAACCTTCTTACCCGTGATTGGATGAATCGCGTAAGATCCGGTAAAAACACCTGTCTTCTCGCGGGTGGTGGACATTCTGTCGATATCGGAAGCTTTCTTAGTGAATGCCTGATATTCTTCCACTTTCTGCTTGCAGTCATCTGTCGTGAGCAGGGTGCAAAGCGGAGACTCCGGTGCTACGACAACGTAGGAGACACCCATGAGAGTATCTGCACGAGTGGTGAATACGGAAAGCTTCAAGTCACTTCCGTCTTCGTCCTTCAGACGTTCGCCATTCTTCTCGCAGAGGAAGGAGACCTGAGTACCCTCGGAGCGACCGATCCAGTTTGTCTGAATCTTCTTGGTCTTTTCCGGCCAGTCAAGCTGTGGCAGACAATCAAGGAGCTCCTGTGCATAAGCCGTGATCTTGAAGAACCACTGCGTCATGTTCTTGTGTTCAACTTCAGTATGGCAACGCTCGCAAGCACCATCTACGACCTGCTCGTTGGCAAGTACGGTGTTACAGGCCGGACACCAGTTGACCGGTGCGTTCTTACGGTAGGCGAGACCTTTCTCCAGAAGACGGAGGAAGATCCACTGGTTCCACTTGTAGTACTCCGGCTTGCAAGTTGCAATCTCATAATCCCAATCGTAGGTAGCGCCCATGTTCTTGAGCTGCTGTTCCATGATCTCGATATTGTGGAGTGTGGAATCCTTCGGATGAATACCTGTCTTAATGGCATAGTTCTCAGCCGGCAGACCGAAGGAGTCAAATCCCATCGGATGGAATACGTTATATCCCTGCATGCGCTTCATGCGGGACCAGGAGTCGGTCAGAGAATAGTTGTACCAGTGTCCGAGGTGAAGATTTGCAGCACTCGGATAGGAGAACATCTCCAACACGTATAGTTTCTCGCCCTTCTTGTCCGGGTCGAATTTATAAAGCTTGGTTTCTTCCCATTTCTTTTGCCATTTACGGTCAATGTCAGTTGAATAGGCCATCTTTCCTACCTCTTTTCATGTTGAAACTTACGAACAAACATTATAGCAGATTTTCCGCGCGCGCGTAATAATAAACAACAAATAAATGCGGGATTTCATTAAACGTATGGGTTAGCGAACGAGCGCAGCAACTCCGGCACAGATCAAGATGCTCAACGGATAGATCAGGTACAGGGCACGATAGCATATTTTCTTCTTCTTTCTGCGTTTCCCCGGAATCAGAAGACACAATACGAACCCTGCAATAGAGGCCCACTCGTAAGTGATCCGGCCGGTCATCCGGAAATATGCGTAGGTATAGCATGCGGCAAAAGCACTGAAGAAGATGGTGACAACGAAGATGCGTGAGTCAATCTTCCATCTGTGCAGGAAGTAGAAACCGACGATGGCGACCAAGGAGAGTATCGGCATGGTCAGAGGAAGGAAGGTAACGAGTACCATAGACAGTGCAAGGAGAAGGATCGCGCCCCCCTGAAGTGTGGAACGTGGCCAAGCAGGGATCTTCATGCCCTTCGGCAAGTGATTGGCTTCCGATGAGGAAATGACAACGTCAAACCGAGTGGAATGAGTAGTTTGATTCGGGTGAAGAAGATTCATGGAAGCAATTCGGTCACGTGGAAGTGAGACCAGAAGTTCTAACGCAAATAGTATGGCAAAAGCAACCATCCAAGTGAAGGTAATGTTGAATTTGCGGGGTTGGGGCGTATCGGCGAAGAGCAGATATGCGAGGAATGAAGCAGCTTGTGTAAGATAGGCACAGAAGGTGACACGAAGGAAATACTGGTAGGTGTTCTTGGTAAGGAAAAAGCCGTCGACCAGTGCTTGGGCAAAGAAAGGCATGCTGACATATCCGACGATCTGAAGAATAAACAGGATGATTCCCGGTAGGATTCCTTCAAAATAGATCGGAACAATACCGCATATCATGAACAAATATGCCAAGGCCTTCTTCACAATTTCACCCCGATTTGTAAAATGAATGCAAACTAGCAACGTTGAAAGATATGTGCTTTTATTGTATCATTACTGTGTTAATTTGTGCATAACAATACGCTTTGGTGAAGAAGAAGCGTGTTTTCTTTGATATATACGAGGTGAAATCATGGGACTTGGACTAGATATTGGAATTGATTTGGGTACCAGTAGCGTCTTGATCTACGTGCGTGGTAAGGGCGTAGTGCTCAAAGAACCATCTGTAGTAGCAGTAAATACGAAGACCGGCACAGTGCTCGCTGTCGGTGAGAGCGCAAGCTTGATGCTTGGCCGTACACCGGGTGTCGAAGAGGCGATCAGACCGCTTCGTGACGGTGTTATTTCTGACTTTAAGGTAACGGAGGTCATGCTCAAGGCATTCATCGGACGTGTCTGCCAGGGTATCCGTGCGACCTACTTCCGTCCGACGATCGTTGTATGTGTACCGTCTGTCATTACCCCGGTTGAGCAGAAGGCAGTTGAAGATGCCTGCCGTCATGCCGGCGCGAAGGACGTTTTCCTGATTCGTGAGCCGATTGCCGCAGCCATTGGTGCAGGTATCGATATCACGAAGGCTTGCGGTTCCATGATCGTAGATATCGGTGGTGGTACAACAGATATCGCTGTAATCTCTCTTTGTGAGCCGGTCGTTGACTTCTCCTTGAAGGTTGCAGGTGATAAGTTCGACGAGGCGATCGTGAAGCATGTTCGTCGTAAGCACAACGTACTCATTGGTGAGAAGACGGCTGAGGAATTGAAGATCAACATCGGATGCGCATATCCGAGAGAAGAAGAAATGACCATGGATGTTCGTGGCCGTAACCTGATCACAGGTCTTCCGGCTACCGTAACCGTTTCCTCCACTGAGATGCTCGAAGCATTGGAAGAGCCGGTTGCTGCCATCTTCGATGCAGTACACTCTGTACTTGAGCGTACACCACCGGAGTTGATGGCGGATATCTCCCAGCGTGGTATTGTTATGACCGGTGGTGGTGCATTGCTCTATGGTCTCGACCGTATGCTTGCTACCAAGATCGGTATCGATGTATGTGTCGCAGAAGATACTGTCAGCTGTGTTGCCATCGGTACAGGTAAAGCACTCGGTATGATGGATAAGTTCGCAGCTTTGGGTGATACCTGATTCTTTAGAAAATATACAAGTAAAGAGCAAACAGGGACCGTCTCAAATGTGATTCATCACATGAGACGGTTCTTCTTTGTTTCGTCAACGTTTATACGTGAATCTCTATCTGTTGAGTTTTGCATTTTCTACGGGCGAAGAGCCGTTCGAGTTCTCTTATAGAAGCGAATAAACAAGAAAAGACTGATGGCCGCGCCGAAGATGCCTATTCCGATCGAGAGTGGTTCGTAGATTCTTGCACTGATCTGTACCTTCCGCCATAGAAGACCGAAGCATTCCGGTGCTGCGAAGAAATAGGAGAGGGAGACAGACGTCATGAAGACAGCCGGAATGACCGTGATGGTAGGATTCTTCTTGTATGTTACAAGATAGACAGAGAAAGCCCAGAGCGCAATCATGGCCAACGTCTGATTGGACCAGGAGAAATATCGCCATACAATGGAATAGTCGACAAAACAGATGAGAAAACCTGTAATGAGGATCGGAAGCGTCAGAAGCAGACGTTTCTTCCAGTTCGACTGATCAATCTTGAACCAGTCAGCCAAGGTGAGACGAGCAGAGCGATAGGCGGTATCACCGGAAGAGATGGGACACACGATGACGCCCAGCATGGCTAAGACACAGCCGATGCGGCCCATGGTACTCTGACAGATGGCATATACAACTGCGCTGCATCCGCCGCCGACATCCAGAAGTGCCTGAGAATTCTCATAGCAACTAACACCGGCTGCGGCCCAGACGAGGGCAATAATGCCTTCGGCAATCATGGCGCCATAGAAGATGCGTCGTCCCTGTTTCTCAGAGGTACAGCAACGGGCCATAATTGGAGATTGTGTGGAATGGAAACCGGAGATGGCGCCACAAGCTACAGTGATAAACATGAAGGGCCAGACGGCGGTACCGGAAGCATGCTCGTTCGAGAAATGATTCCAGATTTCCGGCATCGTGAAATTCCCAGAGAAAAGAAGGCTTCCGCCAACACCCAGTGCCATGACAATGAGGCAGACGCCGAACAGCGGATAGATGCGGCCGATGATCTTGTCGATGGGGACGAAGGTCGCGATGAAATAATAGATGATGATGATCGATAGCCAGAAAGTCGTGTTGAAAGGATTAGGCGTAATCAAAGAGAGAAGGCCCGCAGGTCCGGTGGTGAATACCACGCCGCACATGATAAGAAGGATTACGGAGAAAACACGCATGATCTGACGCATCTTCTGCCCGAGATATCGACCGGTCAACTCAGAGATCGATTCACCTCGGTTTCTCATGGATATCATGCCGCACATATAGTCATGGACACCACCGGCGAAGATGCAACCGAACACGATCCACAGGTATACGATTGGCCCGAATAACGCGCCACTTAATGCGCCGAAGATTGGACCGGTACCTGCGATGTTGAGAAGCTGTACTAAGAAGACTTTCCATAGGGGCATCGGAACGAAATCTACGCCATCGTTGATCGTAACGGCCGGTGTAGAACGGTCATCCGGCGCAAAAAGTCGATCTACGATGCTACCGTAGATCAGATACCCGACAAGTAATGCGATCACACAGAGAATAAATGAAATCACGTAAAGAAATCCTAGCCTTGTTCCTCATCTTGAAAGCGATTATAGAAGCATAATATATCGAATTGGTCTGCTTTGCAAAAATATTGTGTGAACAGATTCGAAATACTCAATTGACAACCCACCAAATGAACATTTATAATGACAACAGTTTAGATGATGTATTGCGTGAGAACTCTTCCGAAGGAAAGAGGTGGCAATACGACGAGGTGTAATTTTTCCATAACAACAATTGAACATTTGATAGAGAACATGAGGGTTTTGTATCCTTGTGCAGATAAAGAAAAAACCAATTCCACGAGAAAAATGTGAGGTATATTTGTGGCGCAAGACGATTTTTACGCAAAGAGCAAAGAGGATCTTTCTGCTATCGCGATAGCGTTCAATCTGGTAACTGCCGAGAAGGCCGGTACGATGAGTCAGGCTGATTTGGCTAACCTTCTGTCAGCAGAACAGAAGAAATCCCAGAAGACTGAATCTTCTTCAAAGACCGATTCTGTGGCAGAGAAGAAGGCCCCGGCTAAACGTGGCAGAAAGCCAAAGGAGAAGGTAGAAGCGGCTCCGAAAGAAGAAGCCCAAGCGACAGATTCTCCGAAGAGTGCTGAAGAACAGGCAGAAACTGCTCCGAAGGCAATTAAAGCAGAGAAGAAACCTTCTGGAAAGCGGGGAAGAAAGCCTGCTTCTGAAGAGAAAACCGAAGGAGCTGAGACTTCCAAGCAGGAAGCTTCGCAAGAAGAGAGTCCGGTAACGTCGGAGGAAGCAAAACCGAAGACATCGGAGAAGAAGTCTTCCGGCAGAAAGAAGAAGAATGCGGAAACGAAGACACCGATTGAAGAGATCGCAGAACAGGTTTCTTCCGAAGTGAAGGAAGAAATTCCGCAAGAGAAGCAGGAGGCGGAGGAAACCAAGGCTGAGTCTTCGGAAACAAACGAGAAGAAGCAGACTTCGGAGAAGCGATCCCGCAATAAGAAGAAAGCGAAGAAGGACAACGATTCGGAGAATAAACAACCGGACGAAGCTCCTACTGAGGTGAAAGAACAGGCGGCTCAGCAGCCGGAGGCTACGCCTTCCGAGAATGCAACCTCGGAGAACAGCGCATCGGAAGCTAATCCTCAGGATAAGAATGTCCAGGGGAAGAACCACCAGAACAAGAAACAGAAGAAACATCATAGAAGTATTGAGATTCGTCCAGCCGGCGAAGCAGCCGCTTCTGAATCCGGTGAAGTGGTCACTGATACAGATGAGAAGAGTGCTGAAAACGGTGAAGCATCTCAAGAACAGCAGAAGCCTCAGATCGAGCCCATCGAGTTTGTAGGTGTATTGGAGATCGTATCCGATGGTGGATATGGTTTCGTTAGACGCGAGAACTATCTCCCGTCTCCACAAGATGTTTTTGTACCGACCAACCTGATCCGTCGATTCGGACTTCGCATGGGTGACCAGATTCGTGGTTTTGCACTTCCGAAGCGTGGACAGGATAAGAACCTCGCACTGAGCTATATCACCACAGTCAATGACGTGGAGGTGGATAAGCTCGGCAAGCGTCCTCATTTTGAAAGATTGACGCCGATCTATCCAGATGAGAGATTCCGTCTGGAGACCGGTAAACAGGA
Organism: Candidatus Scatonaster coprocaballi; assembly: GCA_018064475.1. GTDB lineage: Bacteria > Bacillota > Clostridia > Saccharofermentanales > Saccharofermentanaceae > Scatonaster > Scatonaster coprocaballi. Next base: position 9,724 of record JAGHVD010000071.1, read on the forward strand.
ACTTTCTACTCGTATCATCGACCTGGTTTCCCCAATTGGTAAAGGTCAGCGTGGTATGATCGTTTCTCCACCGAAAGCAGGTAAGACTATCCTTCTTCAGAAGGTAGCCAATGCAATCACTCAGAACAGTCCGAAGACGAAGTTGATCGTACTTCTGATCGACGAGCGTCCGGAGGAAGTTACGGATATGCAGCGTTCTATTCAGGGCGAAGTCGTATACTCCACCTTTGATAAGAAGCCGGAGAATCATACGCGAGTAACCGAGCTGGTACTGGAACGTGCCATGCGTCTTGTAGAAATGGGTGAGGATGTTGTCATCCTTCTTGACTCCATGACCCGTCTGGCTCGAGCTTATAACTTAACAATCACACCTACAGGAAGAACCCTTTCCGGTGGTCTCGATCCGGGATCTCTCTATGGCCCGAAGCGTTTCTTCGGTGCAGCCAGAAATATTGAGAATGGCGGTTCCCTGACGATCGTTGCGACATCCTTGATTGAGACTGGTTCCCGTATGGACGAAGTTATCTTCGAGGAGTTCAAGGGTACAGGTAACATGGAAGTTTATCTCGATCGAAAGCTCTCTGAGAAGCGTATCTTCCCGGCCATCGACATCAACAAGTCCGGTACACGTCGAGAGGATCTCCTGATGACGCAGGAAGAACTGGATGCAGTTTGGACGATTCGAAAAGCCTTCTCTCAGATGGAGACCGCGCCGGTTACCGAGACCATTATCAACCTGCTTCTGCGCACCAACTCCAACGATCACTTCATACGTTCCGTCAAGGTCTCCTTTGCGGATAAAGAAGTCTTTGATGCAATGCGTGGTAGCGGTAGTCAGGGTGGAAATGCAAAAGAATAAAGGCTCTTCACGTTTTTTGTGGGATTAACAAAAAACTAGAAGGAATAGAAATATAACGAACAAGAGTGAAAAAGTAGTCATCGTTGCGGTATCCATAA
>JAGHVD010000013.1 GCA_018064475.1 Candidatus Scatonaster coprocaballi
GTGAAGAAGGGTACGACCGAGGTTGACTCGATGGCATTCAAGAACACGAAGACAACTCCAGTCGACGTAACACTTGAAGCAAGTAAGACCTATGCAATCGACGGCGTAGCACAGACTCTGACAGATGGTCAGTTCACCTTCACATTGACAGAGAAGGGCGGAACAGATCCGAAGCAGACGAAGTACAACGATGTAAACGGAAAGGTAAGCTTCGATAAGTTGTCATTTAGCGAGGCAGGAACTTATACCTATACCGTAGCTGAGAAGGCCGGCACCGATTCAACGATCGTTTACGACGATACGATCTACACAGTAGACATCGTAGTAACTGAGAACAACGGTAAGCTGTCTTACACGACGACTCTGAAGAAGGATAGTACAGAAGTTGATGCAATGAGCTTCGCAAATAAGAAGTTCACGCCGAAGGATGTTGAACTTGAGGCAAGCAAGACCTATACGATCGATGGTGAAGCACAGACTCTGACAGATGGTCAGTTCACCTTCACATTGACGGAGAATGGTAAGACCGATCCTTTGCAGACGAAGACAAACGATGCAAATGGTAAGGTAAGCTTTGACAAGATTAGCTTCAGCGAACCAGGTACATATTCCTATACCGTAGCAGAGACTGCTGGTACAGATGCTACCATCGATTATGACGATACGATTTATACCGTTGAAGTCGAAGTGGTAGAAGTAAATGGTAGCTTGACTGTGAGCAAGAAACTCATGAAGGGTACAGACGAAGTCACGGCATTGAGCTTCGCAAATACCAAGTCAACATATGCGAAAGTAGATCTGGAAGCAAGTAAGTCTTACCTGGTTGATGGTGTAGCACAGACATTGTCTGGTAACGAGTTTACGTTCACACTGACGAAGTCCGGCGATACTGATCCAATCCAGACGAAGTACAACGATGGAAACGGTAAGGTAGTCTTCGATACGTTGAAGTTTGATGCAGCCGGCACTTATACATACACAGTAGCTGAGAAGGCTGGAAGCGATGCTTCAATCGTATATGATGCGACAATCTATACCGTAGAAATCGTAGTAACCGGTACAGAGGGACATCTCGAAGTATCCAAGAAGATCTTGAAGGGTACTGACGAAGTAACGTCCATGAACTTTGAGAACACAACGACAACACCTGGTAAGGGTAACCTGAAGCTTACAAAGACCATTACAGGTCCTGTGACAGAAGAACAGTTGAAGAAATTGACATTTACTGTCACGACTGCAGCAGGTGATCCTGTATGGACCGGTACACTTGGTGATGCAACTAAGTTCACAAAGACAGGTGAGATGAGCTATGAGGCACTGATCAATGATTTGACCGCGGGTGAGAAGTATGTAGTAACTGAGTCGATGTATGATGTGGAGAATCTGTTCGTTACAGTAACCTACACAATTGATGCGGGTGCTACGAATAACGGCGCGAAGACATCTGAAGTGGGTGTATATAAAGACAAGACAACAGTCGTAGCTTTCAAGGATGCTTACTCTACTGAAGGGAATGATCCTACACCTACACCGACACCTACGCCGACACCTACACCGACACCTACACCGACACCTACGCCGACTCCGAAGCCGACTCCTACGCCTTCTCCGGTACCGACACCTACGCCGACACCGAATCCTACGCCGACTGGATCTCCGACACCGAATCCTACGCCGACTGGATCTCCGACTCCGACAGGTAAGAAGGGAGTCAAGAAGGTAACTGTTGATGATAAGGATGTACCGAAGGAGTATTACGACGAGGATGGAAATCTGAATGATACTTACATCAACAGACTTACACTTGGTGTTCATCGTGTTGTCATCACATACACAGATGGTACAAAGAGAAAGGTTACCTTCACAGTCAAGGAAGACGGAACCGGAAAACACGTAGTCAAGACGGGTGATTCTGTTGATAATGTACCGACCATTACAGGTGCTACCCTGATTATTGCGGGACTTGGTATTGTGCTCTATCAGGCACGCCGCAAGAAGAATGAAGGCTCTGAAATGTGAGTAAAACAGTATTCTGGTCGAAAGACTAAGTTCATGTAGTTTGAGTGGGGTTGTTTCTTAACGAGACGACCCCACTTTTTCTATACAAATCAAGTAGTTTTACTTTGGAAAAGCACTCAGCGATAGATCTTATTGCGCTTGAACTGGATGACCTCATGGTGGAAGTCTTCTTCCCAAGTTCCTTTGGCTTGAAATGTCCAGAAATCGTGGCTGATTCGATCCAACTCATCCATACGGGTGAGCGTTAGATCTTTGCCATAATGACGGACATCGGATGCTCGGGAGAAAATCGGCATCGCGATGGACTGACGCATCTCCTTCAACAGCGTGCGTCCTTTCTCAGAAAATCCCAGAAGACGGAGATACTTTGGATCAGCCAAATCCTGAAGTTCGTGTTCTTTCTGACCGATGACCAGTGAGGAGAGAGCGCGCAAGATACGTGTATAGGAGAAACAACGTGTGCTGATCTCATTATGAAATACTTCGGCGAGGGATAACTCCGGTTGATAATGTAGCTTGGAAATGGTGTTCTTCAGATGTGAAGCAAGTCCGGACCCCATATACGCATACTGGGCAAGATCATCGGCACTCATGGCACGAATGAGTGGGAAGGCTACTTGAAGCAATGTCTCTTCACCAAGTGGAGGAACGCCTGCATTCCACGACTGGAGAAGCTCAGCAAGCATAGGTGATGATATGAACCCTGCAAGTTCTCCCATTTTGGAGATCCACTCACTATGTGTCAGCTGTCTGTACTGAACAAGTATCTGTTGACGAACCGCAGTGGCGCTCGGAAGACTATCTTCAGATAGTGTGTCATTATTATAAGCACCGATTCTTCGCACGACATGCGGAGTCAGCGTGGCGCTAGAGGATAGAATCTCTCTGAGATAAGAGATGGCCAGAAGATTGTTTGGCTCGCGGATGATTGCGGAGAATTCTTCGGCAGTGAGCGTGGATTTTGAATCTGACTTAGCTAGAAGCGAAGCGACAGCGGCGGACTCCCAAGCGGCTGCATAGGGGAGACCCTCTCTTAATTCCTGATCCAGTATTTCTTGGAAAACCGTGTCTTGTTCGAAGTTGATCGAAGCAATGGACATGAGATCAGACAGTGAATCGTGTTCGGCACCGAAATATAGATCAGTGACTTGTGCGGTAGCTAGAAGAGAGGCCACAGCACCGTGCGCAAAACGATCTGCCGATGCACAGGCAAAGGTGAATGGCAGTTCGAAAACCAGATCAGCACCACATGAGAGCGCGGCGCAGGTACGGCTTCTGCGGTCAATGATGGCTGGCTCGCCACGTTGAACGAAGTCGCCGCTCATGATGATGACGATCGGCGTATTCGCGCCAAGTTCCTCTCTGACCTTCTGAATCAGATAATGGTGTCCCTCGTGAAAAGGATTGTATTCAGCGATGATTCCAGCGATGCGCATTTCGGTCCTCCAGATAAGTGGTACAATTACTATATCTTATTTTGAAGCATTCGGAAAGGAGCAAAGTACGTATGCCCACTTTGACACAAGTCAAGTATACAAATCCGAAAATCGGCAAGACCCTCAAGATTGTAGGAATCGTACTTGCTGCGCTGATACTTGTGACAGTTGGAATCTATGTACTACATAGAAGTGGTCTGCTGGCGAAGAAAGAAGATACGGATGCACGATCCTATACCATGACTCCGGAAATGTCTCAGATCACGATGGAAAGTGATCTGCACACAGGATACCTATTCTCAAGAACGCAGAAGATCCTCCAAGAAGATCGCGGAACAGACCCTTGGGTCGTGAATTGGTATGTGATTCCTGGTACGACTAGAACCGTACCTGCTATGCAGTCTGGATATGTGGATGCTTTCGATCAGGTGCTCCTGCTGGAAACATATGTGTCCGAGGGGAGCCGAAGTAAAGCTGATTCGCTCATGAAGGCCATAGATGATGAACTCTGTTGTGAGGATGGAACCTTACGGGCATTTATTCGTCTGCCGAAGAGAGATCAGGTTGAGTATGCGGATGGCTCCATCTATGAGAACGATGTCTTTGAACAGCTTGATCAGGCGCCGGTATCCATGAAAGCAACGAACAGATACTTGCGGGCATTGCTGAACTACTACGATCGCTGGGGTGGGAAGAAGGTCCTAAATCGAATTAAGGATTTAGCGGCAATCGTCTTTGGTTCTGAATCGACTACATCTTATAAAGCTGCGGATCGGATTGCTGCACCAACGCCTATACCAGTTACGGAAAAATCACTCGTTCCGGAAGTAACAGAAGAGGAGACGAATCCATCCGGTGTGGTCAGCCAGACCGGTATTGAGCTGTCTTCGTTAGATCTTGAAGCATTGCGTCGGACAGCCGTGCTTCTTCCAGAGTATCAGGAGAAATACGACGCATTGGTACAGATCGTAAAAGACGGAAAGATTTCGGAGAACTTGCCGCTTTATGCGTGGATGTATCTTGACGAAGAAAGCTATACCTACTACGCGGGAAGTGAGATGAGTGTTGAACTGGTACCTTCACTTTACACGATGGTGTACCTTGCCGAAATTGGTGAGATGGACCAGAGTAGTTATGCTTGGGTGAGCGGACAGATATATAACTCCGGATATCTATTTACTTCCTATGATTTGATTTCCGGTGAAGCCACGACGGAGACGGAGGCGCTTGAAGCCTACCCGCTGGTCATGTACCTTGCCATGATCAAGGGCGATGAGGAGCTCTTTGAAGCGACATTTTCTGCTATGATGCGCAACTACGCAACACTAGATACCAGTGAAGCGCTCTATATGTATTTCCGAGAAGTGGAGAACGGACGAATTGCTGTATATGCCCGCGAGAATCTTCTGGCGGAGATTTATATCCGATAAGGAGAACAGATATGTCATTCCTTCTTATCCTCGCATTCCTTTTCTACATAGGCAGCCTGACCGGATGGGTCATTGAGCTTTTCTACCGTCGGGTCATCTCACAGCACAAGTGGATGAATCCTGGCTTCCTGTCGGGACCATATCTTCCGGTTTATGGTGTAGGACTGGTATGTCTATATCTGATTGCTTCCCTCGAAAACAAAGTCGACATCGAGAATCCAATCCTGGAGAAGCTGGTTCTCTTTTTTCTCATGATGGTGGTTATGTCCGCCGTTGAATTTATAGGGGGATGGTTCCTGCTGAAATACTTCCGGTTGAGGCTTTGGGACTATTCCGACCGATGGGGGAACATCATGGGCATTATCTGTCCGCTGTATTCACTGATGTGGTCAGTGCTGGGGGCGCTCTATTATTTCCTGATCCATCCCCACATCCTGTCGGCACTGGAATGGCTCTCCAGAAATCTGGCATTCTCGTTCTTCATTGGATTCTTCTATGGCGTGTTTATCCTGGATTTCTGCCATGCGACCAGCATTGTCTTTGCGGTGAAACGCTTTGCCAGCCAGCACCAGATCGTCCTCCACTATGAAGAAATCAAGGAACGTATCGGTCAGTATAAAGAGAGCCGGCTCATCAAGGCAGGGTTTATCTTCCGTATGTGGATGGACAAACCATTGCCGAAGTTCCTGAAGGAAACATATGAAACAACGGTGGATAAGATCAGCGAACTGGCTGAAGATGTCCGCGAGAACTTCCAACTTGAAGACAGCAAGGGCAATATGGGTCAGAAAAGACGATAATTCGCTCCGATAATGCAGATAGCATGCAAATAGGTTGTGCAGCACAGTTATTTTTTACTTTCTTTTCGTGTACAATATAGAAGGGAAAAGGGAGAGAAATTCACAATTCTGTTTTCAGATAGTGAGGAGTGAAATTGGGACACAGGGGCGGTCATCACGGTGGCGGACATCTGGAGGAAATGAAACATGGGACATAGCGGAAGTTTTCACGGTGGATCATCTCATACTGGAAGCCATCACTCTGGAGGTTTTGGCAGTTTTGGGGGTGGTTCATCCCACAGCAGTTCAGGCCACAGCAGTTTTGGTGGAGGCAGTATAGACTCATATGGCGATATTCTCTTTTCAGATGGTGATATTCCGGTGGGGTTTTATATCGCGGCAGCCTGCCTGCTTCCAATTATCATCATTCCAGGTGCTGAACAGATATTGTACTTTTTCATATTCAATATAGGATTTGATTTGGCGCTGATTGCGTTTGGCATCTCCTTCTTGATCAATCGTGCGAATAATGTGTTGGAATCCGGGATCTGGGTTGATTCGTATTTTATGATTTCCAAGGATTGGGGCATAAGTTCGCATTACGCGCCAATCTGCACGACGATTATTCCGAAGAAGAGCTTTTACAAACGGATCAAGGGCATGAAAGCCATAACTGACGGCGTCTCGTGGTATAGTATCACGGATTTTTCGCTGGAATTAAAGGATGAATATAACATAAACAGATTCATGCAACTGACGAGTGAACAGAGTTATCTGATGAAGAGGAAAATGCCATATCGGGTGGTTCAGATCCTGTTGATACTGGTGCCGTTAGGATATGATCTGTTGATCACACCTTTTGAAAATATGCTCATGAGTGATTTTGCATTTGCACTCGTAGATTTTTCACTTTTCTTTCTTCCGGCCATACTGATCCTGGCACTCGGCATCCTGAGGGTGTACCATCACAATCGGATTTATGAACGGATCCGTTCCATTTGCGTGTCGATCATTGATCAGAATATTGCGGAGAACCGAGTTGTGGAACTCAAAGAGGATATCGAAGAACTGATGAAGAATAATTGGTACTACAATACTTGCCCCAATTGTAGTGCCGAAGCCGGACCAAGAGACGAAGTCTGTGCTTCCTGTGGTTCATCGTTGCTGATCTCCAGATTCAAGCTCCAAAAGGTCAGTGAGAAGGAACGCCATTGCGGAAGTTCACAAAACAAGGTTGGACAGGCAATAAAAAGAAGGGTGTCAGACAGAACCAATGCGCTTGCCAGGACGTCATCAGAAACAGAGGAAACACAAATGTGATCAGACGTGCCCGAGGCGAACAAACATCAGCTTTAAGCACAGCAATAAATAAGTGAGGAAAAGACGATGAATTCTATTTTAAACAAACCATGGCTTCACGGAGATGTCAAGAAAGAGATGCCGCTGCTTGCACGATATTCTCTCTTCATCGGTGCAGCGGGTGTGATCATCAATATCATTTTCTTTATTACGAACTGCTTCTACGAGTGGGTGATCCCGGTTTTTGAAAATTCAGATAGCCTGTCAGACGGGGCATTTCATTTTTTCGATATTCTGGTTTTCTTTTTCCCGCTGATCATGATCGTTGCCTTCATCGCGTATGGCTTCTGGGGTTACAATTACTGCGAACGTAAGTATCGGAACATCGTGTCGAAGATGGATGCCGATTATCGAAAAGCGGCGGATGCGGAAATCAAGGCGTTGGAAGATGAAGAAGATTTCCTGAAGTGGAAGTTCCTGACGAATTGCCCGAACTGTGGTGCAGCCCGTGCTGACCGTGAGACGCATTGCCGTTATTGTGGGGCAGACTTGGAGATTCATTCGGAAACGAAGACCTAACAGTATATTGAAATCGCAAAAACGGGCGACTATAATCTTCCCAGAAAACAACCTGTGATCTGGGAAGATTTTTATTGTGGAGAAGAAAGTGCCGACAAAATCAAAAGAACGTGAAATGACCCGCAAGGTAGCCTTGACGGGTGTTTTTGCCGCATTGATATTGGTGGCGACCCAGATCCGCGTGCCGACCGGGATTGGATATATTAATCTGGGCGATGGGGTCACGCTGTTTGCAGGATTTGTGCTGGGTCCGATGGCCGCACTTGCATCGGGGATTGGCTCTGCACTTTCGGACCTGCTGGCCGAGTATCCACAGTTTATCCTCCCGACGTTCCTGATCCGTGGTGCTATGGGGCTGGTTTCCGGCTGTCTGCTTCATCAGGAAAAAGGACTGGCCCGGAAAGTGATTGTCTTCATTCTTTGTGAAGTCATCATGCTGACCGGATACTTCGCGTTTGAAATGCTGTTTTATGGATGGCGGGCCGCATCGGCATCCTTGCTTATGAATGGGATCCAGGCTGCTGCGGGCATTGTCCTTGCCTTGCTCCTGACTGATGCGCGGCGAAATCTGCCGCACTTATCTTGCAAAGTATAATTTCGCCAAAAAAACGAACAAAAATTCGCCTTCTTGTCCTAGTAATGGTACTTCAGTTGGGGTATAATCCTTCTATTACATCTTTGGGAGGCACTGATGGAAGACCTGCTGGCAAAACTGAACGATGAACAGAAGAGAGCGGTATTACACGATGAAGGACCGCTTCTGATCCTAGCGGGAGCTGGTTCTGGAAAGACGCGAGTAATCACCTACCGAATCGCGTATCTGATTCAGAATCGAGGTGTTTTCCCGTCCAATATCCTTGCCATTACTTTTACCAACAAGGCTGCGAACGAAATGCGCGAACGTCTGGAGGGACTGATCGGTGATGTTTCCAGAAATATGTGGGTGGGTACTTTCCACTCCATGTTTGCGCGCATTCTTCGAAGACATGCGGAGATCCTGGGCTATACGCCCACCTACACCATCTTGGATAGTGACGATCAGCAGAAGGTGATTAAGGAAGTCATCAAGGAGATGGAACTGAACGATAAGCTATTCGCACCCCGTCAGGTTCAGGGCATGATCAGTAAAGCGAAGAACGATATGCAGTCGGTCGAGTCTTTCGAGCGTGAGGCAGGTGGTGATTTCCGCATGCAGAAGATCGCCATGATCTATCGCCGCTATAACGATAAATTGAAGGCAAATAATGCGATGGATTTTGACGATATCCTCTTCTACACGGTCAAGCTGTTCCAGGAGAATCCGGATATCCTAACGATGTATCAGGATAAGTTCAAGTATATTCTGGTGGATGAGTACCAGGATACGAATCACTGCCAGTATCTGATGATCCAGCTTCTGGCCAAGCGTTACCGTAATCTGTGTGTAGTCGGTGACGACGATCAGTCAATCTATTCATTCCGTGGTGCAGATCTACGGAATATCTTGGATTTTGAGAAAGATTTCCGAGATACGGAAATCATCAAACTGGAGGAGAATTATCGTTCGACCGAGACGATCCTGAAGGCAGCAAATGCAGTCATTGCCCATAACAAGAAGCGTAAGGATAAGGCGCTTCGAACGAATGGGGAGAAGGGAGAGAAGATCACGTTCCTCTGGGCGGATCACCACGGAATCGAGTCCTATTATTGTGCGGAACGAATCAAGCGTGAAGCAGAATCCGGGGCAGTCCCATATCGCGAAGTCGCAATTCTCTACCGCATGAACTCGCTTTCGCGTACGATCGAGTCGGCGCTTCGCGAGAAAGGTGTGCCTTACCGCGTATATGGCGGCATGCGATTCTACGATCGTAAAGAGATCAAGGATGTACTGGCTTATCTACGACTGATTTATGCGGATGAAGATAACTATGCTTTCGAGCGAATCATCAACGTACCGAAGCGTGGAATCGGGGATGCAACTGTAGAGAGAATCTTGGCCATCGCGGAAAGCGAACACACTACAGCGTTAGATGTATGCCGGAAGGCCGTGCAACATCCAGAATTGAGTCGCGCAGCAAGTAAACTGTACGATTTTGCGGTGCTGATTGAAGAAATGCGGCGAGTAATGCGTGAGAATCAAGCCTCTTTCTCTGAGTTTATCGAGTATGTGCAGGATAAATCCGGAATGGTCAACGAGATCGTTGAGCAGCAGGAGAAGAAAGGTGAGATGGTTGACCGCGTGGAAAACCTCAAAGAACTCCTTTCCGAAGCAGTCGAGTTTGAGACACGTCGTAAGGCAGAGATCGAGCAGTCCATGAATCTGCCGGAAGCGGTTGACCCGAAGGAGGCAGAACTACTTGCGGACGAGCCGAACTTCGGGTCAGACCTGACCGGAATCTTGGGTGCTTATCTACAGAATGCTGCCCTATATTCTGAAGGCGATAATCAGGACGATTCAGAAGAATATGTGCGCCTGATGACCATTCATAGTGCGAAGGGCTTGGAGTTTACTTCAGTATATCTGGTAGGCGTAGATGAGACGATCTTCCCAAGTGCGCGTTCAGTTGACAGCGACGAGGTGGAGGAAGAGCGCCGTCTGATGTATGTTGCGATTACGCGTGCCAAACGGAAATTGACCATAATATCTGCCAGAAGCCGTATGCTCTTTGGAAAGACCACAAACCTTCAGCCTTCTCGATTCTTGAAGGAGATTCCGAGAGAGTATTTGAACCCAATCGCGAACAAACGTCAGGAAGCACCGAAGGAGACCATGAATCCCAGATATGCACGAGAAGGTGGATATCGGGATAGTTCAGGATATGATAGAAGCGGCAGCGTCGTAAGTTATGGCGGTTCAGCGTCTCAAGGTGCACCTGCTGAAAAACCGTATATTCCGGTATTTCAGAAGAAACAGCCGGCGGCCTCCACATCGGATTTTACACCGGATTCAATCAGCAAGGGTATGCGTGTTACCCATCCTCGATTCGGTGACGGTATCGTGGTTTCCTGCGAGAAAGTGGCCGGCGATGCGCTGGTATGTGTGGATTTTGACGGCATGAAGAAGAATATGCTTCTGAACAAGTCCGGACTGAAGAGAAGCTGAACGATCACAAGGTACATAACGATTCTGTCACAGAAGGCATGTGTAGAACGTAAACGTGCTATACTGAAGAAGACAAGCGAAGGGAGGCGACACATATGGAGAAACAAGAACCGTCTTTGTTTGAGGAATTTCCAGCTGTTTTCTCACAGGTGGCAGCGCGGAGCGGCGTAGTTGACAATCCACGTGAAAGGGAGATTCTGACGATTCTTCGAGATGAACGAGAGAAGAATCTATCACCATATGCATTTCGAACCAAAGATAGTCGTGGAAGACTCAAAGAAGAGGAACCATGTCTGGTTCGATCACCTTTCGAACGCGATACGGGACGAATCATCTATTCTCAGGCTTTCCGAAGATTGCGCCATAAGACGCAAGTATTCTTCAATGCCAAGAATGACCATATCTGTTCAAGAATTGAACATGTTATCTATGTGAAGTACATCGCGACGACGATTGCGCGAGCATTGAATCTAAATCTGGATCTTGTGGAGGCGATTGCACTTGGACACGATCTGGGGCATGCGCCTTTCGGTCACACAGGCGAGAAAGTGCTCGATGCCTGTGCCAAGAAATACGATCCGGACATGATTTTCAGACATGAATTCCAGAGCCTTCGAGTAGTAGATATGCTGGAAGAACACGGTCACGGAAGACCGGAGGGCCTGAATCTGTCTTTCGAAGTACGAGATGGCATTGTTTCTCATTGCGGTGAGACATACAGCGAATACATTCTGGCGCCGAATCGTAATAAGCCGACAGATGTGCTTCTGGATCCGAAGATTGCATTGAACTCGAAGCCGGCTACACTGGAAGGGTGTGTGGTCCGCATTTCAGATAAGATTGCATATATCGGACGTGATATTGAAGATGCCTGTCTGGCCGGCATTATGGAGATCGAGGATATTCCACCGGTCATTACATCTACGTTGGGAAGTACGAATTCCCAGATCATCAATACACTGGTTCGTGACCTGATTCACAATAGCTTGGATCGAGACGAGATTCGCCTGTCCGACGAGGCCGGTGAAGCGATGAAAGAACTCTTGGAGGAGAATGTGGCTCGAATCTATCGGTCGGAGAAGATCCGCCGATACGAAGAAACCATGAAGAATGCGATCGAAGGACTTTTCGAAGCACTGATGGGCGCCATGGCGGATAAGGAGAAAGCGGAAAGATCGAATAACCCTGTTTTCGAAGGGATGGCCAAGTATGCGAAAGACTATCCGATCAAGGATGCAAAGGATGTGCAGATGGTGGTGGACTATATTGCCGGCATGACGGATTCATTCGCCACTTCGTGTTACGAGAACATCTACTGGATCTGATCGAGAAGAAGAAAAGGAAGAGAAAATGGAAACAAACGATAGACAATACAATTTCTATGCCATGCTGGACCGCATGCAGTATATCCAGCGTTGGGGCCTGATGCGAAATACGCGCCAGGAAAACTTGAAGGAACATAGCTTTGACGTGGCCGTTATCGCACATGCATTGGTGTTGATCCACAACGAAATCCTGAAGAAAGAACCGATTGATCCGCTTCTGACGATGGCGGAAGCGTTGTATCACGATGTGTCGGAGATCATCACGGGAGACTTACCGACACCAATCAAGTATAAGAATCGCGAATTGAAGACCGCATACAAGGCAGTGGAAGCACAGGCATCGGAAAGTTTGCTGTCATTGTTGCCGGATGAAATGCGAAATGAGTATCAGGCACTGCTCCTTCCGAACTTGGAAGACGAGAAGCGTAAGGAGATCCACCAGCTTGTGAAAGTGGCAGATCGACTGAGTGCATATCTCAAATGTCTGATGGAGGAGAAAGCCAATAATGACGAGTTCCGTTCAGCCAAAGAAAGTATTGAGACATCTATCCACGACCTGAATTGCGAAGAAGCCGAATTCTATATGGCACATTTTGTTCCACCATATGGCATGACACTGGACGAAATCAGCAAGTAAAGGAAAGAACATGGGAGATAAGTTCCGAAGATTATATATCGTGCTGGCTATTGTGGCCGGCATGCTGGGCGTAATCATCCTGATTGTTGTAAGTGGTGCACTGATCAGCCTACAGGGTGGAGCATCTTTATCACAAGAAGATAAGGATGCCATGTATCGCACGGCAGTACTTACGCATACTGAAGCTGCGTTGCCGTACTGGGAAAGAGAAGTCCAGTTGGGACATGTAGCCATCAGTGACTATGTGGAGAACCAGTTTACATCGCATCAGTATCTGCTTTCCGGTAAGGATGATGTTGCTTTCGCATCCGATCTAGCCTGCGTAGCGTATAACGATGCCTATGACACGGAAGAAATTGAAGAGTTGCTTCAAGATGCCTCGAGAAGGTATGTCATCGAACAGGTCATCAGTGGCGTGGATGAATCCTATGCCCCCATCAACGGGTTCAAAGAGAAGATGGCTACGAGTTGCAGTGATATTGTGGTGAGAAGCCCCCTTGAAAATGAAGAAGGATATGCGTTCGGTATTCGTAGGATCGAGGGCACAATGGAAGTCGAAGGCAAGGAGATGCGCGCGGACTTCTTTGTAGACCAGTCTTTGCGACCGAGTGAAATATATGTACCGCAGACATCCGGGCAAGTTGACTTCACGATGGAGTGGAATACGAAGGGGGAGAATCCGGGCCAACATGAGGTCGTCATTCTTCTTCGTACTTCGGATGGCCGTGGACAAGTCGTGACCGGAGGTGAGGTCACGATCCCTGCCTGCACGACGATTGAGAATGATACAGTCGTGCCGAGTTCTATTGTAGCGGGCACACAAGAGTCCTGGTATGAGATCAATGCCGAGAATCGTGATGTATATGTAAACATACTAGAGGCTTCTATAGACATCTCTGCGTCACTCTATGATCGCTTCGGAAATCTGGTCGGTTCCAATGACTTGAGTAACGTGGATTACGAAGTGTTGCGCGGAAAGTGCCAGCTTCAAGACACAGAGGTTCGGATGGATGAATACGATGAGACCGCAAATGAATTCTTCATCCGCGTGAGAAGAAGTGAACACGCGGCACCATCTGTTGCGGAGATCTCATATGTGATGGTTCAGTCGAAAGAAGTAGCTACCTCGGAGAACACAGGCTATCTGGCGATCCTGAGTGATGTTGGACCGGTACCGACTCCGAGACCTACGACTTCAGTATCGGACGATGAATTGAATGCCGTCGTGCAGTGTGTGGATGAGAGTGGCCGCGTGTTGGAACTGACACGCTCCAGCCTTTCATTTGTGCCGCTGAACGGATTCCTGACGGAACTTGATTTTATCAACGGAGAGGACGAAGTCCTGCCCATCTATCCGGAGTTCTCCATGGATACCTACGACTACGCGCTGGTTGGCGATTCGTTCGAGAAAATAGGTGTTCGGTATACATCTGTGGAAGGCTATGCATCGAAGATCGGCGTGGAGAATACGTCCTTGTTCGATCCCATACCGGGTGAACTCCAGACTGTTCGTACGCAAGAAGGCCGCAACGAGGTAGTGGTTACCGTGCTCTCCATAGATGGCTCGAAGCGGACATACACACTTCATCTTCTACAAGGTCAGGACGCAGAGGGTTTCCGTAGTGCGACGATGTCACAGTTCCCGCAGTCCTACAGCGATGGTTTGTGGCTCCTACACTGCCTGCATCCGAATTATCAGTTCGAAGCCTACCACGTCAACACTACTTTCGCAGAAGTGTTGGAGAATGAGGATCATGGCAGCCGTAGTCTTGCAAGTTCATACTACAATCCGTCTTGGGTGAAGAAGAATAGCCCAGTATACGATGGAAGTTCGTGGAAAGCCGCCAAACCCGAGGTGATTGCTTATTTCTTGGATCCCAGAAATTTCCTGACGCCAACCGGTATTTTCCAGTTCGAGAAATTGTCCTTCGATGACCGTGTGCATACGATCGACGGAATCAATATCATGATCCGTAATTCTTTCATGAACGAAGAAGATCCGCCTTATGCACAGATTCTGTTGAAGGCCGGTAAAGAAGCGAATGTATCGCCGTATTTCCTGACAAGTCGTATTATCCAAGAGATGGGACGTGATGGCGAATCAGAACTGGCCCATGGCACATTACCGGGTTACGAGGGATATTATAACTTCTACAATATCGGCTCCACACCTGATCCAGAAGTGAAGAACGGTGCTCGAATCAATGGCGCGAAGTATGCAAAGTATGGTTCGGAACCGCAGAAGAAGGAGATTACGCCGGAGGAAGAAGCGCTTCTTCTTCCGTGGACAACACCGGAAAAAGCCATCTGTGGCGGTGCACTTTGGATTGCACGAAGCTACATCGAGATCGGTCAGGATACGCTTTATTTCCAGAAATTCGACATCGTTGAGAATGAGGATGGGCTGTATCAACACCAATATGCACAGAATATTTCTATGGCTTCCAATGAAGGTGTTCGGTACTATAACGCATATGCATCACAGGATATGTTGGAGTCTTCGTTCGTCTTTGTCATCCCGGTTTATGAAGATATGCCGAACGATTATGGCAAAATACCGTAAAAGATTTGCGAATGCATGGGCTTTCCTTTATAATGCAGGCAGATATATCGAAAAGAACAGACATTGGGTGCTGCATTACATATGAGAAAACAATTCATGAAAACGACGGGGAAAGTCTTACTTTCTCTTTGCCTTACGCTGATATTTATTCTACTGCCGTTGCAGACAAATCGTGCAGCAGGTGGTGTCACGGTGAATCTTGCTTTCCGCGAAGCTTCGGCTCAGCAAGGTGAGGTCGTCACTTTGAATGTAAGCTTCAGTACGTTCCCGTCCATTACACGATTCGGACCGATTGAAGTTGGTTACGATGCGGGTGCGCTGGAACTTCAGGATGTGACGATTGGAAGAGACTTGCATGGCTTCAAGCTGGATTACGAGATGGCTGAAAGCGGCGCTGCAGTGGTTTTCTCAGCGGTAAATGAGAAAGAAGAGGAGTCGATCCTTCAGAACTCGACGGGTGAGAATACGGATCAGACGACTCCCGGTACGCCAACGACTAATGTATTTTCCAGTGATAGCTCGGTTGTAGTTGCATCCATCCGTTTCCTTGTAAAACCAGAAGCAAGAGGCGAAGTGAAAGCATGGCTGGGAAGCATCTCCGGACTTCGGGACAGTGCACTGGAGAGCGTCGTGGCCGGAGCAGGAACCGGTGCATCTTTCATCGTACAGGCCATGGTGTCTTCCGAAGCAACACTGTCATCACTGTCGGTGGGATCTTTCGCCATCGAGCCGGAATTCGATCCAGGTATTTTTTCCTATAAGATGACGGTGTCAAAGAATGTGACTGATGTGACGATCCATGCAGTCGCCTATAACCTGAATTCCAAAGTGACCATTGAAGGTGAATCCAATCTCGTGATCGGCAATAATACTGCATCGGTGACGGTAACGGCAGAAGATGGTGAGAACGTCAAGGTCTATACGATCGAGATCTATCGTTCCGATGCGCTTCTGGTCGAAAATATTCAGTTCGAGGACAAGGATGGACAGAAGTACTTCTTCTCCTCGTTCCCGGAGAAACTTGTCATTCCGAGTGAATTCTACCAATCCACATGTTATGTGGATGGCAACGAAGTGCCATGCTTCCGCCGGGACGGTGTGCTGAGTGTTCTGCTATATTGCCGCAAAGAGGCCTCAAGATCAGAGCTTTATATCTATAACCAAGAGACGGACACCATGCGCCGATATGAACCGGGCAAGATGATCTTGCGTTCATCGGCCGTCCTGACCGTGGTGGAGAAACCAACGGGCGTGATGATTCCGGAAGGATTTGTGGCCGGCAAAGTGACGTATGGTTCTGGCGAGATCGATGGTTATATCTCTGAGAAGGATTCTACGCGTATTGTGTATCTGCAGTCAGAAGATGGCAATGCGAGGTTTTATGTGTTGGAATCTTCCGGGGAAGTTTACCCATATCGCGTGCCGAAGAACAACAGTAGACTGTTTTTGTATTTGTGCATTGTTTGTGCTAGTATAGCGGTGGTCGAAGCGCTGATCATCGGTTATCTGGTATATCGAAGAAGAGCGTATCGCCGTAAGGTAAATCCGAAGAGAGTCTGAGGAATTTGTGAATGAGTGAGAATGTTGAACCATCCGGATTGAAGAAACTGATGAGAAACAAGAAGATCCAGGAACTTTTCTGGTATTTTGTGTTTGGTGTATTGACGACGATTGTTAACTTGGTGGTATTTGCGATACTGGATAAGTTGATCGGTGCACACTGGGAAGTGAAGATCATCCGCTGGAACATCGACCTGTTCACCGTGTTCATCAATGTTGTAGCATGGGTGGCCGCCATTGTCTTTGCGTACGTCACCAACAAGCTCTTCGTCTTCCACACAAAGGGAAACATCAAGAAAGAGTTTATCAGCTTCGTAGTGGCACGACTCTTTACTTTCTTTGCATTCGAAGTTGGCCTGTTCACACTGGGCCTGATGGTCATGGAGAACTCTTTCAATATGCCGGCAGAAGATCTGCTCATCAACTGCTTCGGCTTCGAAGTAACCAATAAATACATCGTCAAAATGTTCATCGCAGTATTCGTAGTCGTTGCGAACTATGTGTTCAGTAAGCTCTTCATCTTCAAGAAGAAAGATGAGCAGAAGGTTGAAGAGAAGATCGAGAAAGAGGCGTAAGACGACATGGTTGATCTCAACGCGCCGGCATTCCTCCAGAGTGCCAACAAATTTGGAATCAAGCTGGGCTTGGAACGTATGCAGGCCCTCCTTCTGAAATTAGGAAATCCGGAAAAATCACTTCATGCGTATCACATTGCCGGTACGAACGGCAAAGGGTCGGTCAGCGCGTATTGCGCGTCCATGCTGGCCTGGGATGGCAAGAAAGTCGGACTATATACTTCCCCATTCTTGGAGCGTTTCTCAGAAAGGATCCGCGTGCTGGATGGACGGGAAGGACTGCTTACCTGGGAACAAGACGATACCTATGGGGAGATCGATGCGAAGCGTCTCTCGGAACTCTCGGATCTTGTGGAGTCCAAGGTAGCGGAACTGATTGCTGAAGGACAGGAACACCCAACCGAGTTCGAGCTCGTGACGGCGGTGGCTTTCTTATATTTCAAAGAACAGCAGTGTGACGCAGTGGTACTGGAGACAGGCCTTGGCGGAAGACTGGATTCAACGAACGTAATCGAGCAGCCCGCTGCAACCATCATCACGGCACTGGGCTACGATCACATGGATCGCTTGGGCGATACCCTCGGGAAAATCGCCGGCGAGAAGGGCGGCATCATCAAGGAAGGTTGCCCGGTATTTGCTATCGATACTCATCAGTCCGCGGTAGAAGCCGCGGATGCGGAAGAAGCCAAGCAGGTCATAGAAGATATCGCCGCTTCTAAACATGCACCACTGACCTGGGTGCCGGTCCATGCAGCCGAGCGGACCAGCCAGAACCTGAACGGACAGATTTTTACTTATGAGGGGAAAACCTACAATATTCGCATGCACGGTGGTTATCAGCTGGATAATGCGACATTAGCGCTGACCGCCATGAAGGACTTCGTCTCACAAGAAGCGCGACAGGAAGGACTTGCCCATACCATGTGGAAGGGACGCCTGGAAGCCATCTCCCAGCAGCCGACCATCATCCTGGACGGCGCACATAACCCACAAGGTATCACGTCATTCGTTGCTTTTACCGACGAGATGGAAACACTCAAAGATCTTCCCCCGTGTGAAGTGATTATGGGCGTCATGGCGGACAAAGATGTCACGCAGATGCTCTCGATCCTAGTCGAGAACTGGAACGTGCCGTTGGGTAGAATTACCCTAGTGACGCCACATCAGAAACGGGCCATGCCGGCGCAGGAACTCCGGGACGCATGGGAGCAGACTTTGCGGAATGGTTTTGCGTTTTACAATTCCAGTTCGTGTATGTATAATGCTAGGGAAAAACTGATTGTGGTGGAAGAATCCGAGGTCGCCTGCCGAAATGCAGTAGACCGCGCGATCCGCACCGGTGCACCGATCTACATGATCGGCTCCCTCTATCTTCTTGGCGAAGCGAGAGGCGTCATCTTAGATGCACTGCACCAACACGGTCTGAAGTAAGGAAAAAGACAGGACAGCACATATGGATTGGAAAACAGCAGGACAGACAATACCGGAAATCACCATCCGTGACTTGGTTGTTTTCCGTCTCCCACCGGAGGAGGCGGAGCAGCTCGCGCACCAGTACAATCGTGCGGTCTTTAACATCAATAACGATGGCGCAGATGTGGCCATCATCTCCCTGAAGAAGATCATCACGGATCACCCGGACTGGGGCGAAGCTTCGTTACTGTTCGGTATCTGCGTGGCCCAGTGCGGCGAGTATCACAGATCGTTGGCCTGCTTCGAGCACGCCCTGACCTGTGGCCTTCATTCCCAGTCCATGACGGAGCTTGCGCAGTTCTGTCTGGCCCAAGCCAAGACGGATTCGGATAAGGCGCAGAATGAAGCAGAGAAGAAAACATCTGAAGAATCTCCGTTAAAAGCACTGTCCACGTCCATTATGCGTCAGGAGTCGCCGATGGTGGCAGAGGCAGAGAACCGCGAACGCATTCACGTGCAGGCGCCGATCCTCATCAAGGCGCCGAAGAAGCCGAGAAAGAGAAGGATTGCGACAGAGAAAGAGATTCGCGATGCACTGGCCCAGTCGACCTCGTCAAATGGTGAGATCCCGGATGAAGAGATCAATGTAGATTTCCCCAAGACACCGGCCGAGAAAATGCGAACGACCTTGATCGTACTGGCTGTCATTGCCGTACTGGTCGGACTGTTTTTCCTGGTTCGCTACGTCATTCTTCCTATATTCGACCGATCTGAAGCGAAGACGAATGAGAAGAAGATAGAATATTTGGAAGAAGCGCTCGCGGCGCACAAAGATGAGCCTGTTATCGCAGAGATCCTGGCGGGTTACCAACAAGAATTTGCCGAGGACGACGATACTGCAACGTCCACTACAGAAACTTCTGTAGATGCGGAGACCACGACCACCGCAGAGACGACTACCGCAGAGACGACTACCGCGGACACGCCCGCGGAAACGACGGCAGAAGATACTACCCCCGCAGACACCGTGGCAGACACTGCGAGTGAGACTTGATATAACGCATTCAATACATAGAAGAGGAGTGATTGTTCTATGATGTACATGAGCACAAGAGGATATGAGAAGAAGTTTACGGCTTCCGAAGCAATTAAGCAGGGTATTGCACCGGACGGCGGTCTGTTCGTACCGGAATCGATCCCACAATTAAGCAAGGAAGAGATCATGTCCATGACCGAGATGACTTACCCGCAGATTGCGGCAACTGTCCTCTCCAAGTTCTTGACGGATTTTACTTACGATGAACTCCTCGACTACACCCAGCAGGCCTATAGCGAAGAGAAGTTCGGTGAAGTTCCGGCTCCGCTGGTTCAGCTCAATAAGTACAACCCGAGAGAATATATGCTCGAACTGTGGCATGGTCCGACGGCGGCCTTCAAGGATATGGCGTTGCAGCTTCTGCCACACCTCATGACTGCTTCGTCCAGAAAAACAGGCGAGAACAGAAAGATCTGTATCCTGACTGCAACTTCCGGTGATACAGGTAAGGCGGCCCTTGAAGGATTCAAGGATCTTCCGGGTACAGAAGTTATTGTATTCTATCCGTCTGAAGGCGTATCCGACGCACAGAAACAGCAGATGATCACGACAGAAGGTAAGAACGTCCATGTTGTCGCAGTCAATGGTTGCTTCGACGATGCCCAGTCCGGCGTGAAGGCCATCTTCGGTGACCCGTCTGTGGCAGAGATCCTGAATAATCAGGGTTGCGTGCTGTCTTCTGCGAACTCCATCAACTGGGGCCGTCTGGTACCTCAGATTGCGTACTATGTAGCTTCTTACGTGGAACTCCTGAAGAGAGAGGACTTTGTGTTCGGTGAACGAATGAATGTCGTCGTACCGACCGGTAACTTCGGCAACATCTTAGCCGCTTGGTATGCGAAGAAGATGGGTATCCCGATGAAGAAGCTCATCTGCGCATCCAACAAGAATAAGGTACTGTCCGACTTCTTTAGAAGCGGCACCTACGATCGCAACCGTGAGTTCTATAAGACCAATTCTCCATCCATGGATATCCTCATCTCCAGCAACTTGGAGCGTCTGCTCTTCGAGGTGACTGGTAAGGATGCAACGAAGACTGCAAAGTGGATGGAAGAACTGAAGACCAAGGGTGAGTATTCTGTCGACCCAGAGACACTCCATGTACTCCAGACGACCTTTGTAGGTGGTTTTGCCGACGAAGCAGGAATCGTAAAGACCATTCGCGATGTCTATGACCGCTGTGACAACGTAGTGGATACCCATACTGCTGTAGGCTTCAATATCTACGGCCGTTACTACCAGAGATCCGGCGATGAGACCAAGACCGTGTTCGTCTCTACGGCAAGTCCTTTCAAGTTCGCACCGGCAGTTATGGATGCCCTCAACGGCGCAGGCTATAGCAACGGCCGCTCCAATGAGGTCATCACCAACGAACTCTCCGAAGAAAGCGGACTTCCGATCCCAGCAGGCCTCAAGGACATCAACAAGAAGCCAGTCCTCCATAACCTTCTCATCGAGAAAGAGGACATGAGACAGACCGTACTGGATCTTCTAAAGTAAGCTTCTCTGAAAACGATTCCAAGAACAGCAACCTGTTCCCTCCTTGCTCAGACAACATTTCGCTTCGCGAAATGAACTCGCAAATGAGAGAACAGGTTGCTGATCTTTGCCACTCGTTCCTAGCCTCGCTGTACATGGTAAAATAACCTTGGCCGGTTCGGTGAGAGGGTGGGCTACATGACTATACTTTCCCAAGAAACCTTCTCATAGCAATCCACCATTCATCGAGGTCCAAGATTTGTTCTGTTTACAGAAGTAACTTCTTATAGCAATGCAGTATAGCAAGTGCTTCCACCATCAGATTTTCGAGAAATCCTTCATCTCGAAACAATAAGCAGTATATGAGTATGGAGATTTTTACTATGTTAAGGTGTACGATCATCCAACTATGAATGAGCAGAAAAATCCTAGTTATGGAGGAGACCAGGATTGGTTTACCGCACTTGGTGTTGAACAAGATAGTAAAAACTCGTTGATTGATGAAAATGGTTGTGGAGTAATAGCTTTGACTGATTTGGTTCTGTACGATATGGTTCGAAATAGAGATGTTAGTTTTGCTGATTACTATGAACTAACTCGTTATACAGCAGATTTGATGATGTTTTCATTTTTCACACTAGGAACCTTGTTTACAGCGATTTGTCTTCGAATAAATTTAATGTCACTAGTAGAAAAAGGAGAACTAGTATGGGCGTCGGCGCAATTTGTAGATAGGGACTCCGCGGCCTTTGCCTTGACGTCAATAACTGAAATGATGAGCGATTCTGAGTATGGACTTCGTAGCGTCAGTCTAGCAAGAGGTCACTACTTTAATATCACAGGACTCGTGTATGATAAAATAGCGGATGAAGTATATTTGAGAGTTTCAAATGGAGGCATTGAAGAGTATATTCTTTTTTCGGAATATATTGATTTGATAGAGAATAGGAGCCATAGTTGGGATGTTCTTGGCTGGGCGAATTTAATAATATGTTATTAAGAGCTTCTAGATACAGAAGGAGACGCATATGAAGAAAACTAGGGTAGTTGTCTGCGTAATATTCGCAGTATTGTTGATATCATTTTCACTCTTTGTTTATAGAACTACACGCAATCCCTTTCCGGAAGAGAAACGTGAGGCGGATGCATTATATGCGGAACTTCAGAGTATTGAATGTACTCAAGAATACAAAAGATGGGATGAAAAATACATAGCATCTGGGGAACAGATATGTATCTGCCTATGGGGAGATTGTGATTTGCAAGACATATTTGAAATCTCAGAACGAGCGAACGAATATCTTGAAACTCATCCAGATTCAATCATTAATACGAGAAATATGGGGGTGTGCATAGAATTTTTCGATCATGAACCGAGCAGACATGATTATGAACGATATCGTTATTATGCCTGTGTGACGAAGAATCCAGATGATGCGTTGATTAGTGAATTTGATATGAAAGCTTCGGCACCAGTAGAAGTGACAGATTTCCGTAATTGCTCGGTTCCATATAACCGAATCGGATTAACATATGCAGCTGATTTTCGCGATTCAGAAGCGTTGTTGACTGTTGAGGGATTAACAATGGTAGCTGTTCATTATGAAGTAGGATGTTCGAAAGAAGACATGTTGAGGGTCTTACAGGAAGTATGCTACTACGATGAACACGATATAAATCTCGATTTTTCTTTCGGATTTGGAGTTGGATCCGATGCCGAATTAGAAAGAATATACAACGATTTTGTAAAAGCCCATGCAGATTATAAGGTGTTTCAGGATGAGAATGGGGAGTTGTTCTTATACGATGAGAACTGAGTGACTACGCCTAAAAAGGGTGGAGGTGCTTCTCGAGCCCCCGAGAATCATAAGTAAAGAAAGAAAACCGTCTCCGACACGAGTTTCATTTTGCGAAGCAAAATGTTGTCTGAGTGTAGGAGACGATTTTTTCTGCCTTAGGATAAGGTGCGATCGAGAAGGAATCAGCGTTCGTGGATGTCATCCAGTCTGAGTCCTTCGTTATGCTCGAGTGCCCAGGAGATGGCCCATTCGGATTCGAAGAGGACGACCGGCATCTCGTCGCGGTCGAGGACCAGCATGGAGGTGGAGGTGAGTGTCAGCTTCGAGAAGTCGATGTCGACGGACTCGTCCTGCTTGTTGCACCAACGTGCGAAGCGGTAGTTGAGATTGCTTCGAAGGATCTCGACGCCATACTCGGTGAGGAGACGATGTTCCAGAACTTCGAACTGTAGGACACCGACCACGCCCATGATGTAGGTCTCGGTACCGATGCCCGGCTGCTTGTAGAGCTGTACAGCACCTTCTTCGGAGAGCTGTTCAATACCCTTGAGGAACTGCTTTCTCTTCATGGAATCCTTAGGCTGTACCCGTGCGAAATGCTCCGGCGGGAAGACTGGTATGTTAGCGAAGTTGAAGTTCTTCGAGGAAGTGGTGACAGTATCGCCGATACGGAAGACACCTGGGTCGAAAAGACCGATGATGTCGCCTGCATACGCATCTTCGACAATGGTACGATCCTGTGCCATGAACTGCTGCGGCTGGGCAAGCGTGATCTTCTTACCACTACGGATGTGCTTCACGGTCATGCCTTTCTCGAATTTGCCGGAGCAGATTCTCATGAAGGACATGCGGTCGCGGTGATTCGGGTCCATGTTGGCCTGAATCTTAAATACGAAGCCGGAGAAGAAATCTTCTGTCGGAGCGATGGTGCCCTCGGAAGAGTCGTGACTCTGCGGCCCCGGTGCAATCTCCAGAAACTTCTTCAGGAAAGGTTCGACGCCGAAGTTCGTGATGGCGGATCCGAAGAATACCGGAGTCAGTTCACCACTAAGGATCTTCTCGAGATCGAATGGGTCACCCGCCATGTCCAGAAGTTCGATGTCGTTCTTCAGTGTGTCGTAGTGATGCTGACTTAGGATCTTGCGAAGCGCCTCTTCATCGTTGATGCCGGCACTGATGGACTTGACCATGGAAGCACCGTGGTCCTTGGTCTCGTTGTCAAAGAGCAATACTTCTTCAGATTCACGAACGTATACGCCCTGGAAATCACCATCTGTACCGATCGGCCAGTTGATTGGTGTGGAACGGATGCCGAGTACTTTCTCCAATTCGTCAATCAGATCGAACGGATTCTTCGCCGCACGGTCCATCTTGTTGATGAATGTGAATATCGGAATACCACGCTTCCTACAAACTGTGAAGAGCTTGATGGTCTGGGCCTCGACACCTTTCGCACCGTCAAGAAGCATGACAGCGGCATCGGCGGCACAGAGTGTACGGTATGTATCTTCGGAGAAGTCTTGGTGACCAGGGGTGTCTAGGATGTTGATGCAGTATCCGTCGTAGTTGAACTGCATGACGGAAGAGGTGACGGAAATACCACGCTGTTTCTCAATCTCCATCCAGTCGGAAGTTGCGTGATGTGCAGCCTTACGAGCTTTGACGGAACCGGCCATGTGAATGGCACCGCCGTAAAGAAGAAGCTTCTCGGTCATGGTCGTCTTACCGGCGTCAGGGTGCGAGATGATCGCAAACGTGCGGCGACGAGAGATTTCATTTGTTACTGATTCGTCCATTTTCATACCTTCCTGATTGGTCACAATAGCAAAATACGATATAATAGTAGTGTCGCTTCAAGGGATGAGGTATATATACCTATAACCCTACTAAAGAAGCCACAATATTATATCAGCCTTGCAGGTTTCAGGCAAGGAAAAGAGGTGACTCATGGCCGGAAAAAACGAGAGCGATGTGCGATTGGCGGTGCTGATCGACGCGGACAATATTTCTGCCACATATATCAAGCCCATGATGCTGGAGATCGCACGCTACGGCAACCCCACGATCAAGCGAATTTACGGAGACTGGACGAAGCCACAGCTGGGCCCTTGGAAGCAGGTGCTCCTGGATAACGCAATCTCCCCGGTGCAGCAGTTCGGCTACACCAGCGGCAAGAATGCGACCGATTCATCCCTGATCATCGACGCGATGGACATCCTCTACACGGAACAAGTGGACGGATTCTGCCTCGTCAGCAGTGACAGTGATTTTACCAGATTGGCAACAAGATTAAGAGAGGCGGGCAAGATTGTCTATGGCATCGGCGAGAAGAAGACGCCGACGGCTTTCGTAGCGGCCTGCGACCGTTTTCTGTTCCTGGAGATCCTGGCACCGAAGGCGAAGAAAGATAAACGTGATTCGGCAAAAGCACCCAAGTCTGTGGGTGAGGCCCCATCTGAGGGGAAGAATGCGAATGCCGAGCCTGCGACCGGAAGCGCAGGCGGAAAGGACAACGCAGACCGAGTCATTCTGGACATCGACGATGTGACATATGACCTGATTGCAGGTTCGATCTCAGATCTGGCCGATGAAGACGGATGGGTATTCTTAGGAGATCTCGGTAACCTGATCAATAAGAAGAGCCCGTCTTTTGACTCGCGAAATTTCGGCTATCCCAAGATGAGTAAATTCATGCAGTCACTGGGTTTTGTGGAATGCGAGCGACGAACAAATGAGAAAAATCCGCAGGTGAAGCTATTCTACGTGCGGAATAAGGAGGAGAATTCAAATTGAATCGAAGCGCAGGTATTTTATTACATATTACATCTTTGCCGGGTGAATTCGGCATTGGTGGATTCGGCAAAGAAGCAATTGACTTTGCCAAGAAATTGAAGGAAGCGGGCATGGGATACTGGCAGGTACTGCCGTTTACCAATCCGGGTTCTGGTGACTCACCGTATCAGAGCGACTCGGCTTTCGCCGGAAGTCCGCTGATCATCGACCCGGTGGATCTAAAGAAGCGTGGTCTTCTGTCCGAACAGGAACTCAACGACTGTAAGTATCCGGGTACCTGCTATAGTGTTGACTATGGCTGGGTCCGCGAGAACCGTATGCAGATGCTCCGCCGTGCTTACCAGAAAGTAAACGACGAACTACGCACGAAGATGAGTGATTTTGCCAACGAGAATCCTTGGGTCAAGGATGTGTCCGTGTTCCAGGCCATCAAGGAGACCGAGGGACAGAAGGCATGGTGGGACTGGAGCAGCAAGGCGCTTCAGAAGCACGATGCCAAGGCTGTGGATGCATTCGTGAAAGCGAATCAGGACATCTGTGATTTCTATCTATTTATCCAGTATATCTTCTACGATCAGTGGGCAACCCTGAAGGCGCAGATCAATGAGATCGGCATCCAGGTAATCGGTGATATTCCGATCTATGTATCCGGCGATAGCTGTGATGTTTGGGCGAACCGTGCTCTCTATCAGACGAATAAGGACGGATCCTTCAAGAGTGTGGCAGGCGTACCGCCGGATTATTTCTGTGAGGATGGCCAGCTATGGGGTAATCCGGTCTATGACTGGGATGCACACGAGAAAGAGGACTATGCTTGGTGGATCAGCCGTCTGCGTCAGAACTTCAAGCTCTATGACGTGGTCCGCATTGACCATTTCCGCGGTTTCTCCCGTTACTATTCTTGTGATGCAGATGCCGAGAATGCACGAAACGGTAAGTGGAATCCGGGTCCGGGCATGAAGCTCTGGAACCGCATCTTCAAGGAATTCGGCAGACATCCGGCCATCTTCGCCGAGGATCTGGGCGAGACGGATGCGGAACTGGAGGCTTTCCTGAAAGAGACGGAACTTCCGACTATGAAAGTACTGCAGTTCGGTATGGTCCCGCATGATGACAGTAAACACATGCCGCATAACTACCCGGAGAACTGTGTAGCCTATACCGGCACGCACGATAACAACACGTTGCTGGGATGGCTCTGGGAAGCCTCCGAACAGGATCGTGCTTTCGCGTTGGATTACTGCCGTTTCCAGGGGAATAACTGGGGCGACGGTGGTGTGCAGGCACCGGCTTGCCGAGCGATGTTGACGACCGTGTGGGCCTCTGCTGCGCGTCTGGCGATTGCACCACTTCAGGACATCATGGGATTCGGTTCCGATACCCGTATGAATGCACCGGGTACCCCGACGGGCCAGTGGAGAATCCGCTTCGGCGCAGACTCGATCAACCAGATGGATACCAAGTGGCTGGCGAAGCTGAACTGGGTGTATAAACGATTTTAATAACGGGCGCCTGTGAAGCCACAAAGTAGGCTGCGCAGGCGCTTTTTCTCAGAAGGAGACAGCCATATGGAGAAGTACATGCTTTCAATCGATCAGGGAACGACCAGTTCCCGTGCCATGATCTTTCGTAAAGACGGCACATGCGTGGCGTCGGCACAGGAAGCTTTTACCCAGCATTTCCCAAAACCGGGCTGGGTGGAACACGATCCGGAGGACTTGTGGCAGACTGTCTGCAACTGCATCCGACAGGCCTTGGCGAAGGCCAATATTAAGCCGGGTGAGATCATGGGCATCGGTATCACGAACCAGCGTGAGACAACGATTCTGTGGGAGAAGAACACGGGCCGGCCGGTGTACCACGCAATCGTGTGGCAGTGTAGAAGAACCGCGCCACTGGTTGAGAAAATGAAAGAAGCCGATCCGGATTTTGCAAATAAGATCCTGGAGAAGACCGGACTTGTGCCGGACGCGTATTTCTCGGCGACGAAGATTCAGTGGATCTTAGAAGAAGTACCGGGTCTGAAGGCCCGAGCCGGACGTGGCGAGATCCTCTTTGGAACGGTCGACAGCTGGATCCTATATCGTCTGACCGACGGAAGATCTCATGCGACAGATTATTCCAATGCTTCCCGTACGATGCTCTTTAACATTCAGAACTTAGCCTGGGACGAGGAACTCTGCCAGTATTTCCACATCCCTTCCTGCATGCTTCCGAAAGCATTGCCCGGCGCATCCGAGTTCGGATATGTAGCCCCAGGCATTCCTGGACTGGAGGCCATTGCCGGCGTTGGTATTTACGGCATCCTCGGCGACCAGCCTGCGGCCCTCTTCGGTCAGACCTGCTTTGCCAAGGGTGACATCAAGAATACCTACGGCACGGGCTGCTTCACGCTCATGAATGTAGGCGAAGAGCCAATCGTGTCGAAGCAAGGACTGGTCACTTCCGCAGCGTGGTCCATCGACGGACACACGACCTATGCGCTCGAAGGAAGTGTTTTTAACGGCGGTTCTACGATTCAATGGCTCCGGGATGAATTGAAGATCATCGACCATGCGTCCGACTGCGATGTACTGGCCGAGACGGTCGAAGATAATGCGGGGGTCTACCTGGTGCCGGCATTTAGCGGACTTGGCGCGCCGTACTGGGATATGTATGCACGTGGCGCCATCCTCGGTCTGACACGCGGTACGACCAAGGCGCACATTGCCCGTGCAGCACTGGAGGGCATCGCGTATCAGGTATACGATCTAGTGAATCTGATGCAAGAAGAGGCGCAATGCAAGATCACGAAGTTGAAAGTCGACGGCGGCGCCAGCGTCAGCCGGTTCATGATGCAGTTCCAGTCCGATATTCTCGGATGTGAAGTCGATCGCGCTGCGGAACGAGAGACCACCTCGCAAGGCGTAGCTTACCTGGCCGGGTTGTGCTGCGGATACTGGCAGGACATTTCCGAACTCTCCGCGTTGCGGCACTGCGACGTGTGTTTCGCGCCGACCATGCCGGAGGAACAGCGCAAGAGACTTCTGACGAATTGGAAGAAAGCCGTATCCCGTGCAGCGGCTTGGGAGGAGAAGTCCACGTGAACGCACTCTATGTCGTCTTTATCAAGATCGTCGTGGCTGTGCTCCTCGGCTTCATCCTCCGGAAATGCAAGGTCATTAACGAGGAGATGCAGAAGGGTCTTTCCGACATGCTCGTGAAAGCTTTCCTGCCATTTTCTATCTTAGCTTCTGCCAATTATGAAAAATCACCCGACTTGGGTCGAGCTATGCTGGCGGTGTTGGTCGGGGGGCTGGTTTTCTATGCGGTAGCGCTCGTCTCGATGCGGCTACTCAGTAAGAAATTGTCGATCTCAGACAAAGAGAAAAGAATTTTTGTGACCATGACGACTTTCGCGAATACCGGCTTTGTGGGATTTCCGATCATGACGGCACTCTATGGAAGCGAAGGCCTTCTGCTGGCCGTAGTCTATAACATGGTCTATAACCTCTACATGTACACGTACGGACTCCATCTGATCAGCGGGAAGAAAGGCGATCTTCGTGGACTTCTGTTCCAACCGGTCAATATTGCATCTTTGCTAGCAATCGTATTCTTCATCTCGCCGATTACTTTCCCAAACTATGTGACGGAATCGGTGGACCTGATTGCGGCGGTCACTGTGCCTTTGTCCATGATCATTATCGGATCCAATCTGGCGGCCATGCCGTTTGTCACGGTTTTGAGTGATGTGAAGTCCTACTTGGTTTCCCTGATGCGCCTTCTGGTGCTTCCTGGGGTCTGCCTAGGTGTGGTATATGTGTTGTATCGGACTTTCTCTATGGCGCCGACGACAGCCTCGGTCATTGTACTGATGGGGGCACTGCCATGCGGTTCCTTGAATGTGATTTTCTCGGAGAAATATGATTGCGCACCGGAATATGCCGCGCGCGCAACGGTACAGAGCATGATGCTATGCGCGGTCACGATTCCGTTGATGGTTTTCCTCTGTTCAAAACTTTTTGTGTGAGAAATTAAGAAACGTTTCCGGCCTTGCCAGGCTCAGCGGACACATCTTGGGTGGTGCGGATCCAGTAATTCTCGTTATAGATGTTATCCAGCTCGCTGAAATAAGTCTGCTCGTAGACACCACCATCGGCTAGAATCGTACGACGAGAAGGCTCGTTGTCTGTGTGACAGACGACGAGGACTTTCGAGTGTCCGAGGAGCTTGGAGTAAGGAAGCGCCATGGCCAGGATCCTCTTGCCGTATCCGCGACGACGTTCAGAAGGACGCACGGAGTAAGAGATATGTCCACCATGCTTGGACATGTAGTCGTTCAATTCGTGTTTGACTTCAATCATGCCGACAGGGATACCATCGGACATACGGAAAGCGACGAAAGCTGTTGTCGGCATATAGTAGGATGGCGCAGTCTTACGAGAACGGAGCGACTCTACAAACGGAAACCACTCCGCGATATCGTCGAAAGAATGCAATAGGGCAGAACCAATAATGTTCTCCTCTCCCCAAGAGATGTACTCATCGCGGAAGTCTTCCATCTCTTCTGCAAAGTCCAGAGAGGGGGCTGTGAGGATGATGGCATCGTCGGGTACATAGGCAATACAGGTCATCGGGTCCGAGAAGTCGAATTCGTAGACTTCATAAGGCGCATTCGGCATGTGACCCACAACAAAGAGCGTGTTGCGCTCCGGCTGGTATTCGGCGCCGCACCATATGAAGTCAGTCTGTGTCTCGAAAGCTTCGTCCGAATAATAGCGGTGTTCGTTCAACGTGTTCAGGTTAAATATAGAGAATCCGAAGCGGTCCCGACGGAACACATAATAGAGGTTGCCGTCGCGATGCTGAATCATCTCACTCAATGGATGATCACAGTCCAGACAGTCGTAACTCAAGAGCAATTTGTGATCCGGTGCAAACAAAGAGAAATGTCCGGCCAGACGTTCTTCACCGTCCAATTCACCCTCATAGAAGTCACAAAGAAGAGAATAGCCATTAGGAAAATAACCCTCCTCCTTGGAACGATGGTTCTCAGCACGGAAGAGGATCTCAGACTGCTTCTTATATTGTTCCGCATATTCGAATGAAAATGCGACGTTTCTCATACTAATACCTTTTTTGCCCCGACACGACTGCTTTTTTAAAACAAAACAAGTGTAGCATAATGAGAGATAATTGACAATCTGAAGAAGCGATTTTATATTATATAGTGAAATAGGAGGGCTATACTCATGGAAATAGCGTTTCACTGCCCCAATTGCTCGGCAGATCTAATATACGATGAGTCTAAGAAATATACATGTTGCTTCTGTCATACGGTGCTTACGCCGAAAGACGAGGTACTTGAACTTGAGGGTGGATATTACGTCGGTGATGCATGGAATGCAAGTTTGTACCATGGTTATCGTTGTGAGAATTGTAGTAGTGAATTCATTGCAAAAGAGTCGAATCATGTTGACTGCCCGATCTGTGCAAGCAGTTCGGTGAAGGATCTCGGCGCAGAAATCGGTGCAATGCCGAGAAGAGCCATTCCATTTACACAGACCAAGGCCCAGGCCGAAGAAGTGTTCCTGGATTATATCCGTAACAATTCTGTTGTGGGTAAGATCATGGCGACGGAAGAGAATGCGTCGTTGCTTCGCCAAGTATATGTTCCAATGTGGGTCTTTAATTACGAAGTGATTGCGAATGTTCGTCTGAATGCGAACATTCGAAACAAAGCCAATGAGTCGACAACGATTATGGGTTTCAATGTCCCAGGACAGATTATGGAGAGATTATCTCCAATCCGCTCTTCAATTTCGCGTTTCCAGCAGAATCGCAAAGGCGGCAAGGATATGAGCGATATGCCTACCGAATATACAACTGGCGGTGTGCTTTCTTGGCAGGGGATTCCTTTCGATGCATCCGGAGTGCTGCCACCAACTGTGATGACGGCTTTGCAACCATATGACCATGCGAAGTTGGCAAAACTCAATGAACGTATTCTAGGCAATGCACCGATCCTTGCACTGACAAAGGATCCAATTGCCTCGATGGAAGAATTTATGGAGCGCATCAAGAAGTGGACACGTCAGATGATCATGGATGCCCATGCGGCTTCCTATGAGATTGTTCATTTCTCCGATAAGACAGATTATCCGCTGGGTATCGGTGAACTGGTGCTTTTCCCAATTTGGTTCATGAAGTCTGAATACGAAGGTAGAGAATTCTTCTTTGCCATGAATGGTCAGAACGGCGAGGTAGAAGCCAAGATTCCAATGGCCAAGATGTCGAAGAAGTCCAATACGATCTCTTACCAGCAGTACTGGGACAAGGAACGCTGTGCAGCACTTCAAGATACACACTTTGAGTTCAACATACATGATCCGAATATTGAAATCCTGGATTACTCGTTCTTCGAGAAGCCGAAGAATTCTCGCGTGACGGCAGATGGCAGCAATGTGACGCCTAAAGGTGCAAGCCTTGATGATGTTCTGCCTGAAGAACCGGTAGAAGAGAAACCCAAGACCCCGGCGAAGACAGGACTTGAGGTGGAGAACCTAAGAACAGATAAGAAACTGACGAAGGAAGAAGAAGCCAAGCGTGCACGTGAAGTAACGGCCCGTCTGCGTGTTGCAGCCAAGGAGACACCGAAGGGTGATATGTCTGCAGCGGCAGAAGCGCCAAGTTGGGCGAAGGCGGTTACACCACCACCGGCTATGTCAAGTTCCAACCGTCCGGCTGCCAGAACATTGAAGCCGGCTGCAGAGCGTCCTGTCAGCAAAATCGCTGCTGCCAATAAGCCGATCTGGGAGAGAACGGAAGAAGAGGAAGAAGTGCTCAATAGTAAGCCGTTGACGTTGGCGGATCGCATTGCACAGACGAAGAATGTTGAGCCATCGTTCCCAGTAGAAGAGGCCCCTCAGCAAGAGATGGCAAGCCGTGGCATTGTTGCGGAAGTTGCGGCAATGAGGGAAGATAGAACTTCTGCGGAAGAGTATGAGGTACAGGCGAATACAATTGATTCTTCTGAAGACATCTACGAAGTACCGATGACTACGGATCGCTTTGATGAGGAAGCTTATCAGGAGATCCCAATGCCAAAGGCTTATGTGGAGCAACCGGAAGAGAAGGAAGACGAATCCATTGTTGAGCCTCAAGAAGTGCCGGTCGATCAGACTTCAGAGAATGAGGATGAGGAGCTTATCTCAAATATTACATTCTCCTTCCCGAAGAAGAAGAAGTCTATGTATAGTGGAGAGCCGACCATGTCTGGTTCATCGATTCCGCGTCGCAACGAAGCAGAACCGGAAAAACCAAAGGGAATGGCAATCATGAATTCTGAGTACGAGTCCGGAATTCTGCCTAGCGGTTCACTTCACCGTGAAGAAGACGACGAAGTACGTGAAATCACGCCGAAGTTGAACGCGACAGAGAACTATATCGGTACAGATAAGAATGACCGCCCGCTTGCATCTCGCCCTGTAGCACCGCTTGCAAAACAGCGTGGCGATGTCTATGTAGAAGAAGTAGAAGTACATCCTGAGTTGGATGAGAACAATCGTCCGCTGGCCAAGAGACCGCCGGCCCCGTTGGCAAGAGTGACGGATGTAGAGCCAAGCTTGGAGTATTTGGCGGAACAGCCGCTGGATGATGATATTCACCAGATGCCTTCCATTGAGAAACAGAAGTCCAGATGGGGTGACATGCCGCAGGCCGCTGAGACGCCAGCATGGGCCAAGCCACAGCAACCACAGCGCGCTACTCGTGATGATCGAGGGACTGCTTCCCGTGATGAGCGAATGACAGCTAGAATGGCTTCTCCGCGTGAGCGAGTCAGAAGACCTTCTCGTGAAGAACTGATGGCACAAGATCGTGCGCGTACAGAAAGTGCTGCGGCCCGTATGGGTGTGGATCTTCCTGAGAAAAAGCCACTAACAAGACCGGGTACAACTGCCCAGAATATGGGTCGCCCCGGTTCAAATCTGGATAAAGATGAGACCATGCGTGCTTCTCGCCCGGCATATATGGCTGCAGTAGAACAGCCGAAGGCAGTCGAGGAGTCACCGGAGGAAGAGGAAGTACGTCCGATTTCTTCCGCATTCCGTCCGGCAAATCGCCCCGCGTCAAACGCTTCCGAGGAGAGTCGCCCTGTAGCAGGCCGTCCGGGATCTGCTCGCCCTTCCGTTGCCAAAGAACCTCAGCAGAAGAGAGTACCGATTTGGGAACGTATGCCTGAGAATGATGGCTCAAGACCACAGTGGGCAGCTACAACTGCTTATGAAGATGAACGCCCGAGAGGCTCGTTGTCTAAGCCGGCAGGACAGGTAATCGATGTAGAGAAGCCCAGAACCAGACCTTCTGTGTGGAGACCGGATCCGGATGCTTCCGTCAAGGAAGTGCTACCGGGAAGCTTCAGTAGTGATGAAGGAGAAGTCCGTGAGGTTCCGCTACGCAGAGAAAGTGAAGAACCAAGAGAAGTGCCAGTGCGCCGTTCTTTTGTTGAACGTCAGGCCGTAGCGGAGAAGTCTTCTTCCAACGAAGAAGTAGAGGAGATCATCCCACAGGTGAAGAAGCCGACGCGCCCTACTTCCGGTATTGAGGTAGAGATACCAAGCATTCCGAAGAAACAGCCACAGGTGATTCCTGTTGAAGAAGATGACGAGCTGGAGAAAAAACAGGAGTCTGTACTGGTGGAGCGAGTGGAGGCACCGGTTGAACAGCCAGTAGCACCAGTCGAGACCCCAGTCGTGCCGGAGAATCCAGTGAATGAACGCCCGCGTACTTTTGCCCAGCGTCGTCAGATGGAAGAAGAAGAGAGAAGACGTCAGATTCAGAGTTCTTTCGGAACAACGAATACTCGTCCGGGTGCAAGCGCGCGCGCCGCAGCTTTCCAGCAGGAAGAGGAACAGCCGATCAACCGTACATTCGAGTCGACACAGTTTGAGAACAAACCTTCCGTAGTGGCTTCTTTGGATCAGTTACCACAGCCACTGGACGATGACAGCATTCATCATCTGGCGAAAGACGATAGCGTGCCGGCGCTCGCACGAGAGGTTGACCGTGTTCGCGATGGCGTGAAAGAAAGCGAGAAGAACGCACAGAGAGCGATTCGTGATCTTCCAGATTACGATCCAGACGGACCGAGTCCTTTCCGGAGATAAAGATCAATAAAGTATGGAACACGCATGTTTTTGTCCCAGTTGCAGAGCAGAAATTATCCTCAATCAAGAGGAGATTTCTGCTTGCTGCTTTTGCGGAAAGAATCTAGAGGAATATACGAATCTTGAAAGTCAGCAAATTCTGGGAAGTTTCTTCGTACGAGAGGTGAACGGTTCAGAAAGGGAAACTGCGATATGCAGAAGCTGTCAGCGGACGATGATACTTCCGTCCACAGGAGGCTTACGCCCCAAAGTTTGCTTGTATTGTGGTGCACCAGATCTCTCATTTTCTTCACAGCAAGTAACCTTACCGAATGAAGAGATCATGATTCCGTTTTCTGTTTCTAGAGAAGAAGCGGTTAAGACTTTTCAATCTGCGGTTCGTCATGACAGAAAGATTCTGGGCGGGTATACTTCTAAAACTAATCTTGAATCGATCACCCCAGTATACGTACCGTGCTTCTTTTTCAATTACCATGTATACGCCTCTGCCATTCTGAGCGTCGTTCCGCGTGTGAAGGACGTCCGTGAGAATACAATTGGTAGCCGTATTTTTAGTGCGCTGGTGATGGAAGAGATCAACTTCAATTTGGAGCGGACTTCCAATGTTGCCCAGCCATATGACAAGAATACAGGTGGGGAAATGGCGTGGAAAGATATTCCCATTTTGGCAAGTACTGCCATTAGCCGTGAGCGCTTCTTTCAAATCTCACCGTTTTCCACCAAGAAACTGGGGGGGACGAAGACAGCGGTAGAGAAGCAACTGAGTGAGCAAGCCGTGATCTGTGCGCTGGAACGTTCACCGGAAGAAATCACGAAAACCCTTCAGATGCTTGTTCGAGATTTTGTAAAAGAGTGCTTGGTGACGAATAATCTTGATCATTTCAAGATTACTTCTTTTGTGGATCAGACAGACTATCCGATGCCCGTCGGCCAGATGGTCTATGTACCAGTGTGGTGCGTGAAGATTCGAAAGAAGAACCAGTGTTTCAGCTGGTATATGAATGCGGTCTCCGCACAATTCTCACAAGCAGGTGTGGAGGAAAAAGACGAATCCATTTCTGTGCAGACATCTGCGCTTGAAGAAATGAGGAAGAAACGCATTAAGAAATTTTCTGAGGCTGATTTCCAGAAGAACAATCGACCGTTCAACTATCGTACCTATATGGTCGATGAGATGGCCTCAGCCATTTCTGCCGAGATGAAATTGAACGAGTGCGCCGCAGATAAGTCTCTTCTTCATCTGGAACGTACGACTCGCAGAAACATGAAGGAAATCACGGTGCCGATCGTGTCCTATGGATATCAGGCCGAAGCAGAAGAAGCGGTTAAGCGCGCGAAGATGGAACCGCTTCCAAGTAGCCCAGTAGAACTTCCTTCTACCCACTCGTATCTGTATACGATGAAAGAAGAGTCGATGAAGCGTTCTTTGGGACGAGGACAGCGGCTTCCTGAGAAACCGATGGATCGTCGT
This sequence comes from Candidatus Scatonaster coprocaballi, assembly GCA_018064475.1. Taxonomy (GTDB): domain Bacteria; phylum Bacillota; class Clostridia; order Saccharofermentanales; family Saccharofermentanaceae; genus Scatonaster; species Scatonaster coprocaballi. The sequence goes on from JAGHVD010000013.1 coordinate 36,485, forward strand.
GTGGGAAATGAACACGAGTTCGATAACCAGGATAACTCCCATGAGTATATTGCCAAAGAACTCGGACTTGCCGATATCCCAGAGTATGATCCCAATGGACCGAATCCTTTCAAAAAATAGAAGAAGAGAGGGTGCCTCAAATGATGAGACACCCTCTTCTAATACTCGAGGTCAGATTCCTTCACCACAATGATCCATGCGAATCAAAGAGGATAAGAAACACGCATTAGAGTAGTCCTTCTGGATTTGGGAAGTCGGCTTCGTCCATGAAATCCAAGAACTCATCGTAAACATCGCTGCCGCAACTTCCTGTATAGAACACGTAGTACACCAAGGTGCCACTTACCTTGAGATAGACGATATCGCAACCATTGCCCTCGTCAGAGCGCTGGATCGCCAAGTACTCATCCTCTGCGTCATCGTCAACGGCCCATTCGTGGTCGGTAAAAGCGGCGTCAAGTTGCTCCATGCGTTCTTCCGAAAACAGATTATCTTGGCATTCCTCAAGATAACCGTCATAGTAATCCTGGGCGAGGTCTTTGTTCTCTAAATCAAAAACGGCAGCCATAATACCATGATTATCCTCGATTTTGTAGAAGAGTGTGACGCCCTCCAAATCGCCTGCTTCTGCACACTGAAGAGTCAATTCGTATCCTTCGGCTTCACTAGAAGAAAAGACACAATATACACCGTCTTCAAATCCATCCGCATCGATATCTCCTTGGCGAAATGCTTTGCGCTGCTTACTGTTGGCTTTCTCTGCGCCACAGGCTTCTTTGGCAGCGTTGGTAAATTTCTTGGAAGCCTTACTATACTTGCTTCCCCCAATGCTGAAAGAGAAGGAACATCCTGTAGCACCGACGATCATCGTAGCGACCATGCCCAGTGCGAGAAGTTTAGTCTTGATATTTTTCATCTTGTTTTCCTCCAAATAAATGATGTGTTTTTCCTGTTGCCTATTTCGTCAACAATAAGTAGACGAACGTGAGAACCAATCTGTTGCATAGTGAATTCTCTGTGAAATGAGCCGTCTTCTTAGTAATCGTAGATAAGAAGAGCTGTCTCGTGTATGCACGACGAGACAGTTCTTCTTCCTTTATAGTGAGTGAGGAACTCATTATTCTTTCCAGATGATTTCGCCGTTCGAGGCAATGACATCGCGGTACCAATAACCGGAATCCTTGATGGTACGAACCTGGGTCTGGTAGTTCACGTGAACAAGACCGAATCTCGCACTGTAACCAATGCCCCATTCGAAGTTGTCCATGAATGACCAATAGATATAGCCGACCAGCGGAATATTCTCTTTTGAAGCTCGGTAGTAACCACGCAGATATCGCGTGGTGTAGTCAATTCTCTGCGGGTCGTGCACCTTGCCGTCCAGGAATACATAGTCGGTGTTGGCACAGCCGTTCTCTGTAATGAGGACCGGAAGTTGATATCTCTCGTAGAAGAATCTTGCAGACCAATAGAGCGCATCCGGCGTGATCGGCCAGTTGATGGCAGTGATCGGCTCTCCGACTAGACCATTCTTGGCATCGGTTGCGGCGATATCTGTCTCGTCACGCGACGCATTATAGATGTTGCATCCATAGAAATCCAAGGGGGAACGGATAATCGACCATTCCTCTTCGGTGAAATCCGGTATGAGATCTCCGAAGAATTCCTTCGCACCATCCGGGAACTTACCGAGACAAATTGGATCGGCCCACCATGAATTCGAGAAGAGATACCCATCCGGATTGAATGCGAAAGACTTCTTTCTTGCTTCCTCGATGGCCTCAGCGGATTCGTTGTCCGGGATAAACGTTGGACCTGTGGGGGCAAACCCGATCTTCGAAGACTGCTTGGCATACTCACGAATCGTGCGTACAGCATGACCATGCGCTAGGAATACATGCTTCGACATGAGAATAACATCACGATCACATAACTTGAGAAATGGAGCATGCACACCTGTGTAGCATCCAAGACCGATAAAAATCTGTGGTTCATTGATGGTGATCCAGTACTTCACGCGATCAGAAAGTGCGTCAACGATGATCTTCGTATAACGTTCAAACCATGTTACGATATCTGGATTCAACCATCCACCGCGATCATGGATCGCCTGTGGAAGATCCCAATGGTACAAAGTAATCATCGGCTCGACACCGTTGGCCAGAAGTTCGTCTACCAGATCAGAATAGAAAGCCAGTCCCTTCGGATTCACTTCGCCGAAACCATCCGGAATCACGCGTGACCAACTGATGGAGAAGCGGTAAGCTTTCACACCAAGTTCTTTGAGAAGCGCAACGTCTTCCTTCATGTGATGATAATGATCACAGGCAATATCACCTGTATCATGCTGTTTCACCGGTGACTGCCGGGAGTGGGTATATGTGTCCCAGATGGATGGGCCTTTGCCATCTTCATTCCAGGCTCCTTCGACCTGATACGAAGCACCGGCCACACCCCAAATGAAATCTTTGGAAAAAGCCATACTGCTGTCCTCCTATAGGGTTAAGAAGTAGGGATCATGTATTTAAATCACCATTTTGAGTATAACAAAACGATGCGGAAAAATATAACAGTTTTCATGCTCAAAATAGCATTTTCATGCTTTAAAATATCTGCTTTTCGGGGCAAATTCGAGCAAACCGACTTGCGCGAAGAAACTTTCGCAATTTTGATATTTGATATGGTATAATCGGCAAGGGGGGGAGAGGAGAAAATATATGAATATTGCGATTATCACTGACACATATTTTCCGGATATCAATGGCGTGACATCTTCTATTTACACGCTGGCGATTGCACTTCGTAAGAAGGGTCATCGTGTATATGTCTTTGCTGCCTCAGAGAACAATTCTCCGATTATCCGACGTGTGAGTAAACATCCGCCAGTATTTCGTATCCCAAGTATCCCGATGGTACTGGTTCGTCCATATCGCACGACCATGCCGGTTTCTTTCCGAACGGCTCGAATCCTGAAAAGATTAAAGATCGATATCATCCACACGCAGACGGAATTCTCCATGGGCTTCGTAGGCTTGTCCGCCGGCGTGGCTTGCCACCTTCCTGTTGTACACACCTACCATACAATGCTGGAAGATTATACGCACTATATACTAAATGGTAAGGTGACCGGCATTATTACTCCGGAATTGGCACAGAAATTTAGCAAAGTCTTCTGTAATAAGCCTACCGGACTCATCGTGCCGACTGAGAAGGTGAAGAACAGCCTTCAGGAATACGGCGTGAAGAAGCCGATCTATGTGATCCCGACAGGCATTAATCTTGAACCGTTCCGTAAAGAGAATTTCGATCCAGATGAGATCGCTGCACTGCGCGAGAAATTCGGCATTCGTCCGGACGATAAGATCCTGTTAAGCTTAGGACGTGTTGCGAAAGAGAAGAGCATCAATCGAATCATTGAACAGATGCCGCTGATCGTGAAGAAGATGCCGGAAGTCAGACTTCTGATTGTCGGAGACGGCCCGGCACTTCCTGAATTGAGAGAACTTGCAGAACGACGAAAAGTTACGGATAACGTGATTTTTGCCGGTGCGGCGCCCTATTCGGAGATCGGTAAATACTATCAACTGGGTGATGTGTTCATCTCTTGCTCGACTTCCGAGACACAGGGATTGACCTACTATGAAGCGATGGCAGCCGGACTTCCGGTCATCGCGAAGAAAGATGATGCAGTCAGCGCATTGTTCGAAGATGGCGTGAACGCAAGACTCTTCCCGAAAGAAGATGAGATCCCGAACATCGTGGAGGAGATCCTCTCCGATCCGGTCGTGGCAGCTCGATACTCTCAAAATGCAGCAAACACGGTTACCACATACTCTGCGGAGACTTTTGCCAATCGAGTAGAAGAAGCATATCAGAATGCCATCGCACGTTATGTGCGGCAGAAGGCAGTGAAGCGTTCACAACTCGGCAAATTGCATCTCTCGAAGAAGTATAAGAACACGAAGCTTCGCCCACCGGAGGAGGATAAGCACTTCCTCAAGGAAGAAGCAGAGAATAAACACGGCGCACTAAACAGTGTCAAACACGCGGTAGCGAGTAACGCGCGCAAAGCCTACAAAGCGGCGAATCGCTATGCGCATCTTATTCGTCTTGGGAAGAAGAATTAACCTCGTGAATAATGGAGCGAGCAGAAGAGGAAGAATCAGTTTTGGCATTTGCCTTCTCCTCTTTCGCGAAAGACGCGGCTTGCGCATCTCTCATCAATGTCGGTACGCTGAAGAAATATCCTTGTAAGCAGTCGACGCCGGCCTCGGTGCAAGCTCTGGCTTCCATGATGTTCTCTATGCCTTCTGCAACGGTGCGAATCCCATTCGCGTGCGCGAATGAAGCAATGCTCCGAACCATGGCCAGTCCTCGTTCTTGTCCCACATGGGAGGTGATCCTACGACCGATCTTAATTACGTCGATCGGAATATCACCTTGAATGGCAATGGCAGAGAACAGTGGACTTAGGTAATCAAACGCGATGTGGATATTGTGCTTGTGAATAAACTTCAGATTCTCTCGGATGCTGGAAATGTCTTCTGTACTATCACCGGTGATCTCAATCATGATACGATCCGGATCTATCCCAGAGAGTTCAATGGTACGCACGAATTCCAGGACGCTCTTCTCAGAAAGATTGGAAGCTGAATAATTGACACTGAAACGATTTGAGGCATTCGCAGGTAACGAAGCATAACGCAGGGCTTCCTCCGTCATGAACATGGTCAGCTTATGAAGACAGGAAGTCTTCGCCAGAATCGGAACGAATTCTTCGGCAGTCATTCTTGAACCGTCATCACGGATCCACTTGGCAAAAATCTCGACACCAACAGCTTCGTGCGTCTCGGCATCGTGGATGGTCTGATAGGAGGCTTGTACAAGTCCCTTCTCTATGGCGCTGGAGAATTCACTTGCAATGCTGACGGTTCCACGATAGTACTCCAGCATCGCATCGTTATATCGGCTGATATCTTGTTCTTTCAAGTAAGAATAGCGAAGCGCGATGGTTGCATGTCGCATACCTTCTGAGAGATTTTCTTTCTGGCGAACAACTGTGAAACCGATACGGAATGAAATATAGATCGTAATCTTGTCGACAGTCAGGAGAACACCATTCAAATTCTGGAGCGCAGCCAGAATATTCTCCAGACTCTCCTCGCTGGAGAAATGCTTCACGGTAATGGCGAAATTCAGATCCGCCCCTTTGAAAAGCACCGCATTCGGATAGGGCTTGAGCAGTTCCGTCAACTCCTCGGCGATACGCTTCACGGTGTTCTGGTAGAAATCACCGCCGAATAGACCGCGGATATCCCCGTCTTCGTTGAAGGTGAGCATCATGATCGAAAGTGCACCATTGGATGGAATCTCAGAGTCGGCGATGCAACTGAAATTCTTCAGGTCTGTCAGCGGGTCATGTGTGGCTATGTACTCGAAATGTCGCTCGTTCTTGCGTGTTTTGGAAGAGATCCAGGCCACTACGCTGGCGAGAAGAATATAGATGCCCATGCGTACAAGCCACGATAGACCGGTAACGTGACCGGAAATGATGTAGTCCATAATTGGTCCGAGAAGAAGACCACTGAGTGTTGCGAAGAAAACACTATGGATCAGCGGCGTCGTTATGGCGGTCAGCATGACCGGAACCATGATGATATTGGCATATACACTTGGTCCGCCGCCGGTCACACAGACAAGGTGCGCAACGGCCGCGGCAAGAATGTAGTTTAGGGGAATGAAAACATAGAGAAAAGAGGATCTATGAAATGTTCGATCGTTACTCATGGCCAAATCTCCAAAAAACTTTTATCGATAGTATTATAACACCGATGGCCGCTGATCCTGACGATGATTTGACTTTATTTATAATATATCGATAATTGTATGTATTGAAAAGAAGGGAGAAGAAGGATGCATAAGCAGTGGTTCCAGTCGTTATTGATGCGTCGCGCGGTGATCATACTGATCCTGTTAGTTGAGATTGCGTCGTTTATTTTCCTTTGCGAAGCTGGAACGATCTACTCCGATGTGGCAGCCATCCTGTTCCGTATTATTTCCATTATCGTAGCGCTCTATGTTGTCAGCAAGAACGATAAAGGCGGCTACCGTCTGATATGGGTATTCCTGATCCTGATGTTTCCGGCCTTTGGCGGTGTGCTCTACGTATTCATCAACTCTCAGATGAGTACCAACTACTATGCGAAGAATCTTGGCGATATTCTTCAGAATACTGCACACGAATTTCCGCAGAAACCATCCGTCCGAGAAGCGCTGGCTACGACTTACCCCAATTATTTGAAGAACGTATCCTATCTGGAACGGATGAATTTCCCAATATATCAAAATACAGAAGTGACCTATCTCTCGCCGGGTGAGAAATTCTGGCCGGTATTCCTCGAGAAGCTCCAGACGGCGGAGAAGTATATCTTTCTGGAATATTTCACGATCGGTGAAGGCAAGTTCTGGAATTCGGTGCTGGACATTCTGAAAGAGAAGGTCCAGCAGGGCGTACGGGTCTGCATCATGTACGATGACATGGGCTGTTTCCTAAGTATCCCGTCTGACTATCCGAAATACTTACGGTCACTGGGCATTGAATGCAAGGTGTTCAATTCTTTCCGCCCTTTCTTTACGACGATTCAGAATAACCGTGACCACCGGAAAATCACCTCCATCGATGGTAAGATTGCGTTCTGTGGTGGCCTGAATCTGGCGGACGAGTACGTAAATGAGAAAGAACGCTTCGGCTACTGGAAGGACTCGGCCGTCATGCTGGAAGGTGAAGCAGCATGGAGTCTGACCGGATTCTTCTTGCAGATGTGGAGTGGTATCTCTGAACAGGTCGAGTCTTTCGACAAGTATTATCCTTGGAAAGAAGAACCATGTAAGATCCAATGTGATGGTTTCGTACAGCCATATAACGATATTCCGATCGATAACGAACATGTAGGTGAGAGTGTCTACATGAACATGATCACTTCTGCGGAGAAGTCGATCTATATCAGCACCCCGTACCTGATCCTCGATACGGATATGATCGAAGCCCTGTGTCTTGCAGCCAAGAGCGGAATCGATGTCCGTATCGTGACACCGAGTAAGTACGACAAGTGGATGATCCATCAGGCGACAAGATCTTACTACCGTGAATTGGTCCGGGCAGGTGTACGGATCTATGAATACACCCCTGGATTCATGCACTCCAAGACGGTGGTTGTCGATGACAAAGAAGCCATCGTAGGTTCCGTCAACTGGGACTACAGAAGTCTCTATCTGCACTTTGAGTGCGCGGCCTGGATGTGCAACAACGATGCGGTACACGATGTCTATGCGGATCTTGTGAAATCATTTGAAGAATCGAACGAGATCCTTCCGGGCGAACTGAACTACCATCGTATCTGGAGTTTGTTCCGCTTGATCCTGCGCTTGATCTCGCCAATTCTGTAAGCCAGTAATTCTGAGTTTTCATCTTTTTTGTAAACAAGTACAAAGCCTGATTTATCTATGTTCTGAACGTGATAGAATGAGGGTATCGGTGGAGGTGCTTCTACCATATATCACCGATAAGACAAGATAGATCCAACAAAGATTTCGTTTATGAACATGGGAGACAGATTATGCTGGAAAATGCTTACTTAAATGAGAAACCCGAGAAAGATATACTAAAGGCTCGCCTGAAAGAGCAGGAAGACGTACTGTACTACAGTTTGCAGAAACTGAAAGAGAAGAAGATTCCGGTCGTGGTAGTCGTAGAAGGCTGGGGAACGGCCGGCAAGGGTACACTGATCGGAAATGTCATCAACAACATCGACCCACGTTTCTATAACGTGGCGACTTTCGATATGCCGACAGATCTTGAGAAGAGAAAGCCGTTCTTGTGCCGTTACTTCGAGGCTTTGCCGGAGGCAGGCAAGTTCCGCTTCTATAACACCAGCTGGATGAACGAAGTAGTCATCGACCGCCTCAAGGGTGATCTCAGCGATTCAGAGTACGAACAGCGCATCGACAGTATCCGCCGCTTCGAGCGTCAGCTCACAGATAACGGATATCTTGTGCTGAAGTTCTTCATGCACATCTCGAAGGGTGAACAGAAGGATCGAATCAAGGAACTTCAGTCCACGAAGGATACGAAGTGGCGTGTCAGCAAGAGTGACCTGTGGCAGAATGCCCACTACGACGAATGCGCGAAGATCATTGAGAAGTATCTCGAAGACACGAACGCCTCCACCGCGCCTTGGTATATTGTCGATGCGAAGTCGGAGAAATGGACCGAACTCCAGGTATTGGATCGCTTGAATGAAGGGATCGAGATTGCTTTGCAGAATCAGTCCCAGGCTGTTCCACTTCTTCAGAACACGTTCCCACTTGTGAAGATGCCGAAGTTGAAGGATGTTTCGTTGGAAGGCGTTGAGCTCACCGAGGAAGAGTATAAGGAGAAACTGAATGCATTGCAGGATCGCCTTTCCGAACTGCATAACCGTCTCTACAGAAAGAGAGTGCCACTGATTATCGCATATGAAGGTTGGGATGCAGCAGGAAAGGGTGGAAATATCAAGCGCATCACCGAGGCGTTGGATCCACGCGGTTACGAAGTGCATCCGATTGCCAGCCCGGAACCTCATGAGAAGGCTCGCCATTATCTGTGGCGTTTCTGGACGAGATTGCCGAAGGACGGTCATGTGGCCATATTCGACCGTACCTGGTACGGCCGTGTCATGGTGGAACGTCTCGAAGGTTTCTGCTCGGAGAATGACTGGAAACGTGCCTATAACGAGATCAATGAATTTGAGAAAGAACTGACCGATTGGGGCGCGGTCATCATCAAGTTCTGGGTGCAGATCGACAAGGACACCCAGTTAGAACGCTTCACCGAGCGTCAGAATACACCGGAGAAACAGTGGAAGATCACCGATGAAGACTGGCGTAATCGTGAGAAGTGGGATGTCTACGAGACCGCGATCAATGAGATGATCAGAAAGACCAGTACGAAATTCGCACCGTGGCACATCCTCGAATCCGTCGATAAGAAATACGCACGAATCAAGGCACTTCAAATCATCGTCGATGAGCTGGAGAAACGACTGAAATAACTATCTATTCATTCCCTCGTGTCATCATGATGCGAGGGAATTTTTATGCCATTTGCAAGGCGGACCAAAGAAGAATTACGCTTCTTCGGATGAATGATCATGCGCCAGAATAACCGGATTTTTAAGGTCAGTAAGTGGGGTGTCGCGTTTGGCATCATCGATGTAGTGCGTGAAGTGGGTCTTCCCTAAACCGAAATGATGGAGCGTCGCTTTGCTATCCCCTAGGTTGTTCGATTTGTGGAGTAAGTAAGCCAAAATCGTGAGCGCAATACTGACACCCATTACAAGTCCGAATAGTATAGATATAGCAATCTTCCAAGACATACTTACGCTTCTCCTTCCTGACGATTGTTGACATACTCATGTAGAGGGTTCGCGCAAGTGCGGCGGATGGAAGCGATGATTCTTCGAATCTTCCTTGCGCTGAGTATGATGTACCCAATCACGACCAGAAAAAATGCTGTAATATATCCACTAAACGCGCCAAGTAGATCTCGCTTTTGAATGGAGAGAACACCCCAAGAAATAAAGAAGCAAATGATTGAGAAGCAGAGCGTCAGCGCGACCATAAGTAGCCAGAAACGCTTCTTGTCCCATGGCAAGCCGGCAACTACTTTGCCGGTTTGGCCATTTACGATGAGCGTATACGGCTGATCCTGATATCGGATCGTTAGAAACCATGCTGGAAGCAAGACAATCTTGAGTGGATCATATATTTCCGCACGGTAGCGTTCGGCGACGATAACTGGTTTCGGAGCCCCTTCGATGCTTTCTGCAATCGATCTGTTATAGGCATCTCGTGCTTGGGATTTTGCAATTTCCTTTGCATCTTCGATCTGCATGTCGGGCATATCCGCATAGTGCCCGACGAGATAGTTCTCATTAAAATCCTCCAGTTTCTCAAGATGGTAAGGCTCAATGCGCTGGGACAGCTCATTATCTATGACCTTCGAAGCATCCGTTGTCACATTCGGCATGGATGCGTAAGCGGAACGTAAGCGATAAGGATTGTCTTTCTGTGAAGCGCAGAAGAGTATGGAAGAATCGTATTCCACATGTGACACATAGTAGGGGATGTAGATACTCCGCAACTGTTCCGACTGGATTTTCTTGATTTCTTTCGGAATGAAGCATCCTTGGTGGAGTCGCTCCGTGACAAGCTTCAGTGCTTTTTCCTTTGTCACGGTAAAAGGAAGGATAGAATCCGGCCGCCTCATTTTGCCAATACGAGAGAACAGAAGGGTAGGGTTTCCACAGTATATGCAGAACGTGGAAACTTCGGTATCTGTAACAGAAATCTCGGCGCCACAGGCACTGCAAGCATAGAAGTTTACATCTAGAAACTCGTAGATAAGTCTTCCTGCACAATTTTTACATGTTTTATTCATTCCCATCTTCTCCGATGACGTGCTTCATGGCTCTCTGATGATTGGAGAGCTTGTTCACTTTGCTTCTTGGCCGCTATTTCCTCCCGATGTGCGAGAATGATCGGGTTAGAAGTAGGGGGAAGCGGCGTGGAGTCCGGATTAATATTGTTCCAGGATTTCCGCCCCTGAAAATGACCTTGATCCGAGAAATCAGCCAATCCCGCTCTTGAGTCACCAAAATTATTGGAACGTTCGAGCAAGGAAGCAACGATATAAAGCGCAAGACCAATGCCTAATGGGATGGCAAAAAGTAAAGCGAGTACCATTTCTACACTCATGTTAGTCTCCTTTCTGTCTCTTACTGACGAAAGAGATGAGAGAATTCTCTGTGACACGTGAAATAGAAGCCAAGACTTTGCGGATCTTACTGATACCAGCAGAGAATGCAGCCACAATGGCGGCTATGATCAGGCCGATGAGTTTGCCTTTTGTTTTGCTGGAGTTCCGCGTGTGCTTGGCATGGACAAGTACATAGAATAGTCCATAGAAGATGAACGTGGCTGCTACGGCAAATACGATGGAGAGTAACACGACCAAGGCGACAAAAATTGCTTTGTTCCATGGCATGCCGCCGACGGTTTTGCCGGTCTGACCATTTACGACGATGGTGTATGGCTTATCTTTGTACCGGAGTGTCAAGAACCATGCCGGGAGCATGACCAGCTTCGGTTCCTCGTAGATCTCGCCTGCAAATACATTACGGTAGAAATGGGCATTCGAGCCAAATTCCGAGAGAACTTTCTCATCCACCGCTTCGTGTGCACGCTGCTTGGCCATTTCCTTCGCTTCGAGACGATTGATATCCGCTTGGTCAGAATAGAAACCAAGGAGATAGTTCTCGTTGAATTCTTCAAGTTCTTTCAGACGATAAGGCTCTACTCTTTGTGAAAGATTGTCAGAGAGCATGGTGGAGGCATCCGTAGACACGTAGGGCATCGATGCGTATCCAGCGCGTATATGATAGTGCGTGCTACTTCTTTTGCCATTTGAAGTGGTCACGGCAACGACTACTCTGGAATCCGTCTCAACCTTCGTTACATAGTACGGAATATAGATTCCACGCATCATCTCAGGTTCGAAGTTCTTGATGGACCTAGGTACGAAGAATCCCTTATTTAGATGTTCGCGTACGGATCGAAGCGCGTCTTCTTTGGAAATGGTAAAAGGCAGGATGGCATCCGGCTTCTTCATCTTTCCTACACGGGATAAGATGACATTCGGATTTCCACAGTAGATACAGAAAGTCGACGCTTCTGTGTCGGTTACAGAAATCTCAGCACCGCACGAACTACAAGCGAAGATGTTCACATCGAGCATCTCGTCTTCTAGGTTGTCGGAATTCTTATCGTCTGTTGAAGAAGACAAGTTCTCATAGGCACTGATTGGAAAGATCGTGCCGCAGCTTCCACAAGACAGACCGTGCTTCTGGACATCATAGATGAGTCTGCCGGCGCAATTTTTGCAATTTCGAATCACTTTCTTATCCTCCTGAGTTGGAACACAGTGACTGTTCTTTTTAGTCAGAATGCTTCTTTAGGAATGAATTCCAATCGAATGATTCTATTATACAGTACTGCAAGTCGGATTCACGTGTCTTCTAATAGAAATATCCCGCGGATTGTGCAGAGAAGACAGGCAATAACAGAGGATAATTTGTTTGCTTCTGAAATCTTGAACCACAAGGAGAAATCCAAGTAGAAAACTTGAAACTTTGCCTGATTTCCATATAATAGATGTGTCGAATGATTAGATACATCTATTTCCATTTTACAATGTGAAATATACTTCAGGAGGAACATTATGATTTCATTACTTGATTCCGGCGCATACTTGCTGCACGGTACAGAGATCATTCCGGACAATCACGAAGCGGCTGCTGCGATTGCTGCGAAGACCGGTAAGTCGATCACCAAAGAAGAAGCAAAGAAAGAGACCATTGCCTATGGTATTTTGCAGAGCCACAATACTTCCGGCAACATGGACAAGCTCAAGATCAAGTTTGATAAGCTGACCTCCCACGATATTACTTTCGTTGGTATTATCCAGACTGCTCGTGCTTCCGGACTGACGAAGTTCCCGGTTCCGTACGTGCTGACCAACTGCCACAACTCTCTTTGTGCAGTCGGTGGTACCATCAACGAAGATGACCACATGTTTGGCCTTTCCTGTGCGAAGAAGTACGGTGGTGTATATGTACCACCGCATCAGGCTGTTATCCATCAGTTTGCACGTGAGATGCTGGCCGGTGGCGGCAAGATGATCCTCGGTTCTGACTCCCACACCCGTTATGGTGCACTGGGTACCATGGCAATGGGTGAAGGTGGTCCGGAATTGGTCAAGCAGCTTCTCTGCCAGACATATGACATCAACATGCCGGGTGTAGTGGCTATCTACCTCAAGGGTGCACCGATGAAGGGCGTGGGTCCACAGGACGTAGCCCTTGCAATCATTGGCGCTGTTTTTGCCAACGGATATGTAAAGAATAAGGTCATGGAGTTTGTAGGTCCTGGTGTAGCATCCCTAAGTACTGACTTCCGTATCGGTGTGGATGTTATGACCACAGAGACCACCTGCCTGTCTTCCATTTGGCAGACCGATGACGAGGTGAAGGGCTTCTACGAGACACACGGACGTGTCGATGAGTACAAAGAACTCAATCCGGGCGAAGTGGCTTACTACGATGGCGTCGTAGAGATTGACCTGTCCACGATCAAGCCAATGATCGCTATGCCGTTCCACCCAAGTAACACCTATACGATCGAAGACCTGAAGGCGAACCTCGACGACATCCTGAACGATGTAGAGAAGCGTGCGAAAGTTTCACTTGGTGACGCTGTGGATTTCTCTCTGAGAAGCAAGGTAAGAAATGGTAAGCTGATGGTCGACCAGGGTGTAATCGCAGGATGCGCCGGCGGTGGATTCGAGAACATCTGCGCAGCGGCAGATATCCTCAAGGGTAAGTACATCGGAAGCAACGAGTTTACATTGAACGTATATCCGGCTTCCATGCCTGTATATATGGAACTGGTTCGTAACGGTTGTGCAGCGACCATCATGGAGACAGGTGCCATCATCAAGACCGCTTTCTGCGGACCGTGCTTCGGTGCAGGTGATACACCGGCCAACAATGCATTCAGTATCCGTCACTCTACGAGAAACTTCCCGAACCGTGAAGGTTCCAAGCTCCAGAATGGTCAGATCTCTTCTGTTGCACTTATGGATGCACGTTCGATCGCCGCAACGGCAGCGAACCAAGGCGAGTTGACCGCAGCAACCGAATTCGACGGTGAGTTCGGCAAGTACAAGTACTTCTTCGATTCGAAGATTTATGAGAACCGCGTATTCGATTCCAAGGGCGTCGCAGATCCAGATCACGAGATCCACTTCGGCCCGAACATCAAGGACTGGCCGGCTATGGTTGCTCTGACCGATAACCTGGTTCTGCGTTGTGTCTCCGAGATCCACGATCCGGTTACCACGACCGATGAGTTGATCCCGTCCGGTGAGACTTCTTCCTTCCGTTCCAACCCGCTGGGTCTGGCTGAGTTTACACTGAGCCGTAAGGATCCGGAGTATGTGGGCCGTGCGAAGGAGATTCAGAAGATCGAGAAGAGCCGTGAAGCAGGCGAGAAGCTCTGCGAGCTTTACCCGGAATTCCACGAAGTGATGGCGACGATCAAGAAGGATTTCCCAGATGTTTGTGGCAAGAACACCGGTATCGGTTCTACCATCTTCGCTGTGAAGCCAGGTGACGGTTCCGCCCGTGAGCAGGCTGCTTCCTGCCAGAAAGTGCTCGGCGGATGGGCGAACATTGCAAACGAGTACGCAACCAAGCGTTACAGAAGCAACCTCATCAACTGGGGTATGTTGCCGTTCCTCATCAAGGAGGGAGAACTCCCGTTCAAGAAGATGGATTACATCTTCATCCCAGGTATCCGTGAAGCGGTCGAGAACAAGACGGAGATCATCAAGGCCTATGCAGTCGGCGCAGACGGACTCAAGGAGTTCGAGCTGACACTGGGTGAACTGACCGATGAAGAGCGTCAGATCATCCTCAAGGGTTGCCTCATCAACTACAACCGCGTGTAAGTCAAATAAATCATTTGTAATCTAGAAGCAGGGATTGCCTCAAAAGTGAATTCTTCACAAAGAGACAATCCCTTTTCTACGCTCTAGGACGAACTCGGCCTGCGGTTCGTAATCCGCCTTGCTAATCCACCCGTCGCATGCCCCCAGCACTTGAGCAGAACTCCAGATTAACCAAAACTTGCTTAAATCACTTGCATTTAGTCGCGTTTCAGCTCATCAGCCTTGAGACGTGGAGCATGTCGTAAATTTCATGAGACCCTTCGCCATAGTCGCCCAATGGATTCTCATCACCGGAGGTGAACAGAATAGACTCGTTCTTTCTCACTTATTCCCCAGACAAGTCTTTCTTCCGAGGAAGAAACCTTGAGCTTGATGCTTGAAGCGCTGTACAGAATGAGACAAAAAGTAAAGAAGACTTGCATTTTGAAAAAAAAAAAATAGAATTATAGAAGTTTGATTTGGGAGGATGACTATGAACAAGAGAATTAAGAATGCGGTGATATGTGGCTTGGTAGCGTTAGTTACTTTTGTGAACTCAGTTTCGATGATGAAATCACAGAAACAGGCAGCGACGACGACTTACAATCAAGACAAAGTGAAAAGTAACATTTACGCACAAGCGAAAGTTGTATGGGATATAGAAGCCGATATTACAGTGAGTGAAAAGAGCGATAAAACAGTTAGTTATAAGAAAAATACTTGGTATCAGGGTATGCCATATACTCAGTTAGCAGATTATTCGCTGAAAGACTTTGCTTCCTGTTGTTGTATGCATAATGTGCAACGTAGTAAGGTGACTGAAACTAACCTGCTGAGTAGAAGTTATTTAGTTCAAATTGATCTCAGAAAGTTTGATGGTTGCAAAAATCTAAGAATAGGCAACGACTGTTCGACTGCTGTAGCTGTAGCATGGAGATCCTGTAACAATTCTTTACGGATTGAAGATATTGATACTTCCACATTCTTAAGTTGTGCAAAGAGTGGTAGTTATAGCACCTACCATTTGAAAACAGTTGGGGGCTATAGTATTGGTTCATATACTGATACAAAATCATTTTTGAGCAAAAATGAAAATAAGAGTATAATAAAAAACTGTTATGCTAAACTCAAAATTGGTGATGCCGTATTCTATAGATCTGGTGGCAAAGGGCACGCTATGATGGTAGTGGCTACCGGAAGCAATTGTGTTTATGTAATTGAACAGTGTGGCCTCAGCGATAAAAGAACAGTACAACGAACATCATGGGAAGTTGAGAAAAAGTACACATACGATGATCTTATTAAAAGTGGATATCTACCAATTTATAGTACTGATGTGAGGAAGTCATGAGCGAGAGCAACATGAAACGAAAATTAGCCGTTGGGCTAGTCATCATTATGCTATTGGGTATATTGCCTAGTTGCTCACTCTCTCAGAGCAAGCGTGAGGTCGGAAATGGGGACTCGAGTAAGGAAATGTCACTCTCTATTTCTCAAAGCAATCTTTCCGAGCAGTATTTTCAAGCCGTAGATATGATAAGTGGCGTGGACCAAGCAGATACTGCACACAGAATTCTGGGTGCCGCTTTGTCAGCAAACGAGGAGTTTCTCTTTGTTTCATCTGACGAGTGTATCTCGGTCGAACGGTATGATCAAGAGGGATTGTTTATTTCTAGTTTCTCACAAGAGACTCCATATGTGTATGACAATGGAGGTCGAGGTTTCTACGAAGAAGGACGACTGTTTTTTGCCGGATTCTTTGGGCCGATGATGGATGTGTATGAAGTGAATCTGGAGAAAGAGGAAATGAGTAACATCATCCATGTTGATTTGTCGAAGGATGTTGAGCAACAAGGCTTTTTTCTTAGAGTAATTGGTTTTCGTCATTCTGTTGTATATGCGATGGTGTTGAATGACTTTGGACAAGTAATGATTGGCTACAGCATTGAAACAGGAGAAGAAGTTTTCCGAACGAAATCGGGTATATCTGGAAACAAGTTCTTCTGGATTCAGGATCAGTTATATGCCTATAATACTGAAAGAATGCCTAAACAACTTTGGCAAGTTGATGCTGATGGGCAAGGCTCACAAATTCAGAACGAGCAGGACAATGTGAAGTGGGAGGAGTTCTGTTTTGAAAATGGGAGACAGTTAGTCAGGGATACGGATGGTATTTGGTTCTTTGATGAACGGGGCGTACTTACAAATCTTGTTTCGTTTGCGAATTCCGAGGTGAATAGTACGATGCTACTTTCGAATGCTTGTTTTGCAGTTTCTAATCAACTTGACCGCGTGGTACTCTTTGATATCGAAGGAAGAGCGAGTCTTCTGTTTCCTGGGGAGGGCGACGCGAAAGATAAACAGACGTTGACGCTTGCTTGTGTGGATGCCTCGGGTTCAGAATGGTTGAATTGGGCAATCTATAAGTTCAATAAAGAGAATGAAGATTACAGAATCGTCTTGAAAGATTATTATTGTTCTATTGATGAGACGAAGTACTTGGATGAAGATGGTGATGTCGATTACTCTGCGGTATATGATGCTTCGGAAGAATTGCTTTGGAAGGATGTGGTTTCCGGCCAAGGACCGGATCTGATTCTTCGAGAGAATGGAATCGGGGATAAGATAGGTTCTGCTTATTTGGACAATTGTGGTTTTATTCAGGATTTGTACCCCCAGTGGTGTGAAGAGAGCGAGGAGTGGAAACAACAGTTTATGTCCCCACTATTTACGCAGGTTCAGCAACAAGGCAGACTGATGAGTGTGCCAATCGGTATGATGCTCATGTCGGTTGAACTCAATTCGAGATGTGCATTGAGCGAGTGTGGAACGTACAAAGATACATATAACTATCTTGAAAGTGCATCTGATATTCGCTTCCTTACATGGACGACGAAGGAAGCGTACTTGAAGAAGATGCTTGCGATGGATATGGATAGTTTTGTAAATCGAGATCTCAATCAAGCAAATTTCGATAGCGAAGCATTTCAGTACTTACTTTGTCTTTGTAACGAGTATTGTATGTCAAACGAAGAGGCTGAGATGATTTACGATGAATCAATCATGTTATTCCGAGAGTCGGTAGATGGAGAAGGAGGGAACAACTACCTGACTTATACATATCGACCGATAACAAATACTGAGAAACGCAAGAGTGAAACAGGTGTAGTGAGTGGGTATCCTATGGGCCACGAGTGTGACGCATGTGTCGATTATTCCTATCTGATTTCTATTTCATCTGCATGCCGGAATAATGTGGCGGCATGGGACTTTATCAAGTACATGTTAAGTGAAGAAGTCCAAAGATACACACCGGATTGGCTTGGTTGCCCTTATTCACCAATGGTGCGGCGAGATGTTCTTTCTGAGATGATGGATTGCTATGAACATCCGGAAGATCATATGGATTATTGGGATGCTGGTGGTGAATGGGATAGTGATGTTCTAGGACTGAACAGCTATTCAGAAGATGAGATACAAAGTTTCTTGGATTTCTTTGATTCAACACATCACTTTTACTATTATGATATAGAAATCATCGATATAGTGTTGGAAGAATCTGCCCATTATTTCTCAGGAAATAAAGATATGGATAGTGTTGTGCAAACGATAAACAATCGGGTCCAAGTGGTATTGGACGAACGTGATTCGTAATGGTTGCTGTATTCATCCTGGGGATACTTTACGGGCGAAGTTGTCGATGAGATAGGCGGCTAGACGCTCATAGACGGCGTCGCGACCAATCTCGTTATGAGGTTCGTGACGCATGCCGTGACGGATGTCGAGCGTGACCTTGTCCTGACCTGCGGCCTGAAGTTTGTCATAGATCTCCTGCGGTCCTTCTCCATAGTCACCGACCGGATCCTCGTCGCCGGAAATTAGAAGGATTGGCTTATTCTTCGGAATCGAGCCGTACCACTCATCACTGTTGCATGCGCGAAGCATGTGGAACAGGTCGATATACGCGGAGTGGGTGAAAGTAAATGTGCAGAACGGGTCGCCAGAATACTTCTTGACGATCTCTTTGTCATAGGAGAGCCAGTCCGAAGCGGAGAACGGCTCGGCGATACGCTTCATATACTGTTTGTTGATGGTTCTTGAGATCAGCTTGGCGGGCTTCTTCTCTCGTACGAAGAAGCGTTGGAATTTCGCAAGCGCGATAAGTAGGCCGACCAGAGAATTGTTGCGGGCTGTACCGGAGAGGATAATGCCGTCACAATCGTCGCCGTACTGGGTAAACCAGTTCCGCGTGATGAAAGAACCCATAGAATGCCCAAGTACGATATATGGCTTCCCAGGATAGAGGCTCATCATGATGCGGTGAAGCTTCTCCACATCTTCCACGAGATATCTGTCCCCGTCGTTCTTGCCGAAGTAGCCGAACGTATCGTGCTCGCCGACACTTTGACCATGTCCGAGGTGATCTTCGCCACAAACCACGAAGCCCTTGTCGGCGAGATGTTCGGCTAGTTCCTCATAACGTCCCATGTATTCGCACATGCCGTGAACGATCTGCACGACGCCGCGCGCTGGAACGGAAGGAGCCCAGGTGAAATATGTGATTTCGGTTGTTCCATTACTGCTGGTAAAAGTACTCTTCTGCATGGCCATGGATAAGTCCTCTTTCGTGTTCGTAGCCTGTGCCTCGCACGGACTGATATTGTTTACATTATACCCTTAATACAGAGTAACCTCTATATTTTTCAGAAGGAATCGTTCTCGAGATATGCGAAGACGAACGCTCGAAGAGAAAGCAAGTGCTTTTCCCGACGATACAGCGGAATAGAACTTCTATTTTGGTAAAACCATCGCTCGAACTTTCTTGACGGTCATGTGACCGTGTGATAAGATTGTGCCAAGATTACGATTGAAAGGAGGATGGATCATGGGTGTGATGCTTCCCGGTACATTTATCGAAGTTTCACCGGAGAAATTGAAGAACGTGGATGAGATCCTTTCGCCAATGTTTCTTCTGGAAGGTATGCAGCTTCGACAGATCACGCAGTTGCTCGGTGTGGAAGCGCACACGGTACAGAATTGGGTGAAGCGCGGATTCGTAGAATCACCGGTTCGCAAGATGTACGACCGAGATCGTTTTGTCAGGCTGGCGTTGCTGAATTACTTGAAAGACGTTTTCTCGTTGGAAGGAATTCTCGAGATACTGAGCATGGCCGGGCACCAGGATAACGAAGTGTACAAAGCGTTCTGCGCATTGATGGCACTTGCTCCGGTAGACCCGATCCGAGCGGAGACGAAACTGAATGACATCATCGATCGGGCGGTGGAAAATGGTGATTTCAATTACCAGCAGACATCGAAGCAACAGGTCGCGAAGATGATGACGATCCTGTACACCGCACATTTATCAATCGTAATGAAGAAGGAAGCCGAACGGCTCTTGCAAGAGATTTGAAAAGAGGAACATTATGAAATTCTTAATGGATTGGTTTGAAGCGTTGAATCTGCCTGAACAGATTTTTGCCTGCATCGCAGTTGCATTTAGCGTTCTTCTGATTTTACAGTTTGTACTGCTTATGATCGGCGCGGCGTCCCACGCAGGCGATATGGATGGTCACGATATGGGTGGCGGCGATGGTCACGACTTCGGTCACGGCCACGACATGGGTCACGATGTCGGTCATGACATGGGCCATGATATTGGACATGATATTGGACACGATGTCGGCCACGACTTTGGCCATGATGTCGGCCATAGTATCGGACATGGCGATTTCGGTCAACCACATGGTGACTTCGGTCACGACGCGGGTCACGATTTCGGCCATGATGTGGGTCACGATATTCATCAAGAAATATTGACGCATGATGGATCTTACGATTACAATCATGATATGGACGCCGGCCACGATCACATCGGCCATGTCGCGCACGAGTTTGCCGAGATTCAGGACGGAATCGTGGTGGATGTTCATAGCGGTGATATCTACTTGGCTGAGGCGCTCCCTCATGTACCGATGGTCAACGGACCGGACGTAGGTATTCCGGATCAGGATCTTCCGGATGGAAGAACATACGTGGACAGAGCAGACCATGTACATGGTTCGGGATTCAGACTCTTTACGATGCAGGGTATCATTGCATTTTTCTGCATCTTCGGTTGGTCGGGACTCCTGTTCCTGAAGGGCGGATTACCCGTCTGGGGCGCAAGCCTTCTTGCATTTGTCTGCGGCTTTGCCGCACTGTTCCTGATGGGACTGGCGCTTTGGGGCATGCAGAAGATCCAATCGGATGGAACATTGAATGTGAAATACGCGCTGGGCCGTTCCGGAGAAGTGTACATTCCGATTCCGGGACAGCGCAAAGAACCCGGCAAAGTGATGGTAGAAGTCCAGGACCAGCTGATGGAATTTGAGGCGGTCACGGACGAGGATGAGAAGATCCCCACCGGTACACAGGTGACGGTGATCGGTATAACAAAGGGTACAACACTGATTGTGACCAAACATAGTTAATTATAGGAGGAAGTTGAAAATGCCATTTGAAGTAATTTGCTTAATTGTTGTGATTGCTGTTCTGGTATTTACGTTGTTTCTGATTTTCTTGTCTAGGTACAGAAAATGTCCGTCTGACCGTATCATGGTCATCTACGGTAAAGTTGGTAAGAATGCCGACGGAACCGCACGCTCATCCAAGTGTATTCATGGTGGTGCGGCATTCGTATGGCCGGTCATTCAGTCCTATCAGTATTTGGACTTGACCCCAATCTCCATCGCTGTCGATCTTCGTTCTGCACTTTCCCGTCAGAACATCCGTATCGACGTACCGTCTATCTTTACAGTAGGTATTTCGACAGAACCCGGTGTCATGCAGAACGCTGCTGAGCGTCTCCTCGGCCTCAAGCTTTCTGAGATTCAGGAACTTGCGAAGGATATCATCTTCGGTCAGCTCCGTCTGGTTATCGCGACCATGGATATCGAGGAGATCAACACCGACCGTGATAAGTTCCTCGAGGCTGTTTCCAGAAACGTGGAGACAGAGTTGAAGAAGATCGGTCTTCGTCTGATCAACGTAAACGTTACAGATATCAGCGATGAGTCCGGATACATCAGCGCACTTGGTAAGGAAGCTGCTGCAAAGGCAATCAACGACGCGAAGAAGAACGTTGCGGAGAAAGAAAGAGACGGTTCTATCGGTGAGGCTTTGGCCCAGAAGGATCAGCGTATCCAGGTTGCATCTGCAAACTCCATGGCTATCCAGGGTGAGAACCAGGCAAAGATTGAAGTTGCAAATTCTGAGGCTGTACGTCGTGAGAAAGCCGCTGAGGCGATGAGACTTGCTACCGCAGCTGAGAAAGTTCAGGCAGCTAAAGCACTTGAAGAAGCATACGCAGCAGAGAAGGAAGCTGAGCTTTCCCGTTCCGCTCGTGAGAAGGCTACCCTCGAAGCCGACGTTATCGTTAAGGCTGAGATCAGTAAGCGAGAGATGGAACTTGCTGCGGAGGCACAAGCTGAGAAGATCAGAAGACAGGCAGCCGGTGAAGCAGACGCGATCTACGCGAAGATGGAAGCTGAAGCTCGTGGTATGCAGGAGATCTTGACCAAGCAGGCTGCGGGTTTCGAGAAGATCGTTGCAGCAGCCGGTGGTAATGCTAAGGATGCAATGATGCTCATGTTGGCAGACAAGATGGAGCAGCTCATGAAGATCCAGGTAGAAGCAATCCGCGATCTGAAGATCGACAAGGTTACTGTTTGGGACAGCGGCGCAGGTGCCGGTGGAGATGGCAAGAGCTCTACCGCAAACTTCATCTCCGGTCTCATGAAGAGTGTCCCGCCGATGAACGAGATTTTCGAGATGGCTGGTATGCAGTTGCCGGATTACCTCGGTAAGAAGATGGGAGACTCTGCAGAAGTTGCAGAAACTGCTGAACCGGAGAAGACCGAAACTTATGAAGCGAAGGCTGACGTAGCCGTTGCACCGGTAGTAGACACCGATTCGGAAACAGGAGCTGAGGTAGTGAGTGCCAAGGATATTACTCCTTATAACGGGTATTAATGTGACGGACTTGCTTCATTGAAGCACGAAAACTTAGCAAATGTGACACAAGGAGTTGCTCTTCGGAGCAGCTCCTTTTCACATGGAAAGAATGGATCAGTGACGCATCCGAAGGGTAAGAAGGACCAGTAGCTTGATGGTCTCGTTGATGCGGGCGCGGGACTGACCATCCATCGAACGGGTCGCGTCTACGATATAGCCGACGCGTGTAGCCCAGGAGTCCTCCGGGCTGAAGAGGTTGTTGGCGCCGGATGAGGTGGCAATGCGATAGAGCATCTCGACAAAGGCTTCGCGTTCTTCGTAGTTGATGCTGCCTAGCCACTGATTTACTGCGGCAATACGAGTCTGTGCACTGCGGTTCCATTCTGGAACATAATCGAAGTCATCGGTTCCGACTTCCCAGGTAAAAGGACTGTGTTGCGTGAGCCAGAGTGCGTGGTTGGCGATGAAGCGTGTGCCGGGTGCGCTCTGGAGAAGCATGCCGACGAAAGAGGCGGAAGGTACGAGGTGGTATACGCGATCTGCGATGGCCTTATAGGCCTCGGTCTCGGATAGGTTGAAAGAGAAGCCCGGACCGTCGAAGGAATAGACACCTAAGATTCGTTCTTTGATGGAGTCTTTGCATTCTGTCGCCGCGTAGATGGACAGGTTGCCGCCTTTGGAATGTCCGCCGATATAGAACCGCGTGGAAGGGGCCATCTCCTGTGCGAGGTAATTCAGATAGCGAGAAGCTTGTTCCTGAGAAGGGATCGGATATTTATAAGCGAGCTGGAAGTCTTCTTTCCAGCCGATGAGGGTGCCGTCGGTGCCGCGAAAAGCGACGTAGCAAATGTTGTCCGGCATATGGAAGCATACCGCGGCGAACTGGATCTCTTCCGATGCTTTTGTATGGGCACAAAGGTGAGAGACGGAGACATTTCTGAAGCGGCGACTCAGTCGAAGCGTGTCGATGAGCTTCATGTTCTTGGACGTGTCGGCTGCATATTGGCCGAAGAGTGGCATTTCGTCCGTTCTTGGCATCTCGTGTAGGAACATGGAATCGGAAAGACGATAAGGCCATTCCTGTGTCCAAATATTCGGAAGCAGATATTCCCACTGGAAGTAGGTGGCTTCGGCGTAAATGAGTGCGTCGATGGCATTGAAAGGAAACTCATCGAAAGTGCGCTGTTCATTCCGTGCATACTCTAGGATCGACTTCATCGTTGGCGTGTCTCCTTTCTCTGTTCGAATCGATTCATAACAAGTACATTCTATCACAATGGAAAGAAAGGCATGATGATGAAAAAACCTAACGAAACCTTCATAGTTTTTTAATAGATGCAGAAGTAAAATAAACATGAGCGTGTGAAGGGGGGAAGTCACATGCAAGGAACAAGAGGATGATTAGCTTGATGATTTGGGAAGGAGCCCGATATGCCTTGGGGGATGGAATATTCTTATGAGTTTCCGATATGCGCAGCAGTCTTGCTGTCTGTTCTGCTGATTCATTTCTTCAGCAAACGACAGCTTCCGCTTATCCGCAACCGGATTTTTACCGCGGCGATTCTGCTTTCTTTCGTGGATGCGATAATGTGTTTGGCCGTGGTTGCCGTACATCGCAACATAGACCGGTTGCCGAAATTATTCTGTGACGCTGTGTCGGCCATCTATTTGCTGACACATGTGGGGGCGGTCTTGCTCTCGACTTTCTGTGCGGTGTATGCATTGGTAAGAAGGAAGAAGAGAGAATCTTCCGGCGTAGTCCTCATCGGCGGCGGTTTCGGCATATGTTCTTTTGCCATATTGGCTACGCAGATCATGCGGCCGACATGGTTCATCTCGTCTTTTGCCATCGTTGCTGCGATGCTGATTGCTTCGCTTGTCCTGCAACGCCCGGAGAACATGATCGATCATCTGACGGGACTTCTTAACCTTGAGGCGATGATGGCCTATACGGATGAACTGATTGCACGCAAGGTACGGTACTATGTCATCGTTGTCAAAGTTGAGAATATCCGACGGATCAACTCGATATTCGGTTATGCAGTAGGTAACTTAACCATGCGTAGTGTGGCAGATTATCTGTCCACCTTCTCACCCGATCTGAAGGAACGCTCCAGACTTCGTCGTCAGAAGACACCGAGCAGCCCGGATACAAGAAAGCGTGCTGCCGCCGCAGATGCAAGAAAACTGGAACGTACACTTCCTGCAGCTTGGGCCTTCCGTCTGATGAGCAACCAGTTCGCAGTCGTCAGTACTTCCATCTTTACTCATGAGTCACTTCTGCGGACGATTCAGACGCGCTTCGATGAGCCGTGGCACATCCGTGGACTGGAGATCACCCTGATGGATACGGTAGCCGAGATGACCGAGACGGGTTCTTTTGCCACTGGAGAAGACTTATATCGTGTGGTCGAGATCATGATGCCGTCACTGCCGAAGGGCGATATGGTGACATTGAGTGACAAAGCTTTGGCGAAGTTTAACCGTGCGATCGAGATGGAGAGTGCGCTGGAACAGGCCATATCGACACAGAGCTTGCAGGTTGAGTTCCAGCCGATCTGCGCGGCCCGAAGTGGTGAGGTGAAGTTCGTGGAAGCGCTGGCACGATTCAAACATGAGAAATGGGGAATGGTGCCGCCTTCTGAATTTATCCCGATTGCGGAGAAACGTGGACTTGTGGCACAGATCGATGAATTTGTTCTGCGCCGTTCGTGCGAATGGTTGAAGCAGACGGAGAAGATGGAACTCGGCGTACAGTCGGTACATATCAATGTTTCGGTTTCCGAGATGGCCAGCCAGTCTTTCCCGCTTAAAGTGTGTGAGATCCTAGATGAGTATGGGATTGAGCGGACGCAGATCGTATTCGAGATCGAGGAGTCTGCGATGATGACTTCGCTGAACTTGCTTCTTCCCAATCTAGAGCAGATGGCGGCTATGGGCTTTACGTTCGTTGTGGATAATATGAGCATTGTACAGGCGAGCATCGGACATCTGACGGTGCTGCCGTTCTCACAGGTGAAGTTCAATCGTCATACGCTGGAGGCGGCCGAGACTTCGCCGAAGGATAAGATGCTGTTCGAGAACCTGATCGATCTTCTGCGGAAGATGGAAGTCCAGACCGTGGTGATTGGCGTGGAGACAGGCGAACAACTGGATATGGTCGTGGAGAGCAGTGCGGACTTCGTACAAGGTTTCTACTACGCTTCTCCGATGAGCGGTGAGGCTTGTGTCGAATTCATTAAGAATGAGAGCAGCCTGCGAGAGCGCCGTCCGACCAAGCGTGAATTCATCGTTGTGACGGAGTAAAACCAACACACGATATCGCATAGAGGTCGCATAGAGGTCACACAGAGGTCGCACCCACACGATATCGCGCAGGACATATCATTATTGCGTATCATGAAGAAAGGGATGCCTCGAGTTGTTCTCGAGACATCCCTCATTGTTTCTACGTAAGATTGAGTAGAAGCACTAGCCCGCAGGAATTACTTCTTGGCGGATGATTCTGCCGGATCGAGGAAACGGTAGATGATTGCTGCGAGTGCTGCGCCGAAGAGCGGTGCTACGATGAACACCCATACGTTCTGGAGTGCGTCGCCACCAACTACCAGAGCCGGTCCGATGGATCTTGCCGGGTTAACAGATGTGCCGGTGAAAGCGATACCCAGGATGTGAACCAGTGTCAGGGAAAGGCCGATGACCAGACCTGCGATCTTACCGTTCTCTACCTTGGAAGTTACGCCCAAGATAGCCAGTACGAATACGAAAGTCAGGATAATCTCGATGCCGAGTGACTTCGGAACACTATCGAGGTAGAGACCATTGGTACCCAGACCGGTTTCCTTGTCAACGAAAGCGGCAAGGAGATAAGCACCACCTACAGCGCCGACAACCTGGGAGCACATGTAAAGAAGCATATCTTTCAAAGAAATCTTCTTGTTGATGAACATGGCCAGAGACACTGCTGGGTTGATGTGGCATCCGGATACGTTACCGATGGAGTAAGCCATGGCTACGATGACAAGACCGAAGGCCAGTGCTGTCAGCGCGTAAGCACCAGGGTTGCTAACAGAACAACCTGTCACGGCAGCTGTGCCGCATCCGAAGAATACCAGTACGAATGTACCGATGATCTCAGCGATGTATTTTTTCAATGAATCCATAAGAAGTACCTCCTGTATTTTTTAGATTCTACTTATAGTATAACATTATCAGGTTACAAGTCTGCTATGCATGATATAATCAATTTGCAAACAATTCATAACGTGGGGGAAAATAAATGCTCGACTATATTACCATTAACGACCATAGCAGTATCCGAATCGAAGCGGAGAGAATCCTATACTTCGATCCATTCCGATTCAATGCGGATTTCCAGCCACATGATGCGGATGTGATCTTTGTGACACACGATCACTTCGACCACTATTCGCCGGAAGATATTGCAAAAATACTCAAGGATGAGACGCAATTTGTTGCGCCGACATCGACGGCGGCGCTGATTGCGGAAGCATTCCCGCAGTTTGCTTCGCAGATCATTGCGGTAAAACCTGGCGATACGCTTCAGGTTGCAGGCATCGATGTGGAGGTTGTGGCTGCCTATAATCCTACGAAAGAACAGTTCCATCCTAAACGTGAGAACTGGGTAGGATATGTCGTTACGGCCGAAGGAAAGCGTCACTATATCTGTGGAGATATGGATGTGACCGAAGAGGGAAAGAATGTGAAGTGTGATGTGCTGCTTCTTCCTGTCGGTGGCACGTATACCATGGATGCGAAGGAAGCAATCGAACTTGTTTCCGCGATCCAACCGGCTTATGCGATTCCGACACACTACGGAGAAGTTGCAGGCGGCGAAGCATGCGGAAGTGTTTTTGCCGAAGAAATAAGTAAAGCAGGGCTGGCAACGGAAGTTGTGATGAAGCTCTGAGGGGAACGCCTAATCGGAGCGCGCCAACCCAATCAGGATCGACCTGAATCAATTAGAAGAAGTGAGTGAAATGAGTATCAATCAGAAAGAAACGGCTTTCCCGGATTTCGATAATCGGAAGGTTTTCTACCGCACGCTTTGCAAGCTGACCTTGCCGATCGTGTTCCAATATTTCATGTCGTCGCTGGTCTCGGCTTCCGATGCTTTCATGCTGGGATTTCTGGACCAGACGTCGTTGTCTGCGGTGTCCCTTGCGGGCCAGGTAGGATTCGTATACTACCTGTTCGTCAACACGTTCCTGACGGGCGCGATGGTGCTGGGCGCACAGTACTGGGGCAAGAAAGAGGGCAAGACACTCGAGGATGTACTGGGCGTCGTGATGCGCTACAATCTGATTTCCGGCTTCGTCTTTATGATGGCCTCTTTGTTGTGTCCAGCGATGCTGATGCGTGTATTCACCAATGATCCGGCTTTGATCGATGGTGGAATCAGATACCTGCGAATCGTCGCGATCAGCTACTTCACCATTGGCTATACCGATACCTATCTCTGCTTCATGAAGATCTGCGAGAAGACGATGTTAAGTACGGTCATCTCCTCCATCGGCGTTGTTGTAAATATCATCCTCAACGGCCTTCTGATCTTCGGAATTGGGCCGTTCCCGAAGATGGGCATCCGCGGTGCGGCCTTGGCGACCGTGCTGGCCCGTGCGCTGGAATTGGTAATGGTCTTCGTCTCCGTAAAGAAGGGGGATGTGGTGAAATTCCGTCTCAAGAAACTGATCGTGCTGAGCAAGAAGTACATCCACAAGGATTTCTGGAAATATTCCTTCCCGGTCATGATCAATCAGTTCGGCTGGGGTGGTGGTATGACCATGTATTCGGTCATCATGGGCCACTTAGGCACGGACGCAACGGCGGCGAACTCCATCTCCTCCATCGTGCGTAGTATCATCGCAAGTGTATGCTGGGGCCTTGGAACCGGTGCAAGTATTATCATCGGAAAGATGCTGGGCGCCGGCGAACTGGAGAAAGCGAAGAAGACCGGAGGCAGATTCGTGCGTCTTTCCTTGCTGATCGGTGTGGCAAGCGGTGTGGTCGTGCTTGCTGTGACCCCGCTTGTTCTAATGATGCCGACGGATATGAGTGCGGTGGCCCATGGCTATCTGAAGTGGATGCTCCTGATGGGCGGCTACTACATTATCGGAAACTCCCTGAATTCCACAATCATCGGCGGTATTTTTCCCGCGGGCGGCGACACGAAGTTCGGCATGATCTGCGACTGCGTAACACTGTGGTGCGTGGTCGTGCCAATCGGACTTCTGGCTGCTTTTGTCTGGGAACTCCCGGTTGTGGCCGTGGCGGCACTCCTAACCTTGGACGAGTTCGTCAAGATCCCGGCCGTGTACATCCACTATATGAAGTACAAGTGGGTGAAGAACATCACGCGCGACGAATGACGTGCAACTAATATTCTGCGCCGCCTAGATCCCCGAAGTTTCCGTATAATTTCCACGCTTCTGCCCATCCGTGGAAAAAATATGGAAAAACTCCGGCCGCGCCGTAAAAAATCGCAAAAAACTTCAAACTACGCTTATATCAAAGGTTAACACAAAGCCTTCTAAGAAGAGCAAGAAGTTATTCCGAAAATGACCAGACTATTCGTTCATTGAAAATATTAATTTCTAGGTGACCGAAATGTCATTTTTCTTTTACAGTGCATTTGTACAATGATGGTAATAAACGATGTTTGATTCGGAGGTACATACGATGAAACGATCGGCACGGACATGCCTGGCAACAGCACTTGTTGCGTCGATGGTGTTATCCGCCACGGCTTGTAAGAAGAAAGAAGACGGGAAAAAGACAAAAAAAGGCGCACAACAGCTCGTTGCGGAGAGTGACCCGTATTTCAATGTGGAGGAGCAAAAGCTGGACTTGCCGACTGACGCGGACAAGCAGGTAGCCAGTATCGACATCAGTCGGGTAAAGATCGCAAATGGGACGATCCTGACGGAGTACCGGATCAGTTATATTATGCCGGAAGATGTGCAGAGCGAATACACAGAGGCAATGAACAGCTGGTCGGTCGATACCATGCAGAAGATTGAAGACGAATATATGCCGGTTGGATTGGCGATGTTCAGTCTGGATGGCCAGTGCAAAGCAGATATGAGACTGCCCGGCGCGACTATGATCAATGATTCGACGATTGATTCGAATGGGGAGTGCCTTGCTTTGGCACAGACTGGAGCGGGAACTACGTTCTATCGTTTTTCTTCAGAAGGAAATCCGGAAACGAACTGGAGCCTTCGTGGTGAGTATTATTCGATCAATCAGATCCTTGGACTTCCGAATGGGGAAGTGTTGCTTGCTGATGAGACAAAAGTGGAGAAGTTCAATGATGCCGGTGAATCGCTTGGGACATTCGATCTTGGTGTGATTGGTGGGAAAACCGTGATGGCCGGTGATACCGTATATGTTCAAACCGCCGTGAATGAGCAGACCGGGGAGGAGCATCTTTGCTACATCCAGGAGTTGGATACCACGCAACTTACATTGAAGGGAGAGAAGAAAAAGGTCAATGCGGATGCACTGGAATCGTCTTCTTTTTCCAATGGGACAAGTTATATTTCCAATCTGAATGGTATCGAAAAAGTCGATATTGAGAGCAATGTCAGAGAATCACTCTTGGCATGGAGCAGTACAGATGTCAACTATGCCAATATGACACGTGGTGCACTGGAAGTGGTTTCCAATGACGAAATCTATGTGATCAGTACGAAGTACAAGAAAGATCTGAAGACAGCGAGATTTTCAAGTGAAGTGTCAGTGATGCATCTGACTCGGGCCCAGAGCAATCCACATGCCGGGAAACCTTATATTGAAGTCGCTTCTTTCGGTATACCGGCTTCTGATTTTGTCGACTACATTGTGGAATACAATCTGCGGGCAGACAGTATGGCTCGCGTGCGTTTGCATGATTATTCGGATGAAGTGGAGGCCGGCTCCGGCAGCAAGCAGGACTTTGTCGAGAAGTACTATTTTGAACTGCTTAGCGGCAATTCAGCGGATATTCTTTGCAATTTCTCAGAATTCAGTCAGTTCAACACCGAGGATGTGCTGGTTGACCTGAATACCTTTATAGATGGGGACAAAGGCCTGAACCGGGATGAGTATTTTGACAATGTTTTCCGTGCTTTTGAGACGGACGGCAAACTCTTTCAGATCCCAGTCAGTTTTGAAGTGCAGGGATTACTGGGAAACAAGGAATTGATCGGAGATCGGACGGGATGGACCTATTCGGAATTCCAAGATGTGGTCGATCAAATACCTGAAAATGTTTCGGCAATCGATGATATGTTGTACGATGAGCTTCTTGATATGCTGTTGAGCGTGAACATAGATCAGTATATCGATTACGGGAAGAAGGAAGTACACTTTGATTCGGCGGATTTTAAACAGGCACTGGAAATTACGAAAGCATACGGTCTGGCTGTTCTGCCCGAACCGGATCCGTCAAATCAGGTAATCGTGGTTGACGGTGAAGATCTGTCGGATGACTTTTTCGGTACAAGTCTGTATCAGGAACGTTTTGAGCAGCGCATGCTGGCACTGACTGACACGACTGTCAGTGATATTGAAGATTATTCGGAACAGACTGCAATCTGTGATGGAAATGCAATCGTGATCGGCATGCCTTCTCCAGATGGGAATGGCCTTGCTGCCGCGCAGAGAATGTCCCTGGCTATTTCCGCAGCTTCACCGAACCAGGAAGCAGCCTGGGATTTTATCCGCCATATGTTCGATGAAGAAACGCAGTATCGGTATGTGCCGTCCATGGAGGGAATTGCCATGAACCGCAAGGCATTTGAGCGGATCACCAATGAGCGGGCAGAAGGTATCAATCAGGAACATCAGAATATGGAAGATCACCCGGAACAGTACTTCGGAATGGAACCTGTTCCAGCGGTTTCTGACGCATGTAAGGCAGACTACCGCTCATTGGTTGAACGTGTTGGCACGGTACAGGCTTCCGACATGTCTGTCATGGCGGTGATCCAGGAAGAAGCAGCGGCTTATTTTGCCGGTCAGCGTACACTGGATGAGGTATGTAAAAACATTCAGGACCGTACACGTACGATCGTGCATGAACGAGGATGATCTGTATCGTTATATTTGCGGTAGAAATTCTACGCCAAATCCTTTGAGTGAATTGACAGAAACCGCAAGGGGGAGTATAGTTTATCCAATAATCATAGAAAATGACGTGGAAGAGAAGAGTACTTTCTGAAACCCGATACAGAGAATCCGGCTGGCTGAGAGCGGAGCGGCAATTTCTGGAAGGAACATGGTCTCGGAGTCGCAGGGGCGAGTGATTATCATTAGGTCCTGCCGGGTACACCCGTTACAGTGTGAGGCTGTCGATTGATTTCCGCAGCCAGTGAGGCATAGTAATATGCGAAGTAAAGTGGTACCACGAAGTTTCGGCTCTCGTCTTTATGCAGAATAAGGACGAGGGCTTTTTTGTAGTGTATAACGATGTTACAAATATCGGGATACCACCGCTTAGATGTCCGGTAGATGAAACGGAAACGTTACGTTCTTTGAACAAAATAAGTTCTTTTACAGGAGGGCGTTATGGATAAGAAACCTTATTACATTACCACAGCCATTGCCTATACATCGGGCAAGCCGCACATCGGAAACACGTATGAAGCTGTTCTGGCGGACAGTATCGCTCGTTTTAAGAGATATCAGGGCTACGATGTATTCTTCCAGACCGGTACAGATGAACACGGTCAGAAGATCGAAGAGAAGGCGAAGCAGGCTGGTATCACACCGAAGGAATTCGTGGATGGTGTTTCCGGTGAGATCAAGAGCATCTGGGACCTGATGGGGACGAGCTACGACAAGTTCATCCGTACCACTGATGCGGACCACGAAGCCCAGATTAAGAAGATCTTCAAGAAGATGTACGACAAGGGCGACATCTACAAGAGTGAGTACGAAGGTATGTACTGCACACCTTGTGAGTCTTTCTGGACGGAGTCTCAGCTGGTGAATGGCAAGTGCCCGGACTGTGGCCGTGACGTGAAGCCGGCGAAGGAAGAAGCGTATTTCTTCCGTATGAGCAAGTATGCTCCACGCCTGATTGAGCACATCAACAACCACCCGGAGTTCATTCAGCCGGTCAGTCGTAAGAATGAGATGATGAACAACTTCCTGCTTCCGGGACTTCAGGATCTGTGCGTATCCCGTACTTCTTTCACATGGGGTATTCCGGTAGATTTCGACCCGAAGCACGTTGTATATGTATGGCTGGATGCACTTTCCAACTATATCACCGGTATCGGTTACGATGCAGACGGTAATTCCACCGAGCAGTTCAAGAAATACTGGCCGGCAGATCTGCACCTGATCGGTAAGGACATCATCCGTTTCCATACTATTTACTGGCCGATCTTCCTCATGTCCCTGGATATTCCGCTGCCGAAGCAGGTGTTCGGACATCCGTGGCTGCTGCAAGGCGGTGAGAAGATGAGTAAGAGCCGTGGTAACGTACTCTATGCCGATGATCTTGTGAGCATTTTCGGTGTGGATGCAGTGCGTTACTTCGTTCTGCACGAGATGCCTTTCGAGAATGATGGTGTCATTACTTGGGAATTGGTCGTCGAGCGCACGAATTCTGATCTGGCCAACACCCTCGGAAACCTTGTAAATCGTACGATCTCGATGAGCAACAAGTACTTCGACGGCGTGGTGAAGTCCACGGGCGTTACCGAGGATGTGGACGCAGACTTGAAGGCAGTTGTTACTGCTACAAGAGATAAGGTGGTCGAGAAGATGGATGCCCTGCGTGTGGCAGATGCGATCTCCGAGATCTTCACGCTTTTCAAGCGTTGTAACAAGTACATCGATGAGACCACACCGTGGCTCTTGGCGAAGGACGAGGCGAAGGCTGACCGTCTTTCTGAAGTGCTCTATAACCTGACCGAGTCCATCATGATCGGTGCCAGCCTGCTGGAGAACTTTCTGCCGGATACGGCGAAGAAGATTGCTGCACAGCTGAATGCTGAACTTCGTTCTTACGACGATGCGGCGACCTTTGGTCTGTACACAAGCGGAAACAAAGTCACCGCGACACCGGAGATCCTGTTCGCAAGAATGGATTGGAAGGAGATCGAGCCTGTCACATTGCAGATTCAGGAGAAGCAGCGGGCTGAGTACGAAGAAGAGCAGAGAAGACTGGGCCTTGCTGAGGGCGAGGGCGCTGCGGCTGCTGCTTCCGGTGCGACAGATGCGCCGGCAGCAAAAGATGCTGCACAGGCTGATGCAGGCGAAGGCGACGAGAGCCGTTTCATTGATCTGGAAGCAAAAGAAGAGATCACTTACGATGATTTCGCCAAGATGCAGTTCCAGGTTGGTGTGATCCAGAAGTGCGAGGAAGTTCCGAAGTCCAAGAAACTTCTGTGCTCCCAGGTAAAGGTCGGCAGCAAGACACTGCAGATCGTTTCTGGTATCAAGAAGGCGTACAGCCCGGAACAGATGGTAGGTAAGCACGTCATGGTGCTCGTAAACCTGAAGCCGGCTACACTGGCAGGACTGAAGTCTGAGGGCATGCTCCTTTGCGCAGAAGATGAGAACGGTGCACTGGCACTGATGACACCAGACAGCTTCATGCCGAGCGGATCTGAGATCTGCTGAGTGCAGCTGTGATGAGCGCAGTGCTTGGATTGGGGTTTCCTGAGAACGGCGCAACGCGAACGAAATGAAACGCGGAGATGAAATTGAATCAGCATCTGGACGCTTGGAAAGCATGTTTCAAATACCCATGTCCTAGAATCGATCTGTCCAAACTTCGACAGAAAGCCCAGTCGGCCGTGATTACTAAGGAAGTCTACGATAGTCTTGTGCCACTATCGAACAAGCATCCAGTTACGAATCCCAATCCTTACAAAGGCATCGCTTTTCGCTCGAAGTCTGAACGGGAGATGGCGGAGTATTTGGATTCAGTAGGCATTGAGTACAAATATGAGCCGCTCATGCATATTGGCGCCGAGAACATTGTTATTAAACAGGAAGAAGAGGTCGGAAGTGGCAACGCTCCTTCCAAAAGATAAGAGACGGCTCTTTCTAATGAAAATCGTTTGCCGTGAAAAACACCTCAAAATGGAAGATTTCATCGATTTTTCTTTCTTTTGGTATGAAATGTAATTGTAATAATGACGATTCTGTTGTAGAATTTTATCGGTGCGATTTTGTGCACAATTTCATTAACAATCCCCATTCGGGGAAAATATAGGAGGATTTTAACATGGCAGTTAAAGTTGCAATCAATGGTTTTGGTCGTATCGGCCGTCTTGCTTTCCGCCAGATGTTCGGCGCTGAGGGTTATGAGGTAGTTGCTATCAACGATCTTACAAAGCCTTCTATGCTTGCTCATCTTCTGAAGTATGACACAGCTCAGGGCGGTTACGCTGGCGTTTTCGGCGAGAACAAGCACACAGTATCCGCTGATGACGAAGCAAACACAATCACAGTAGACGGTAAGACTCTGAAGATCTACAAAGAGTCCGATGCTAACAATTGCCCTTGGGGTGAGCTCGGTGTAGACGTAGTTCTCGAGTGCACAGGTTTCTATACATCTAAGGAGAAGTCCCAGGCTCATATCAATGCTGGTGCAAAGAAGGTTGTTATCTCTGCTCCTGCTGGAAACGATCTCCCGACAATCGTTTACAACGTTAACCACACAACACTGACAGCTGATGACAAGATCATCTCTGCTGCTTCTTGCACAACAAACTGCTTGGCTCCAATGACAAAGGCTCTCAATGATTACGCTGCTATCCAGAGCGGTATCATGACAACTGTTCACGCTTACACAGGTGACCAGATGATCCTCGACGGCCCGCAGAGAAAGGGTGACCTCCAGAGAGCAAGAGCTGGTGCTGCAAACATCGTTCCGAACTCCACAGGTGCTGCTAAGGCTATCGGTCTTGTTATCCCTGAGCTCAACGGTAAGCTCATCGGCGCTGCTCAGCGTGTTCCTACACCAACAGGTTCTACAACAATCCTGCACGCTGTTGTTAAGGGTGAGGTACAGTTGATGGTATCAACGCTGCTATGAAGGCTGCTACAAACGAGTCTTTCGGTTACACAGAAGAGAAGCTCGTTTCTTCTGACATCATCGGTATGAAGTTCGGTTCTCTCTTCGATGCTAACCAGACAATGGTTGCTAAGATGGATGACGGCAACTCCCTCGTACAGGTTGTTTCCTGGTACGACAACGAGAACTCCTACACATCTCAGATGGTTCGTACAATCAAGTACTTCGCAGAGCTCGGCTAATTCTTACCGATACTTGCAAGTGCTGGTTGCCGGAAGTTCACTTCCGGGGATCCTCGCAAAAACGACAAACAGAAAACTCGCTCGGATGCAAATCCGGGCGAGTTTTTTTCTATGCGCTAGAAGCACTTCTATACGGTAAAAACACTCCTGAGCGGTAGAAGCACTTTCAAATACGTGGTTTGGATTACATCATGCCGCCAAAGTCGTTGAAGTCATCGTTGGAAGGTTGTTCCCAGATGGGACGAGTGGCGGTTGGAATCTCGTCGATTGGGGTTACCGGAGCATTCTTGTTGTTGGGATTGATGTATTTCTCGGGAACAAGTCTTCTGGACATGTCGTCCAAACCTTCCTTCTGGATTGCAGTCGTGAGTGGCTTGAAAGCCTGTATACTGTCATTTTCGGAAGAATGTTCCGCAGAGGGGGCTTCCTGAACGTTCGACTGAATCGGCACATAGCAAGATACTAGGTCTCTGGAGTCTTTCGGGATTGCGTTGATTTGGTAAGAGGAGAACTCTTCATCCTGTAGCAGGACACTGAAGGTCTCTTCAGCATAAATCAGACTTTCAGGGATAGGCACATTGTCTTCCTGAAAATAAATCTATACTTCGAAAGAGTCATGTATAAGCCCGTCTATGAGGGCGTTCTTGTCAAAGCTGTTGTGGCGTTTAACAAGCGCGGAGAGGAGAAAGAATACGGCGGTAGCAGCAATCATGGTGCCGATGGCGATGTCGCAGATCCAGATAAACATATCGCTTACCATCCTCGTATTATTAGATTTGTAGTTTTTATAGACCCTCATCAAGGTCGTATAATTGCTAACAGACGCTGTGGATTAGTCTTCACCTCCTAACGCTTTGACGT
>JAGHVD010000024.1 GCA_018064475.1 Candidatus Scatonaster coprocaballi
AATCCTTGACAGTGAAGATAGTACAGTTCTTTGATTTGCTTAATACTTAATCTCATACAAAAACCCCCAAAGTTTTTGTCTAACTTTGAGGGTTCACTTCAGTGTAGGGTGGTTTTACATGATCATAATGAACCTTGTAATCGCCTTCCACCTGCAAATAATCATCGGACAATTTGCACGATACCACGTCTCTGTGATCACATTCCATGTATAGATAGGCCGTTCCTGTATTCTCGTCGACACTCAAATCGAAATCGCCGCATTTCTTCCCGTAAGGCTGGTAAAATGAACGAACGATGCGATATGGACCCGAAAACTGATCTGCTTCAAAAATCGTGAATGATGGCTTATCACAATACTTCACCCAGCAGACATATTTGCCGGTTCTCCTACTTCGAATAATGTGAGGACGATCCAACTTTCTCCGCGGATATACAGGTGATTTCTTATCCTCCGGATCAGGCTCGATCAACAGCCCCTCGTCCTTCCAATTATATAAATCGGTAGACGAATAATAACGAATTCCCCATGTCCAGATTTTGTTCCGTCCATCGGTAAATTCCTTATTCTCACCATACCAGTAGAACACGCCATCCTCATACCAGATATTCCCGGCATGCGCTTGGATCGGTTTCCCACTTGTATCCAGCCACTTCTGTCCTGGTCTAATACTGTGATACATCTTTTCCTTCTCCTCGTAGTGCTTTGATACTAGCTATCGTGTGTCGTTTCCTTCTCCATTATATCAGAATGAGAAATCTGGCATATCGATTGCACAGTGAGTACAAAAGCGAAGGGCGGTGACAGTCATCTCTGTCATCGCCCTTTAACGTCCAACGAAAACGCCTGCTAGGACTTCCCCTAACAGGCGATGACTTCGCACCTTTCTTCTAACTGACAATGACTTCGATTATTCTTCCACTGTCTCCAAGTGATATGCGATTAATTGTTGAATCTCGGTCTCATTCATCTCGGATATTTCCGGAGCGCCCGGATGTTCTGAGAGATAGGAACGAACATAGGTCATAGATAATTCTCTTTGAAAATGTTCAATATAATCTTGTGCTGCACATGCAGGATCCAAGAGCCACTTTCCAAAACGGATCAGCGGTTCTTTGGGACCGCCGGCCATAGCCATCTTCACTTCATCTTCCGTAATCATCTCTGAAGGACGGCGCTGATTGTATACATATATACCCGTATAGAAATCCTCTGGATTATTGATCACCACATCCGATATCTGCTGCGTGCTCTTCCTTTCCGAATAGCACCCCAGTACAAACATCGCAAACGTAATCTCATCTTCCTCCTTCGCCCAACTATCCTCTAACTTAGGTCCTGTTCTAGAAAAACCGTAATACCAGTCAAGGTAGTTCTGTATTTTGGTCGGGAGGTGATCGATCCTCGCATCTCCATTCTCGTCGTACTCGCTACTATAGAAGTCGATCACTTCATCCAAAGAAAGCGCATCCTCTGCCGGCTTTCCATCTTCAGCAAGTTCATCGTTATACATGTTGATAAACCATGCCGTTCGACGAAGATTCTTCCTATAAACATGAGCTATATCCACATACTGCGCATCATCGTCGGTATGCTCAGTCATCATAAATGCTGCATTGATCTGCTTATAATTGTAATGGCGCTTCCTCAATAACATATAAAGAAGTGTCCCAAGCAAAACAAGTACTGCTACCAGCAAAGCAACTACAACTATCCGTCTTTTCCTCGACTTCATCGCCAATGCCCCCAAAACCACAACAGTTTGCGCAATCAGAATCTGATCATCCATATCCTGCCACCGCTCAAGCAGAGTCTACAAACGCTAACGCGATTATATAATATCTCCCTTGTATCCACAACCTCGGCCGAATCGATTATCCTGCACCGCGGTTGCCCAGGCTGCTGGTGTTGCCGATGCCACCGAGGCGGTCGGGCGGGTACTTTCTAAGATGTTGTGCCGAGCGCGTGCGCTATTCCATCGCGCGTGGGCGCTGTTGCCTCAAGCGCAGAGGATTCAATCAACCATGTTGGTCTGTGCGTCGTTCCCCGCATTCGCGTTGGTGCCTGCGTTGTACCAATACTTACGTTTTCGGGTCATGCCCACGCCGCCAACTACTTGATCCAGTTCATCTTCAGTCAGCTCTGCGAGTTTCTGATTCAGTGCATCTACCTCTGCTTTCAGTGCATTCAATTCTTCTTTCGTTTTCATAGGATGAAACCCCTTTCTGTCGTTTGTTACTTTTTTATACGAACCAAAATCGGAAAACGCTACTTATTTATGCTTTCCCAGAAATGCTTTCGCACACTTCGCAGCCTGATCGGGATACACATATCCTTTCCTCTCCGCGAATGCTCTGGTTACTTCTTCGAACAAGCGATTGGTAGACTTCAGTGCTTCCCATACATCAGATTTCTCATAGTGGGCAAAGCAGTTCCTCAGTTCTTGGGTAATATGCTCACCCGCCCACGTATCGATGAATCTTCCGTCATGCCACACATCCTTCCCTTCAAGCTCATAGCAATACAATTCGATGGCCTGAAGAAGATAGCGTTTAAGATATGCATCCACGCACATTTTGGCAGCCCACAATTCACCACGCAGCAACTTCTTTCCAGCCCAAATATTGTGAAAAAAGAAGTCATTTACCATGTTCTCAAATTCATCTGCCGACATGTTTGGCGTGGAATGACCTTTCTGGACATACTTCGCGATATCTTTCTCAACATCGATCGCATCATATAAGACATCGTAGCCACGATTCATCACCCAACTTGCGATTCCTGCGCGCAATGCTTCGGCAAACTGGGACTGCGTGACGATGATCATATCGACATCTCGATCCTCATCGTAGATGCATCTTCTTTCCTTCCCTCCACCGAGAGTCGGTTCAACAAAAGAGATCTTCACATCGCCAAACTTCTTCGGATACTCACCGGAATACCAAGCATCCGTGTTTTCACATACAATAAACAGATCCAAATCCGAATACTCGTCTGCTTTCACTTCGTCTCTGGTAGAAGAGCCAATTGCAATGATGGCCTTTATGTCTTCATCTTGACTCGCACATTCCAGCATTTTCTTCTTGATATCAACATATCTATCCATATGAATCTTCGTCCTTTTTGCGATCATTATGCTTTCAGTATGCCGGATCTTTCAATCGTTTCCTTCGCCTTCTTCAGACTCTCGTACGCGTCATTATCGGAGCTGTCATAGAGCCCTCTAGGGAGCAATTCGTTTATCGTATTCACGATCTGCAAATATTCCCTGTTTTTGCACTTTGTCATAAGTTCCGTGGCGGCGGTGATCAGTTTCGTATTACCTGTCTTCTGCGCCGACTGACCAGCGTTAAAGAGGTGACCGAAAACTGTACCGTTAAGGACAGCCTCATCGATTTCCGACATACCGCCGGTAACCTGCGCCAACTCGTCCTCGTCCAGCGCCGCGAGCTTCTTGTTTAGTGTGTCAACTTCCGCTTTGAGCATGTCTAATTCTTCTTTTGTTTTCATAAGGCAAGTCTCCTCTCACATATATTGATACTATTTTATACGAATCAATCACCCAGAAGGCTACTCTGCTACGTTTCGTTTCAGTAATTTTACAAATTCCACCATTCATAAGGTTTTGATCATGGAAGACTTTTTCAAGTTCGTTCTATCTTAAGGATTATCCTATTGGGGTTAAGTTTCTTCTGAGTGTCGATATCTTTGAATAAGAGGGGCATACTTGTAGCGGCGAGACACTGATGAATTGC
Organism: Candidatus Scatonaster coprocaballi; assembly: GCA_018064475.1. GTDB lineage: Bacteria > Bacillota > Clostridia > Saccharofermentanales > Saccharofermentanaceae > Scatonaster > Scatonaster coprocaballi. The sequence continues at coordinate 3,756 of JAGHVD010000024.1, forward strand.
GGTCTCCGCGTGAACCGCTGGGGAGATTTCGTATCGAAACGATATCACTTGGTAGTTGTTTGAACTGATTCTGACTTTGCAGATCCAGAAGCTAGGCCTGAAGACGCAAAATCACGATTCAAGATGTCTTATCATTACCTGCAGTGAAGAAGCTGATTTGGTCTGTGACGGCATACCGGTTTCTGTTGTTCCTGCCAGGAAATGGCTTTGGGATACGCCCAAAGACTGATGATAGAAAATCCCGTCAAATGACGGGATAATCTCATTCCTTATTTAGTTGTTCTATAATCTCATTTGCCTTCTTTATCTACTTCATATTGTCCATAATTGAAAACTGTACCCATATATTGTTCACTTTTGATTTATCGTAGTATAACTACCTGTTTATTATCTATACTTACAGTTTCTTACTCAGGAACAGCTCCGTAGGCTGTTCGAATCCCGGATAGAAAATATCGAGATTCCCGCAATCTTCATACCCCAGTTTTCTGTAAAAATACTGTGCTTCCTCATCTTCCCGGGTAGATGTAAGTAACATTCCGTAACCCATACTCTTCATATCGTCTTCCCAATGCTTCATCAGGCTAAGGCCATATCCGCATCCATGTTTATCATTCCTGATATATAGCATAGTGCAGAATGGCGTGTTGTCCCAAAACAGGTTATATCTCAGTATTCCGACAGGCTCACTGTCCTCGAAAAGAACATATCCCTGTCTGTCGCGGACTTTCTTCTCAAATTCGGCTTCCGGTAAATGCTTGTCAAGTTCAAACCAGAACCGCTTATCTTCATTTGTCACATATCTTATTGTTATCATTTTCTAGGTTCTTCACGGAAAGCTTGGGAATAAGTAATTGAAAAAGGAGCATATAAATCCTAAAGTTTAGTTGCTAGACAAAAACTGAAAGGATAAGAAATATGCTCCTCAATAAGAATAATACTAAGATT
>JAGHVD010000087.1 GCA_018064475.1 Candidatus Scatonaster coprocaballi
GAAGATTGTCTATATCTCAACCTCTGGACGCCCGCCCAGAGTGAGACGGACGCGCTACCTGTTCTCGTGTGGTTCTTTGGCGGTGCTTTTCAATGGGGATATCCTCGTGAGATGGAATTTAACGGTGAGCAACTCGCGAAGCGCGGCATCATCGTCGTCAGTGTCAACTATCGTCTCGGTGCACTCGGCTTTCTGTCCCACCCAGACTTGATTGCTGAATCGCCCGATGCACCGGCGAACTTCGGTGTACTCGACCAGCAGGCCGGCCTCAAGTGGGTCATCCGTAACATCGCCAATTTCGGTGGAGATCCGAAGAACATCACCATTGCCGGCCAGTCCGCAGGCGGCGGTTCTGTCCTGACACACCTGACCAGTCCGTCGAGTATCGGTCTTTTCCAGAAAGCCATCATTTTCTCCGGCATCATTGAAAGCCCTTATATCAAAGACAATGTCATCATTCCACGAGATATTGAGAACGTCTCCAAGATGGGTGAGAAATTCCTTGCTTCTCTCGGCGTTTCTACGATTGAAGAAGCTCGAAAGATCGATGCTTTCGAGATCCGCGACAAATATGCAAGTTTTAGAGAGGAGAACATGTTCTTCTTCACTCCTTGTATCGACCATGTCTTCCTTTCCGATGAGCCTTTCAAGTTGATGCTTCAGGGCAAGCAAGCCAATGTACCGATTCTCGCCGGCAACACATTCGATGAGTTCCCAAGTTTCATTGCTGCGGAGAGCAAAGCGGACTTCGAGACCCAGGCCAAGACCATGTTCGGCAATCGTGCCGAGGCTTTCCTGTCTTTCCCAGAATCTTCTGAAGTCACAGAAGGCAACAAATATGCTTGGGTACGCGGCATTGAGTGTTCCGTCAAAGCAGTACTTAATCGAAACGGTGCGCCTGGATTTTACTACAGCTTCGAGCCGGATATTCCAGGTGAAGACGATCCAGGCACATTCCATTCTGTAGACCTATGGTTCTGGTTTGAGACCTTAGCCGGATGCTGGAGACCTTTTACCGGACATCATTACGACCTGGCAAGACAGATGGCCAACTACCTGACGAATTTCATCAAGAACGGCGACCCGAATGGCGAAGATTGCACAGGCGCCGTCATGCCAAGATGGATGCCCTACACCCATCGCACACCGAACGGCATGTATTTTACTCAAGACGGCTGTATCCCGAAGTCCGGCAATACCGCTTTCTATCAGTTCATCACAGACTATCTCACAGATCGCGCACTCGGCAATGTCCAGATTGCGCCGCTTTCAAACGAGAGCATTGCTGCCATGCAAGCCCCTCTCAAGAAGCAGGCCTTCAATCCATACCTTCCTTCCTGGGAGTATATTCCGGACGGCGAACCTTATGTATTTGGTGATCGTGTATATGTCTACGGTTCCCATGACTACTGGAACGGCTGTTACTTCTGTCCGGGAGACTATGTAAGCTGGTCCGCCCCGCTTGACGATCTTGCAAGCTGGCGTTTCGAAGGCACTTTCTATCGAAGAACAGATGATCCGGACAATCAAGATAATCGCGGATGCCTCTACGCTCCAGATGTAACAGTTGGCCCGGATGGGAAGTACTATCTCTTCTATGTACTCGATAATCGTGATGTCGTCGCCGTAGCCAAGAGCGACAAGCCGCAAGGTCCTTTCACCTATATCGGCCATGTCCACTACGAAGATGGAACGCTTCTCGGTCTCAAGGATACGGACGAACCACAGTTCGACCCAGGTGTCATCACCATCGGTGACCTCACCTACTTATACACAGGTTTCTGTAATCGTGGCGATGTTACCCGACACGGTGCCATGGTCACGGTACTTGGACCGGATATGCTCACCATCAAGAAAGCACCGAAATTCATCGTTCCGGGCTGCATGTATGCATCGGGTACCGAATATGAGAACCATGCTTTCTTTGAAGCACCCTCCATTCGTGAGCGTAACGGTATCTTCTATTTCGTCTACTCTTCCGAAGTCTGCCATGAACTCTGCTACGCGATGGCCGACAACCCGGAGGGTCCTTTTACCTACGGTGGCGTCATCGTCAGTAACTGTGATCTCGGCATTGATTCATATAAGCCGAAGTATCAACCATCCGCTTACGGCGCGAACAATCACGGTAGCATTGTTGAAATCAATGGAGAATGGTATATCTTCTACCACAGACATACCAACAATACTTGGTTCTCCAGACAAGGTTGCGCGGAGAAGATCACCTTCACAGAAGACGGCAAGATTCCACAGGTCGAGATGACTTCCTGTGGTTTGAATGGTGCCCCGCTTCGTGATACGGATGAATACCCAGCCTACATCGCCTGCAATCTCTTCTCTACCAAGAATCTTGAAGATCCGTACAACGGACAGCATCAGATTCCCCGTATCGTGCAGGAAGGCAAAGACGGCGATCACGAACCAGGTTATATCACACAGATCCGTGAGGGCACCGTCATCGGTTTCAAGTATATCGATTTCAAGGGTGTCACTGGTGTATCGATCAATGTACGCGGTTATGGTAACGGAACCTTCGAGGTCAGAACTTCCATTGACGGCGAAGTATTAGGCGAGATTTCAGTTCTCTATACGACCGCATGGACGCAGTATTCCACTAACTGTAAGATCCCAGACGGCGTCTCTTCCCTGTACCTTTGCTACAAGGGGAATGGTGATGTGATGCTCCGTTCACTGAAATTCTTACATAACTGATTGGCGCTACTTCAGAACACGACAAAGGAGATGTCTCACAAGCGTAGAAAACCGCTTCAAGGCATCTCCTTTTTGTCATTTCATTATGTTATCTTGGGTCGCCCTTCTCAATGACACCCATGATCCGATGTCCACAATACTGGCACACATATTCTTCATCGACGGCCCCCACGATTGGTGATGCGCACGACGGACAGGTATCCTTCACAATTTTCTTTGCCAGTGCCACTTGAAGCATTTCTTCATGAATCTCTAGCGTACAGTGTTGTAGATAATTCATGCGGATCGAGTTTCTCACTTTACGTATCCCATGTTGATCAGCGTATCCTTGAATATCCTTACTCGGCAAAAATGGTTTATTGGATCTTGCGAAGATCCTGGAGAAATCATCCGTGGCCTGAATCAGACGAATCCTGCGTACACGACGAAGAACCAGTACGTACATACATGTACCGATGATGGTACCAAATACCATTCTCTGAACCATATCTTTCTTGACCAGATCGACCGAATAGAGCTGATTGGAAGAATCCAATATTTGTGCCGTGATATACTCGGAGTCATTGTATTTAGAAACCATATCGATCACGTAGAAAGTCATGATGATCGCAACAAGAAGTCCAAGTGCCATAAGGATAATAAAGAGTACATTCTTTGATTTTAGATGCTTATTCTTATAGAAAGAAGGGCGATTCACACCTTGTTCCACATCACTTGAAATGCTGTAGAATCGATCTCCGGCAATAACCTTCGCATGTAGATCAGAACTTCCGCAACTATCACAATGGCCGGTGAAATACTCACGTTTTTCAATCTGCGCACCGCAATTCTTACATTCACATGAGACACGCTTACTGAATAATTCAATCTGATGATCTTGATTGTCCGGCATGAGCGTATATCGATTCATATAGAGCATCCGATAGATCCGAAGTTCCCAGCAGACTGACCAGATCGGACGACCAACTACTTTCGCGAGATCCTCAAATCGAATATATCCGTCCAGTGAACCTTCGAAATAACTGGAATAGAAAGTCGCGCGATACATCATTCGTCTGGATAGCTCCGTCACTAGAATGACGATCACCGAAATGATGGAGAAACAGATGGAATATTTCATGGTATCTGCATGCCAAGCCGTATCCAAATCATCGCGATAATACGTAAGCAGATCAAACACGTCATATAGACACGTGATGAGCATTCCGACTGCAAGAATCGTCAGGACTACATTCTTGATCTTCAGAATTCGGATTGTCTTCTCTTTCAAATACATACTTCGTTTTCCCCTTCCCAATGAAACTACATACGTAATGACGGTATTCAATTCATTCGATATAACTCATCCGTCTGTGGGGGTAAGAAATCGATCTCTTTTCCATCCACGTCTTTCAACTTGAATCCTTCGTTGGTAAAAGCACCAATCGCGCAGGCAGGAATACCTTTCTTGGCCATGGCGTCTAATAAAGCATTCGGCTCCGAAGTTGCAATCAGGATCGAGCCAGATGAGATCAAGCGATATGGATCGATACGCATCGTCTCACAGATCGCCTTCGTACATGGCGCAACCGGAACCTGTGAGAGATCAACCGATACACCAATGCCGGAGAAGTCCGCCATCTCATAGGCCGCCCCTAATACGCCGCCCTCGGTGACATCGTGCATCAGATGGGTAGAACTATACGCAATTCCTCTTTCATTGACCGAGCCATTCGGATCACGTAACGAACAAGCCGTTACGCCATCTTCTACCACCGATATCTTCGAGATGAAGGTCTTCGCCTCCGAAATCAAATCATCCGAAACCTTCCCCTTCAACTTCTCTTCATGTTCCATCGCTGCGATCCAAGTACCCTCAATGCCTGCGGTCTTGGTCATGACCAGCGTATCCCCAGGCATCGCGATGCCACGTGGAATCGGAGAATCCTTATCTGCAATGCCAAACGCCGTGGTAATCACGATGAATCGGTTGACGCTATCACTAATTTCAGTATGTCCGCCGACAATATCTACGCCAAGTGCTTGGGCCGTAGAGGAGGCTTGTTCCACGATATGGACCACATCTTCTTTCGTACATTCCGGTGGCGCGATCAGAACCGTAAGGATCGCACTCGGACGAATGCCACACGCCGCAATGTCATTGCAAGAAACATGGATAGAGAGCGCGCCGGACTGCATACCACCTGCTGTAATCGGATCAGAAGATGTAACCAGAAGTTTGTCTCCAAGATCCAACCAAGCGCAATCCGCACCAATGTTGGCGCCGATCAGTGTCCGCTCCGAAAGTTTCGGCAGACGCGATAAGACGATTTCTTTCAATTCTTCATTGGTCAATTTACCGATCCGCATATCTCTTATCCTCTTGGTGTACGCTCGATCTTATAGGTCTCAATGCCTTCCACGCCCTGCTTCACCAAAGCTTCAATATCCAGCTTCGACTCCGCCTCGATAATGTGCTTCTTCTGCGGATGGGTCTTCGGGTGCTTCGCAACAAATACCGTACAGCAATCCTCATATGGCAGGATCGATGTCTCGAAAGCGCCGATCCGGCGAGAAATATTGCATGTCTCTTCTTTATCCGTACCGATCAGCGGGCGGAATACAGGCATGGTCTTGACAACTTCATTCGTAATCTGGATGGCTTCGATCGTCTGACTGGCTACCTGGCCCAATGACTCACCCGTAATCAAGCACTTACACTCCTGCTTCTTCGCCACTTCTTCCGCAATCTCGAACATGATACGGCGCATCGTGATCGTGAGCATATCTTGTGGACTGTTCTTATACAGATTCAACTGAATATCGGTAAAATTACAGACGTGAAGCAGAATGGTACCGGAATACTGCGACACAATGCGTGCGAGATCTTTTACCTTCTCCAAAGCACGTTCGCTCGTATACGGGTAAGAGTGGAAATAGATGGCCTCGAGCTGCATACCGCGGGATGCCATCATGTATCCGGCAACCGGACTATCGATACCGCCGGATAGGAGGAGCATACCCTTACCCGCCGTACCAACAGGAAGTCCACGATGACCTTCGAGCTTCTCACTATATACATACATGCTCTCACGAACTTCCACGTAAATCACGAAGTCCGGCTGATGCACGTCAACGCTCAATTCTTCATGTGCAATCAGGATCGCCTCACCAACGTCAGCGGCAATCTCCGGAGACGCCATCGGGAAACGCTTATTTCCACGCTTACTCTCTACTTTGAATGTCTTATAATCGTGTTCAGATAGGATGTCATCCGTCAGCATCAGCGCATATTGCTTGATGTCATCGATCGTTGTTCCTTCAAACTTCCAAACAAGACTTGCTGAGACGAGTCCGAAGACCTGTGTAACCGCCTTCAGGACTTCCTGTGCGGTCTGCTTATCCTCAAGAAGATCCGACTCCGGATCCTTCGGCTCGATCCAGATTCTGGACTGGCTCTGGATAATGGTAAAAGCACCGAATTCCTTCAATCTCCAGCGCATGTTACTCATCAGCTGTCTTTCGAACTTTCCGCGATTCAGTCCCTTGAGGGCAATCTCACCCATACGGGCCAAGATAACGGTCTTATAAGCGTGACTCATTGTAATTCTCCTTACACCTTGTATTTCTCGTAGATCTCAGAAATGGCAGCGATCGTCTGATCCATCTCTTCCTTCGTATTCATGCGGCAGAAGCTGAACCGCACAGCATTTCTCGCAAGTTCAAGCTTGACTCCCATCTCCGACAGCACATAGCTTACGGCCTTCGACTTGCTGGAGCAAGCTGATACTGTTGATACATAGATTTCTTTCTCCTCTAAACAGTGTAGCATAGTTTCGGACTGAAAAGATGGGAAAGACACGTTCAGTACATACGGTAGCGCGTCTTTCGGCGAAATGATCGTGACACCCAATTCCTCAAGTTTCGCCGCAAACTCATCACGAAGTGAAGTCATTCTCTCCAGGTTCTCAGGAAGATTCTTCGTCGCTTCTTCCAATGCCATGGCAAAAGCACTTACTAAATACGGACTTTGCGTGCCGGAGCGCATACCTCTTTGTTGGCCACCGCCAATAATCAAAGGCTGCACACGAACACCGGACTTGATGTAAAGCAGGCCAAAGCCTTTCAACGCATGAATCTTGTGTCCGGAGAAAGAAGCCATATCTACGCCCATTCTTGAAAGGGAGATCGGTAATTTTCCCAGAGATTGAACACAGTCGAGATGGATCTTGGTATTTCGATTCTTCTTATTTCTGATCTGCACGATCTTCTCAAGCGGAAGAATCGCGCCAGTCTCATTATTCACATGCGTGAACGAAAGAAGTGCAGTCTGATCATCGATGGCCGCTTCCAACGCGGCAAGGTCGGGCTGTCCATGAATATCCACAGGAATATAGCAGATCTCACAACCCTCTTTCTCAAGTCGAGCGAAAGATTCCAACGAAGCTTTATGCTCCGTCTTCGTGGAGATGATCTTCTTTCCGGCCCTAGGATTCTGTCGGATATATCCAAGGATCGAGGTATTCACAGACTCAGAACCACATGACGTAAAGAAGAGTTCATCCCGCTTACAGGACAGGCACTTCGCGATTCGATCGGTGTCATCATTCAGTTTCTTCTCTGCCATGACGCCCAGACGATGAAGAGAACCTGGATTACCATATTCCTCTTCGCTGCTCAAAGTTTCATAAACCAAACGAGCCACTTCAGGAAGTGGCTTCGTGGTTGCACTATTGTCAAAATAAATGCTCATAGATCTAATTTCCGTTATCTGTCATCAGACAGTCAGTTCAGGCTCCTCAATATCCAGGTCATCCGCATAGAGTGCAAGAACAGGTGCAATATCGTTCTTCAAGAATGCTGTAACCTGCTCCGGGCAACGACCGATATAGAGCTTCGGATCCAGAAGTGAATCCAGAGAATTCTTATCCAGTCCGAACGCCGGGTCGTCCGCAATACGTTCCAGAAGATCGTTCGGACGTCCTTCTTCTTTGACGACCTTACCTGCAGCCATGGAGTGCACACGGATCTTCTCGTGAAGTTCCTGACGGTCACCGCCACGCTTCACTGCTTCCATCATGATGTTCTCCGTGGCCATAAATGGGAGCTCATCCATAATATGCTTTCTGATCATCATCGGATATACGACGAGACCGGACACAACATTCTGATAGATACTCAGGATCGCATCGACAGCAAGGAAAGCTTCCGGTACGCTGATACGCTTATTGGCAGAATCATCCAGTGTACGCTCGAACCACTGTTCGGATGCGGTCAACGCTGGATTGAGTGCATCGGTGATGACATAACGAGACAGCGAACAGATACGCTCAGAACGCATCGGGTTACGCTTATATGCCATCGCAGAAGAACCAATCTGTGTCTTCTCGAAAGGCTCTTCAATCTCCTTCAAGTGTTGCAGGAGACGGATATCATTACTGAACTTGTGTGCAGAAGAAGCAATCCCGGCAAGAACATTCAGTACTTTCGTATCCAGTTTTCTCGTATAAGTCTGACCGCTTACAGAGATGGAAGACTCAAAGCCCATCTTCTCTGCAATCATCTGATCAAGTTTCTCCACCTTATCATGGTCACCCTGGAAAAGATCCAAGAAGCTGGCCTGTGTACCGGTCGTTCCCTTGCATCCCAATGGCTTCAAGCTGGAAAGTACGAAATCCAGTTCATCCAAGTCAAGAAGCAAGTCCTGGAGCCACAAGGTCGCACGCTTACCAACGGTTACAAGCTGTGCCGGTTGAAAATGTGTGAAGCCAAGTGTCGGCATATCCTTATAACGATCTGCGAACTGAGAAAGCTTATCCATGACAACGACCAATCTCTTACGTGTCAGGATCAGGGCCTCTTTCATCAGAAGAATATCCGTGTTATCACATACGTAGCAAGAAGTTGCACCAAGGTGAATGATTCCCTTCGCCTTCGGGCACTGCTCACCATATGCATGAACATGCGCCATGACATCATGACGAACCAGTTTCTCTTCTCTAGCGGCTACATCATAGTTAATGTCGTCTTTCGATGCTTCCAGTTCAGCGATCTGCTCATCCGTAATATTCAGTCCAAGTTCTTTCTCACATGTAGCAAGATAGATCCAGAGCTGTCTCCAGGTCTTGAACTTGTGATCCGGTGAGAAAATCGCCTTCATTTCCATGCTGGAATAGCGAGAGTTCAGTGGGCTTTCGTAGATATCCTTCATGAATTACTCCTCCAAAAGTTTTCTTACTGCTGCTAGTTTAGCACAAACAGACAGAACTGTAACGGCTACTTCAATATCATCGATCTTCGGGAAACTCGGTGCAATACGAATATTGCTGTCCGACGGATCTTTGCCATAGGGATAAGTTGCGCCAGCCGGTGTAAAAGCAACGCCACATTCCTTCGCAAGTTTCACAGTCTCTTTGGCTGTACCATCCATCACATAGATGGACACGAAGTAACCACCCTTCGGGTTATTCCATCTCGCGACCCCGCTTCCCTCGAACTCGTCCTTCAGCACGCGGAGGACCTTCTCAAACTTCGGGCGAAGAATATCCGCCTGCTTGCTCATAATCGACTTCACGGCATCCAGATTCGGTACATACTTCGCGTGCATCAACTGAATGACCTTATTCGGACCAATCGACTGCACATTCAGTACTTTTCTCGCACGGGCAACATTCTCTTCGTTTGCAGCCATGCAAGCAATACCTGAACCTGCGAAGGTGATCTTACTTGTCGAAGCAAATTCATAGACACGATTCGGATTACCTGCCTCACGCGCAAGCTTCAGGATATCCGGAAGTGTCCCCTGGTTGGCAACATCATCATAGAGGTGATGCACAACATAGGCGTTATCCCACATGATGCGGAAGTCCGGTGCAGCAGTCTTCATGGAAACCAGACGCTTACATACTTCTTCCGAATACACATATCCGTCTGGATTGCTGTAAAGCGGCATGCCCCACATACCAAGGATGGTCGCATCTTCAGCAACCAACTTTTCGACCATATCCATATCCGGACCATCTTCATGAAGCGGAACAGGAATCAGTTCAAAGCCCAATGTCTCTGTTACCAAGAAATGTCTATCATAACCTGGAACCGGGCAGAGCCACTTACGGTTCGGAATCTGTCCCCATGGCTTCTCCGATTCAATCTCACCATAGATCAACGAACGGGAGAGTGTGTCGTACATCAACTGCAGGCTGGAGTTGTTACCCACCGTAACGAGTTCCGGATCGATACCAAGGATCTCACCAAACAAGTTTCTGCACTCTTTCAGCCCATACGGTACACCGTAGTTACGGCAGTCTGAACCATCTTCCGCAAAGAGCGCGTTCGTATCGAGCATAGAAGGCATATCATTTGCAATCGAAAGCTGATCCGGGCTTGGCTTACCACGGGTCATATCCAATGCCAGATTTCTAGATTTCAGCTCATTGTAGCGCATTTCCAATATCTGGAGCGTACTCTTCAGTTCTGCCTTGCTCAGTTCCTGATAGGTCTTCATGCCTGTCTCCTCCTCAAAATTACGATTCACATCTCAAATCATATCGAAAAAAGAATTTTCTTGTACATCGAACTTGCATTTTATATCCTATAAAATCACTCGATGCCTTATACATTATGTAGTAAATGAAAGATTTATGCAAGTAACTTGCAAATTCAATATTCATTTTCGATGAAATCAACAAAAGAAGTTCTTTTCCCGTGCACATCGATGTCAATCTGACAATAACCCTTAGAAAAAGGGCGTAAACTGAACATTCAGTATCGCGCCTGAAGCATCATGTGTCACCCCCGCCACAAAGTAAGAAACCCGGTCTAACGAAATCCCCTTTTCTGCACAATATGCAACCATGGTCTGCATGATCTTCTTCTGTTTACTCGGTGTAACGGCTTCTTCCGGCGAACCGAACCGTTCATTTACATCACGGGATTTCACCTCGATGACCAGGATCTTCTCGTTGTATGCACAGATGATATCGATTTCCCCTACACGTGCCACAGCATAATTTCTCGCCAAGATCTCCGCACCCCGAGAAACCAAATAATCCGCAACATAGTCCTCCGACCGCCTACCAATGTCCTGATTCCTAGTCATAAGTTAAACCTCCGCGTAGAATACCCGGCTTCAATACACGTCAAGATCAAATGGTGAATGATGCTCATATCGTTAGTGAATCGTCAATCATCTTGATGGTGCCTCCGCAGGACAACGTCCGAGGACAGCACCGAAAAATGATTGCGATGTCAATGCATTTTCTTCAGAAAACTCTTTCTGTGTATGGGTGATATACCTAATTCATGAATGGCTGCATAATGGGCCGCTGTACCATATCCCTTATGCTGGGCAAATCCATATCCCGGGAACTCTATATCGTATTCTTCCATGATTCGGTCTCGAGATACCTTGGCCAGGATGGAAGCCGCCGCAATCGAGTTAGACTGTGCATCTCCCTTAATGATTGGCTTAACTGGAATACCGGTTCCACTGAGATTGACTGCATCGATCAGCAGCACATCCGGTTTGATGACCAGACCCGCCACCGCTGCGCGCATAGCGTTCTTCGTCGCTTCTAAGATATTGATCTGATCAATTTCTTCTGGTTCCACGCGAATGACACAGAACGCCTTGGCATTCGCCACGATCTCATCGTAGAGCAGATCACGTTTCTTAGGAGAAAGTTTCTTCGAGTCATCCAGGCCATAGATCGGTTTCTCTGGGTCAAGGATACAGGCAGCCGCCACGACTGGACCTGCCAGCGGGCCTCTTCCCGCCTCATCGATACCGCAACAGATCGTCTGACCCGCTTCTGCGCATTCTTTCTCAAATGCGGACATCAGTTCATACTTCTCTTTTAATTTCTCTTCACGTGTCATATTTGCGCTCCTTACTGTAGAAATTACAATCAGGCTTTGACTTCCGGACGTTCCAGTGAGATGCGCCCGATTCGGATGCTTCTAAAGTCATCCAGGAAAAGCTTCGCAAAACGTTCATCATTGATGCGTCCGCCGGAAAGGATGCATCCCATATTTCGTGCTGCCGCTTCAAAGCGTTCATAATCATCGTAGATATACTCTTCGTCATCTTCTGGTGCCAGTTTATATCGAGCATACAGTTCGTCCGGGTAAAGCTCCTCCAGAAGTTTCATGCCGGAGAAAGCCACTTCCACTACATCTACCACTTCTGTCTTAACGGCACCGGTCAGTGTCAGCACAAGCTGATTTCTCGGTGTACCCAGACGAGGCCACAGTACGCCAGGCATATCCATCAGTTCCAGCTGACCATCTGTACGTGCCCACTTGAAGTCACGTGTCACGCCCGGCATATCTCCAGTCACAGCAATCTTACGATTACAGAGTCCATTGATCAACGTGGATTTACCGGAATTCGGCACACCTACTACCATGGCACGAACCGGACGTCCCATACGTCCTTTTGCTTCAGCTTTAGCCAGTACATCTTTGCAGAGATCTACCGCCATGGCACGAAGTTTGTCCAAGCCCTTCTTATGGGAAGCATCAATAGCAATGGCTGGAATATCTTGAGATTTATAATATGCAAGCCAGTCGTTGGTCACTTTCTCATCCGCGAGATCCGCCTTATTCAGTACAACGATACGAGGCTTCTTCGCCACAAGTTTATCCAATTCAGGATTTCTGCTGGAAATCGGTATTCTGGCATCTACTGTTTCAAAAACGACATCGACATACTTCAGATTATCGCCGACCTCATTCAATGCCTTACGCATATGGCCCGGAAACCAGTTAATACTTCCCTTGATCTCTGACATGAACAAAACTCCTTCATGGATCTTTCTCTCCGAAAACGGATACATAGATTATAGCATATCAGCCATAAGAAAAGGGCTTGTCTCTCCGTGAATGAATCACTTATGAGACAGCCCCTTCTTTCAAACTAATTTCACGATCAATGAATTACTTCTCAAGTCTTCTCTTTTTCTCATATGTGTCAAGCATGATTGCCGCCGCGCATACAAGGACAATTGCTGTCTGGATCTTCCATTCATCCTTCTTATCACCTGTCTTAGGTACCGGAGGCATTGTCGGATCTGGTGTAGGAGTCGGTGTCGGTTCTGGTGTAGGAGTCGGTGTCGGTTCTGGCGCAGGTGCGGGATTCGGTGTTGGGGCAAATGCTGCCTTGACCGCAAAAGCAAACACCTTTGAAGCACCATCACGATAGAGATACTGTACACGATGCTCGCCCTCACCTAAGGTATTCAGATATTCGGAGCGGAAAGTCACGATCGTTGAACCTTCACGTGACGAATATTCCTTCGGGTCGACTAACTGATCGTCCACTTTGATGCCAGTAAACTTATCGTATTCACCTAAGCAGCGGAAAGTAAGTGTCTCTTTACTTCCCAATACGAAAGTCTGACCCAGGCCCTCGCCCATTTCATATTCTACATCGATCGGCAGGATCGTCACTTTGCAGGTTGCAGACTTTGTCTCGTTATAAGCAGATTTCACCATGATGTTTACAGAACCCGCAGAAACTGCAGTGATTCTACCATTTTCATCTACCTTCGCAACCTTCTCATTATCGGAAGACCAGACGAGATCTTTGATAGAAGCTTCCTTCGGACCAACCGTTGCACGAAGTTCTTTTGCCTCATCTGCATACATAGAGATTGAGGTCTGATCAAGGGTCACGCTTTGAACATCCACATATACGGTCACCATACAGGACACTGACTTAGTATCATCGAAAACAGAGGTAGCTGTAATCTTAGCTGTGCCGACATGGATTGCTGTGACTTTACCATTTGCATCAACAGTTGCAATGTTCTCATCATCCGATGACCATACCACAGTCGGATCTGAAGCATAATCCGGCAAAACAACCGCAACCAGTGTTCCTTCTTCCGTTTCGTTCAGGATCAACGATGTCTTGTTCATTTGGAGTTCTTCCACCGTAAAGTAAACAGTCAGCTGGCAGGTAGCATATTTTTCCTTGTTATACGCGGAGGTTGCTGTAATCGTCGCTGTGCCTTCAGCAACAGCCGTAACCTGGCCATACTCATCGACTGTCGCCACCGCTTCATCTGATGAAGTCCAGGTGATCGTCTGAATCGAAGCATTGGCCGGCCCGATCTCTGCTGTCAAGGTTTCCGTCTCGCCGGCGTTCATGGTCATAGTGGTCTGATCGAGTGTTACAGATTCAACATCCACATATACAGTGACTTCGCATGTAGCATACATCGTCGGGTCAAATACAGATGTAACCGTAATGGTTGCGGTACCTTCTTGTACTGCAGTGATTTTACCGTCTGCATCAATCGTAGCAACCGCTTCATTGTTTGATGTAAATACGACAGACTTATCGGAAGCGTTATCCGGCTTGATCGTCACGATCAGGGTATCTTCTTCTGATTCATTCAATGTAATCGCCGTATGATTCAGCGTTACACCCTCCACAGCAAAGTAAACCGTAACCTCACAAGTGGCATACTTTGAGCTGTTATAAGTAGATGTAGCAGTAATGATTGCCGTACCTTCCGCAACCGCGGTGACCTTACCGTCTGCATCGACAGTTGCCACTGCCTCATCATCAGAAGTCCAGGCTACTGTCTGGAAAGATGCATTGTCAGGACCAACCATGGCAAGTAATATTTCCTCGTCGCCGGCATTCATGACCATAGATGTCTGATCAAGGGTCACGCTACTCACATCTACATATACAGTTACTACACATTGTGCGTACTTTGTGCCATCAAATTTGGATGTTGCCGTAATCGTTGCCGTACCGGCCTGCTTCGCTGTGACCTTACCGTTTGTATCAACCGTTGCTACGTTCTCATGATCAGATGACCAGGTTAATCCCTTATCCGATGCATCAGCCGGTAATACTGTGGCCACCAGTGTTTCTTCTTCGTTTTCATTCAAAGTCATCGTCGACTTATTGAGTTGAACACCTTCGACGGCAACGTAAACAGTCGCTTCGCACTCTGCGTACTTGTTCGCATTATATGTCGAGGTCGCACGGATCTTGATTTTTCCCTCTTTTAAAGCCGTCACTTTACCATTGGCATCAACAGTGGCAATACTGTTATTACTTGATGACCATGTGACCGATTTCACGGAAGCATTATCTGGGGCAACTGAAGCAGTCAGTTGCTGTGTATCACCTGCGTTGAGAGTAATCTGTGTGAAATCCAGAGAAACACTCTCCACCGGAATATATACAGTCACTTTACATTCTGCTTTTTTCGTATTGTCTCCCGCAGATGTTGCGGTGATTGTTGCTTGTCCTTCTGAGATCGCCTTGATATTACCTTCAGCATCAACCGTCACAACACTTTCATTACTGGATGTCCAGTTCACATCAAGAACCGTTGCTGTCTTCGGTGCAATCGTAGCGGTAAGCTGACTTGAGTCGCCAACCTCGAGTGAAAGCGAAGACTGATTCAATGTTACTCCGCTTACCGGTACAGCCGGTGCGGTTTCAATTACAGCATTCGTAGCTTCAAAAACGCCTTCGCCGAGCGTGCAGCCAGCCGGAACTGTTACTTTTGTTAGATTTTCGCACTCAGAAAATGCATAATTTTCAATCAAACGAACACTATCAGGAATCAAGACTTCACCTTTTAATCCGCTCTGTAGGAATGCCCAAGAACCAATGCTCGTCACGCTATCCGAGATCGTGATGCTGGTTAGGTTTTCGCAACACATGAACATTCCGTTACCAATGGTAGTCATACCGTCTGGGATCACGACTGCTGATTCCTTACATGACGCGAATACACCATGACCGATATGCTCAAGATTCTTAGGAAGATAAATCGTACCGTCATAAGTACAGTAATTGAAAGCGTAATCACCAATGCTTGTTAGTTTATCTGGCAGTTGCAAGTCTCCACTTAAAGATGTACAGCCTTCAAATGCATAGTTTGAGATCTTCTCTAAGCTTTCAGGAAATTCAAAAGATTCTACACTAGAACAATATGAAAATGCTGTCTGACCGATAAATGTAACTTTTGATGGAATCTTGACCGTTCCTTTAAGTCCTGAACAGTATCGGAATGTGTCTTGTTTGATTTCTGTGATCGTATCTGGAAGAGATAGCGAAGTAAATCCTTTACAAGAAGCAAAAGCAGTGTCTTCGATCACTGTGACAGTACTTGGAATATTCAATGTACCGGAAAAACCAGAACATCCATAGAAGGCCCGAAATGGAATACAGGTAATGCCGCTAGGAATTTTCAATTCTCCGGTAAATCCAGAACATCCGTCAAAAGAACCCGAATTCAGAGATGTCAAACCGCTTGGGAGTACCAATGAACCGGTAAAACCACTGCAGCCAGAAAATGCGTAATCACCGATAGCCGAAATGCTTGAAGGAAGTTCCAGGCTCGTAAATCCACTACAGTTTATGAATGCACTTGAAGATATGCTTGTAAGCGAATTAGGAATCGACAGTTTTCCTGTGAAAGAAGAACAATTCTGAAATGCATTCGCATCAAGTGATTTTAAACCAGAAGGCAACGACAAGTTTCCAGCCATATTCGAACAATCGCCGAAAGCTGTATTTCCAATTGATGTAATACCGTTATGGAGGACCAGTCCTTTTAGGTTTTTACAGCCGAAAAACGCCTTGGAAGGAATCTCTGTGACTTTCGAAGGAATCGTCAATGTTCCCGTGAGGCTATCACATCCGTTAAAAGCGAAAGCACCTATACTGGTCAGGTTGGCAGGCAGAACAATATCTCCCGTTAAACAATAACAGTCGCAGAAAACGCCTTCTGGAATCGTTGTCAGATTTTTCGATATTGTCAGTTTTCCTCTCATGCTGTGACAATCATTGAAGGCATATTTACCAATTGATGTCACGCTGTCAGGAATAATCAGATCTCCGGTTAAGCTCGTACATTCATAGAAGGCATATTCACCAATCGTTTTGAGTGCGGAAGGGAACGCAAGTGTACCAGAAAGGCTCGAACAGTAATAGAAAGCGCTTTCACCGATATAGGTCACGCTGCTCGGAATATGAATCTTTCCATTTAATTTTTTGCACTGATAGAAAGCACGATTGCCGATACTGGTTACACTATCCGGAATATTCAGATCACCGGCTAATTGGTCGCAACCTAAAAACGCACTGTTGCCAATGGTTTTTAAGGAAGACGGAAAGGTTACGCTCTTAAATCTTTTCACCTGAAGCGCTTCATCACCAATGGCCACAACAGGATAACCACCGAGTGCCTCAGGGATAACCAGATCCACATCTGAATTCTTGGGATTATATCCTGTAATCACGGCTCCGCCGTTTTCAATGTAATAACTGAAATCTTCCTCAGCTGCAAATACATTGACGACGATACAGCTGACAACAATGGCAATGCAAAGTAACGATGCAATCAATCTCTTTCCAATTTTCATGTGCTCACCTCATTACAACGAAATGGTTTATACAATAGTTAGTTGCAATGGGAAACAGATTTACTCACCTTTTCCGAAAAGAATTTTCATTATATATAAAAAAGACCGTCACTTGAGAAATGACGGTCTTCATAGTAAACACCAGTATCCGAATTACTTCTTAGAAGAAAGCTTCTCAGTAACTCTAGCGGCCTTACCAACGCGATCACGCAGGTAATAAAGCTTAGCTCTTCTTACACGACCCTTACGGACGATCTCAATCTTATCAATGTTAGGAGAATGAACGGGTAATACACGCTCAACACCAACTCCATAGGAGAGACGGCGAATTGTCATGGTCTCAGAAAGACCGCCGCCCTTACGTGCAATCACATAGCCTTCAAATACCTGGATACGCTCACGGGAACCTTCTTTGATCTTCAGGTGTGCCTTAACAAGATCACCAACTTCGACCTCAGAATAGCTATTGCGCAGATTGTCCTGCTCGACTGCTTTAACTAAATCCATCTTTGTTTCCTCCTCTTCCGATAGATGTTCATGCGGGATCACGCAGCGGACCATCCCTTTTAGCCGTTAAATATTAACACAACGAAATATACGATGCAAGTGTTTCTACGAAAAAAGCACCGAATTTCATGAAACTTTTGCCGTTTGCGCCAGAATACTCTGAATCAACACATTACTTCGAACCGAGTCCACCTTGCGCGCGAAGATGCAATCCGATTGCATCAGCATGTCGAAATCCGTCTCATCAAAAACATATGGACTGCCATCCTTCCCACGCGAGAAGTCAACGGCACGCATCGCATTCACGGTATGAGGTTCCAATGAAGATGATACATCCCCATCATACTTAAACTCAACACTTTGATCATAGAAAGGTGAATTCAACCACACCGTCTGCACAAAGAATTCATCCGCGCATACACCGTAACGCAAACAGCGTCTGACCACTTTCTCTTGATCAATAACATATCTGGCCAACTCATCTGTAATTGAGAACCATTCGGATCCGAAACCATATTCACGGAACTGACTATGCTTCAGACGATTCACTCTACACATTTTCTGAAGTTTAACCGCCACACGATTTCCCATGCGATTCATCCGTTTCTTGCCATCGAAGAAATCCTGAAACAGATAGTAATACTGGATACGCTGAAGATAAGGTTCAATATTCTCCAGACGGCAGTCGATAAACTGTTTCCCACCATTTCTTGCAAAGAATTCATGAATCGCATCTTGAGATTTCAGTAAGATATCTCTTCCCGAAATCAAATGATAGTACTCATAATGATCACGTTGAGTACTTGCTTTCAGAAGTTCGATCTCAGCCCGTATCAGCGACCAGCCGCCCCACGATACCGAGAAACGATTCACGAAGTAGACCGAACTCTTCTTCACCCATTCATCCACATTACACTTCTCTTTGGTCTTTCTATCGATATGCAGAAATATATCATTTCGCTCGTCATCGATCTGCTTAAGCAGCAATTCCAAGCAAGCAAAATCATCACATGCAATGATTAGATAGGCGTGTTTTATATTCATACTTCAAAGTATAATGTCGAGTTACTCGTGAGAAACTCGAACAAAATAAGCGTACCCCACTTCATAAGGATGGTCGAACAGTTTACAATCACGATGTTTACGAAGTGTCCACACCACCATGATGTCTCCGCCTCCACCACATACACCAATGACACCCAACAGAATTAGGCCGAAGCTGGAAATCACGATTCCAATGATGATCGGCAGGATACCAAGTATTACCGTCGGGGCAATACATCCCCAGAAATACTGAGGGATAGATAGCGCTTCCCGACAATGACAGTAGGGCGTAAGCATCTTCGCATTGAATCCGAACTCAATACTTCCCCATTTCTTCTGACAAGGAAAGTGCCAGAAGAATCCATGGATAAATTCATGCACAAAAATCGTCACGATATATACCAGAAGGAGAATCCAAGTCCATAATTGCACAGAAAAGTTGTCCAGTATCGCATCATGGAAGAAATTCGCTTTGCCATTCACCATAACATGGATCAAAAATGAGATGCTACCCACGACAGCGAGTAACACTAACGCAAACAAATTTGCAACAACAATACTGATTTTCTCTAAACGAGGTTCATAACCTTGGCTCTGCATCTTGGAAACAAGATCTTCGTACTCTTGCTTCTTCCGTGCACGTACCGCATCATTCTCAACTTCAATTCTCATCGATGCTCGTTTCCTTATTCATTTCATGTTTTTCCGCATCAATAGCCAGTAGGCTCTGCCAATCTTCCGCGGACAGTTCCATCTTCTGAAGAAGATCCGGACGTCGCTTCCATGTATCATATAATCCATGTATGCGCTTCCATTCTTTGATCTTCGCATGATTACCGGAAAGCATGACCTCTGGAACCGCCTGATCATGCCATACATTCGGCTTGGTATACTGAGGCGCCTCAAGGTAACCGTTCATATGTGATTCTTCTTCATATGCCTCGCTATTAGGAAGTACACCATCGATCATGCGCGACACACAGTCGATGACCACACAAGCGGCCACTTCCCCACCAGTCAGAACATAATCGCCAATCGAGAGATCCTCATCCACGATTTCGTCGAGCACACGCTGATCGATGCCCTCATAATGTCCACACAAAATCACGACATGCTCATACTTTGACAGGTCTTTTGCCTTAGCTTGGTCCAATACACTACCCTTCGGGCTCATGAACACACAATGTGGCTTGCTCTCCTTGGTCGCATCATAAAGCGAGGAAAAAGCTTGGTAGACCGGCTCACACTGCATAAGCATGCCCGTTCCGCCTCCGAATAAGGTGTCGTCCACTTTACCATATCGATTACCCGCAAAATCGCGAATATTGATCGTCTGAAGCTCAATTACGCCCTTCTCCATGGCACGGCCAATGATACTTTCATGAAGAAAGCCAGATACTTGATTTGGGAAAAGCGTCAACACAGAAAACTTCATAAACAATCACTCATAGATCTCATAGAGACCTTCCGGCAAAGTCACTTCCATCTTTCCTTCTTCTAACGATACATTGGTAACAATGCTCTTCAAATAAGGAATGAGAAGCTCATTCTTTCCTTTTCTACGCACGATGATGATATCGCTGGCACCATGGTTGATGATTTCTTTAATTACACCAAGTTCACCACGAGCGGAATCAACAACAGTAAGTCCGATCAGATCCGCTATGAAGAAACGACCTTCCGGTAATTTCACTGCATGCTCACGGGAAACCGCAACAAAGAAACCATTCCATTTCGCCGCTTCATCCCGATCACACACATCCTCAAACTTCAGAAGCGTGTGGTTATCATCCAAGCGAGCCGAAACCACTTTCTTCTCTGCCTTGAGCTGTTCCTTCTCGTCAAGGATCATACATTCTTTCAATTGACGGAATCGGCGCACATCGTCCGTAAGTGGGGTGATTCGCACCTCACCACGGACACCATGTGCGCCGCCGATCTTTGCTATGATCAAGTAGTCTTTCATTCGTTGATATCCACGATGACACGCTTGCCTTCGCGCAGGTACTTCGCCTTCATGACAGAACGGATCGCCTGTGCACGGCGACCGCCTTTGCCGATGACTTTACCCATATCTTCAGGATTTACAGTCAGCTCAAGAACAACTGTATTTCCACGTTCAGACTTCTTTACGACAACATCCTCAGGATGGTTGACCAATGACTTGGCCATTGTAGTTAATAATTCCATGTTCTACAATACTGCAGCATGTAAATAGTAGCAGGTGTGCTGCAAGCCTCCTTAGATTGAATTTCGGAAGTATAAATTACTTCTCGATAGCACCTGTCTTCTTCAGAAGTGCACGAACTGTATCTGTCGGCTGTGCACCGTTAGCGATCCACTTCTTTGCAGCCTCTGTGTCGATGTTGATCTCAGCCGGATCAGTCAGCGGATTGTATGTACCGATCTCTTCGATGAAACGGCCATCACGCGGATAACGACCATCTGCTACAACTACACGATAAAAAGGAGCCTTCTTTGCGCCCATTCTTCTCAAACGAATTTTTACTGCCATTTTCAATTCCTCCTAGCAATCTTTAACCATTTCGTTTATATATTCTCGCGTTTTTCCCTCTTCGAAAAACTCTCGCTTCAGGCTCGCGTGAACATCAATTCTTAGAAGGGAAACTTCTTGTTTCCCATGCCTCCAAGCTTTCCCAGCGCGCCCATGCCGCCCGGCAAACCTCGAAGACCTTTCTTACCGCCCTTAGTCATCTTCGTAAACTTCTTCATCATCTCGGCGGTCTGCTCATACTGACGAATCAACTGATTGACCTGTTGAACCGTCGTACCGGAACCTGCTGCAATACGCTTTCTGCGATTGGCATTCAGTATATTCGGAAGACGTCTCTCCTTCTTGGTCATCGAGCGGATGATCGCCATATTCGTATCAATGATCTTATCATCAATATCTTCTTCTTTCACTTTCCCGGCCGCACCAGGAATCATACCGATGACATCCTTCATGGATCCCATCTTCTTGATCTGTTCGAACTGAGAAAGCAGATCATCCATATTGAAATTACTGCTGAGCATACGCTCGACAGACTTCATGGCTTCTTCTTCATCAATATTCTGTTGCGCTTTCTCAATCAAAGAGAGCACATCGCCCATTCCCAGAATACGATCAGCCATACGGTTCGGATAGAACTCTTCAATATTCTCAACTTTCTCACCGACGCAGATAAACTTGATTGGCTTACCCGTCATCTTACGAATAGACAGTGCCGCACCACCTCTGGCATCACCATCGAGCTTTGTCATGATGAAGCCATCCAGACCGATACGTTCTTCGAAGCTCTGGGCAACTGCAACCGCTTCCTGACCGATCATGGCATCGACAACAAGCAATTTCTCATGCGGCTTAACATATTCACCGATCTTGATCAGTTCTTCCATCAGCTCATCATCAACAGTCATACGACCTGCGGTATCGACGATCAACGTATCACAAAGAAGATACTTCGCACGCTCGATACCAGCCTTGGCAATCACGATCGGATCTTTCTCTTCCGGCATGATGAAGCTCGGAACTTCTACCTTCTGAGCCAAAACTTCCAACTGCTTCGCAGCGGCCGGACGATGTACGTCCAAAGAAAGAAGTAGCGGACGCTTACCGTCTTTCTTCAAGATCTTTGCAAGTTTTGCAGCAGTAGTCGTCTTACCAGCACCCTGAAGACCATAGAGCATGATCACGGTAAATCCGGAAGGAGAGACGGTCAGCTTGCTACTTGTCTGACCAAGAAGTTCGATGAGCGACTCATGAACGATCTTAACGATCTGCTGACCCGGAGTCAGACTCTTCATGACATCCGCACCTTTGCACTTCTCAGACATATCTGCAACAAATTCTTTGACAACAGAATAGTTGACATCCGCTTCCAACAGCGCCATTCTGATTTCTTTCATCATGGCCTTGATATCCGCTTCCGTTACACGTGCACTGCCACGCATCTTGGCGGTGATATTCTGAAGTTTTGTCGACAGACTTTCAAACATGTTCTCTATCCTTTATAGTTCATTCATCAGGTTGGAAAGAAGTTCCTTCGCCTGATTCTCATTATGTTCTTCCAATGCGGTAAAAGCACTGGCAATCGTTCTCTTCTGTTGTGTGAAGCGTTCGACAAGTTTCAGTTTCTCTTCATAGTTCTGAAGGCTGTTGACACCACGATGGATCGTATCGTGTGCCGCCTGTCTGGAGATCTCACGGTCTTCAGCAATCTCCGCCAAAGACATATCCTCTTGGAATCGAAGTTCAAGAATCTCACGCGTACGCTTCGTCAGCAACTGTCCGTAAAAATCAAGCAACAAGCATACTTCTACGCTGTCCATGAGGTCATCCTCCTTCACACTTGAAGAAGAATACCAAATGAAACAACGTCTGTCAAGTGTTTTTACTTGTCAGCGAATCAAGAAGGCAACAACGAGTCAACAAAGATCTCCGGATCGAAATCCATCAGGTCTTCTGCACTCTCGCCAAGGCCGGCAAGGAAGATCGGTGCCTTGGTAGAATAAGCGACGGCAATCGCAACGCCACCCTTCGCACTTCCATCCAATTTCGTAATACCGATGCCAGAAAGCTTGACTGCCTTAGAGAATACCTCTGCCTGAATGACCGCGTTCTGACCGGTTGTCGCATCAATAATGAGCATCGCTTGCGTATTAGCAGAGGGTGCTTCACGCTCGATCACGCGGCAGATCTTACTTAATTCATCCATCAGATTCTGCTTATTGTGGAGTCGTCCCGCTGTATCGATGATCAGGATATCCGCACGTTTGGCGATTGCAGAATGTACTGCATCATAGCAAACTGCTGCAGGATCGGAACCTTCCTCGTGAGAGATGACATGCGTATCCGTGCGGTCCCCCCATACCTGAAGCTGTTCAATTGCGGCTGCACGGAAAGTATCTGCTGCCGCAAGCATTACTTTCTTCCCCATACTCTTATAGCGCAAGCAAAGTTTACCGGCCGTAGTCGTCTTACCTGTGCCATTCACACCTACCATCAGGATAATATTCAGATTACTATCTTCAATCTCCAGGGACTGCTTAGGTCCAAGAATATCAAGCATCTGAGAACGAACGATTCTCATGACCGCGCCTTTACTATCATCACCGGTCTTCTTAATGCTATCGCGAACCTCGTCCATGATAGCAAGGCTTGCGCCTACACCACAATCTGCCTGAACAAGAAGGGCCTCGAGATCATCTAACATATCCTCATCGAAATGACCCATCGAAGCAGAAATCTTCGTGATTCCTTCTGCTACGAAGTTTCGAGTCTTCGTTAATCCACGCTTAAATATGTCTAAAATTCCCATTTCTATTCTCCTCGTTTCTCTCAATTTTCTGGTTCTTCCTTAGGAAAGGAAGTTTATACTTCACTCAGGCGCATCGACAGGATCTTCGAAATACCTCGTTCCTGCATCGTAACACCATACATTCGATCACAAGCTTCCATCGTACCTTTACGATGCGTAACCATAATAAACTGGGAACGCGCACAGTATCTTCTTACGAAATCGGTAAAACGATTTACGTTCGCATCATCCAGCGCCGCTTCAACCTCGTCGAGCACACAGAACGGAGATGGACGAAGCTGCAGAATAGCGAACAGAAGTGCGATCGCAGTCAGGCATCGCTCACCACCGGACAACAGAGAGAGGCTCTGTAGTTTTTTGCCAGGCGGCTGAGCCTTAATATCAATGCCACAGTTTAAAACATCCTCTTCATTCTCAAGCAGGATCTCTGCCGTACCACCATTAAAGAGATCGGCAAAGACAGTCTTGAAGTTCTCGTTGATCTGTGCGAAGTGTGTCAGGAACTGCTGCTTCATTTCCGAAATCAAATCATCAATGACTTTCATCAAGTCGGCCTTCGCCTTCTCAATATCATCGCGCTGCGTGCACATGAACTCATATCGTTCACTGATCTGCTGATACTCTTCCACCGCGTCGACATTCACCGAACCAATCTCCTTGATCTGTGCTCGAAGTTCAGACAATCGCTTATTCATCGCGTTCAGGTTCTCGATCTCCATTCGATACTCCTGCGCATTGTCATATGTGAGTTCGTGATTCTCCCACAGGCGATTCTTACACTCATCAACTTCGATCTCGTATCGTTCCAGTTTGCTCTCCAGACGTGTCTGCTCGGACTGCAACTGACTCAGTTTGGAAGACGCAGCGGTGACTTTATCAATGAAGCCGGTCAGCTTACCTTCCAATTCTTCCTTCTCTAGCACGATTGCGCGAATCTTCTGCTCAAATTTCTCATCTTCGAGCTTCAATCCTTCTTTGAAATTCGCCTGCGTTTCGAAGTCTTTCTTGATTGCTTCGGCATCCAGTCGAGCTTGCGCACTCTCTTGTTTCAGACGCTCCTGATCGTCCAGATTCTTCTGCTTCTCATTCTCGAACATACGAATACGTTCTTGCGTCTGGGCGATTGAACCATTCACAGACTCTACGCGCACACGAAGATCACTGATCTGCGCACGCATTCTCTCCAGATCACTCTGTTCCTGTTCATCTTTTTCAGAAGAAGAATTGAGTTTCTCTTTCATTTCCGCGACTTCATCTTCACGTTCAGCGATCACCTGCTTGGACTCTTCCAAGTCAGAAGATGACGTTAGTTTTGCCGCGGAGATTCGCTCGAGTTCCTGCTCGACCGAGGTAATACGTTCCAATGTCTTCTTATAATCTTCGTCCGCAGTGGTAAAAACACTCTCCACGCGAATGCGGTCAAGTGAAGCATTCTGGAGTTTCTCCTCCATCTCAAGTTCTTCTCTTGCCAACTCTTTGATTCGAAGATCGAAGTCCTGCCTTTGGGCCTCCATCTTTGAGATCTCACGAATCAGCAATTTCTTCTTCTCACGGAAATCTTCCAGTTCACGTGAACGACTGAGAAGATTGGAGGACTTCTTATTGATACTACCACCCGTCAGCGAACCACCCGGATTCACCACATCACCGGCAAGTGAAACCACTCGATACACATAGCGCGAGGCTTTTGCCATTGCAATACCATGGTCAAGCGTATCGACAACGACGATTCGACCCAGTAAGTTCTCAATGATATCATGAAGTTCAGGACGTGTCTTGATCAATTCAGAAGCAAGACCTATATATCCCACAGAGCGCTTCGCATCGCGCAGAAGATTATCTTCAAGAAGTCTCGGACGAATTGAATCGATCGGTAAGAAGGTCACACGTCCAAGGTGATTCTCTTTCAGATGATCAATTAATCGAGAAGCATCCCGATCATTCTGGGTAACCACATTATGCATGGCATTACCCAAAGCGATCTCGATTGCTGTCTCATATTCTTTCTCTACTTGAACCAATTCACCCAGCACACCAATTACAAGTTTGGATAATTCCGGACGAGAATCTGTGCTGTTCAACAGACGTCGGACTGACTCCTGGTAGCCTTCACGACTCTTCTCAAGATCTTCCAGCGTCTTTATACTGAACTCAACGCGATCTAGTAATCTCTGCTTCGTCTCAAGTTCAGCATCGAACGTCTTCGCCTTCTGACGCTCCTGGGCAACCATCTCTTGCTTTTCAGAAAGCGCGGAAGCCTGCTCCGCCGCGAATTTCAATCCAGCCTTCAAATCCTCATCTGCCTGGTCACGTTTCTTTTTTGCTTCATCACGTTCAGAAATCATGAGCATACGGTCTTCGGACAAAGATTTGATACGAGCCTCTTTCACCATCAGATCACCGGAAAGTGAGGATACGGCTTCACGTGCTTCAAAAATCTCATTGGTCAGGATATCAATCTTCTTACGAAGTTCAGATTGCTTCGCCTGACTGTCCGCAAGCTTATCCATCAAAGCCTGATAGGAAGTCTCCACCGCACTGAGCTCATTACTCAGATTCGCCTTCTCCTGTGACCAATTCTCAAGTTGTGACTGGTTATGCTCAATCTCCGTGGATAATCTAGAAACCTCTGCAACACGTTCTTCATCTGAACCTTCCGCTGCCTGGATCTTCAATTTCAACTGATCGTGGCGTTCTTTCAGAAGCACCATCTGGTTATTGATCTCATGGATCTTCTCCGTCAGATCAGAGCGTTCCTGACGCGTATTCTCCAGTTCTTCTTCCAGAGAAGCCGAACGTTCAGTCAATTCACGATTCTCAGCTCGAATCTGGAGAACAAGATCTTCCTGTGACTTGATCGCATTGGCGAGCGATTGACGTTCATCTGCACTCGCGTCCAAGAATACTTTATTTCGATCGATCATATGCAGGATCACTGCAATGTCGTCCTTCTTCCATTCATCGTACAGCACGTGATAACGCTTGGCCTTCTCAGCCTGATCGGCCAATGGACCGATCTGATGATTTAATTCTTCAAGAATATCATTGATTCGAACCAGATTCTGTTCAGAGGATGCAAGCTTACGTTCAGCCTCATCCTTACGAGACTTGAACTTCACGATTCCGGAAGCCTCTTCCAGAACCTTACGGCGGTCTTCAGACTTGGTCGAGAGGATATCATCTACTCGGCCTTGACCAATAATAGAATAACCGTCCTTACCAAGGCCAGTATCCATGAAGAGCTGCTGAATATCCTTCATACGGCAGTTCACATGATTAATCTGGTATTCGCTCTCGCCAGAACGATATAGACGACGCGTAACCTGAACTTCATAGTACTCAACGGGAAGGATTCCATCCGAATTATCAAGTGTCATCGAAACTTCCGCGAAGTTCATAGCACGCTTAGCCTGAGTACCATTGAAGATGACATCTTCCATCTTCGAACCACGGAGCGTCTTGACACTCTGTTCGCCCAATACCCAACGAATTGCATCCGTAACGTTACTCTTTCCGCTACCGTTTGGACCCACGATTGCAGTCATTCCCTTGTCAAACTCAATGAGTGTGTACTCAGGGAACGACTTAAATCCTTGAATTTCCAGTTTCTTCAGATGCATGAATGTTCTCGTTTCTTTGAAATCTAAAGTGATATTATACCATAAACCATGCGGAACACGGAAGATTAAGGGTTACTGCTTCCATTTTTCCAGCGCAATACGTGAAGCTTCCTGTTCAGCTTCTTTCTTGCTTTTCCCCTGGGCACGGACATATTCCGCACCATCGAGCATCACGGCCACAACAAACACACAATCGTGGACGGGACCGATTTCCTCGATAACCTTGAAAGAAACCTCATGAGGATCATTCTTGGTCTGCGCTTTCTCAAGAAGCTTACTCTTATAGTCAAAAATGAGTTTACCCGAGACGGCCTGCTCGACATAAGGAGTCAAGCAAGAAAGAATCACCGTCTTCGCCTGGTCAAAACCGCCATCTAGATATACAGCAGCAAATAAGGACTCCATCGTATCGGCCAAAGTAGAGATCTTCTCTCTGCCACCGGTACATTCCTCGCCCTTACCCAGTGCAAGCAAATTACCGACACTTAGCGTATCGGCTACTTTTGCCAATGTCTTCTCGCAAACAACGAGTGCGCGTGTCTTCGAAAGCTTTCCTTCATCCCAATGGGTACGACGTCTATAAATCTCCTCACCGATGACGAAGTCAAGAATAGCATCCCCAAGGAATTCCAATCGTTGATTCGAGACCACACCATCACGGCGATGTTCATAAGCATATGTAGAATGCGTCAACGCAAGTAGAAGATACTGTTTATCCTTGAACGTGTATCCCAACTTCTCCTCAAGTTTCTGATGTTGTCCTTTATACTCTCTTACCATACCATTCGCTTTCCAAACCATAGACTATGTACAGTATACCAAACAAAAAAAGAACTGTCTCAAGCTTGAGACAGTTCTCCGTGAACATTTCTTGTATTTACAATTACATCTTGCTCTCGATGAATTCAACAGCATCGCCGACTGTCTTAATGCGCTCAGCTTCCTCATCAGGAATAGAGATGTTGAACTCCTGCTCCATGGCCATAACCAACTCAACCATATCAAGAGAATCAGCGTTCAAATCGTCAACAAAGAGCGAGTCCATCTGGACATTATCCTCGGCAATATTTAACTGGTCAACAAGAATCGACTTCACACTTTCAAAAACAGAATCAGATGACATATCATATCTCCTTTCAATTGCTCTCAGCAATCTTTATATATGTTTTTAAACGAAACGAAAATAAATGTCAATATATAAAACCCACAATTTTGCAGAAAATTTTGAATTTCAAACAATCAGTCAGATTCTCTCAAATAATTCATATTTTTGAGCAGATAATCCATACCTGAAATAATCGTCATCGCAACAGAAATGAGTAGCAACACATCTCCTACAATCTGGACACCGTCAGTAATATCAAGAACGGACCAAGAACTCGGACCAATGTAATCGAGTATCTTGATAACAAGCGTCTCAAACATCAAGTAAGTAATCGCAATCATCTGCGTAACCGTCTTGATCTTACCGATCATCTTAGCGGCCATCACCACGCCCTTTGCAGAAGCCAGAAGACGAATTCCGGTTACAGCAAATTCACGCAGTACGATAATGCATACCCATACAGACGAGATACGATTCAGATCGACCAGTGCAATCAATACAGAAAGAACGAGAATCTTATCTGCCAGTGAATCCATGAATTTACCAAGGTTTGTGATGAGATTATACTTACGTGCAATCTTTCCATCTACCAAATCAGTAACGGAAGCAACCACAAACAGAATCGCAGCGATAATCATTCCCTTATCGGCAATAAACTCATTCCATCCGTTCGGACACCAAGAGCCGATGTGGATCGGCAACATAAAAAGCAAAATAAAAGGAATCAGAATGATTCTAGATAACGTTAATTTATTCGGCAGGTTCATCTAATGTAACTCCTGTTAAATCATATGGTGAGCAATCCATGATCTTGACATCTACAACATCACCGATTTCCAAGGGACGGATAGTAGAAGCAACAAAGATCGAGGGATCGACTTCGGGCGCCTCTGCGAAAGATCGCCCCATGTAGAATATACCACCATCGGCAATAGAATCAATAGTTACCGATACAATTTGTCCAATTCTCTTCTGATTATTCTCCAGAGAAATCTCCTGTTGGAGAGACATGACTCGGTCATAGCGACGCGCAGATACATCTTTTCTGACTCTCGGATGCATCTTGTAACCAAGCGTATTCTCTTCCGGAGAATAGATAAAGCATCCCAAGCACTGAAATCTCCAGATCTTTAGATTTTTCAGAAGATTCTCGAAATGACTCTGTTTCTCACCTGGAAATCCGACCATTACCGTAGAACGTATGACGATGTCTGGAATGGCCGTACGAAGTCTCTCCAATGTGTTCGTAATGGATTCAACTGTATCTCTTCTTCTCATCTTCTTGAGGATCTCATCATCACCATGTTGTACCGGGATGTCCAAATAATGAAGCACCTTCGGGTTGGTTCGCATTTCCTCAATGAGTTCATCGTCGATTCCATCGATATAAGCATACATGATTCGCAGCGAACGAATGCCTTCCACTTCACCCAGCTTATGGAGCAGTTCAGCCAAACAACGTTTACCATACAGGTCACGTCCATATCCGGTGGTATCCTGAGCGGCAAGAATAATCTCGCTATAACCAAGATCTACAAGATTCTTCGCCTCAAGAATGATATCCTCCATTGGACGTGATGTATATTTGCCTCGAATACCTGGAATTGCGCAGAAAGCACAGCCATTGGCACAACCTTCTGCAATCTTCAGCCAGGCATATGGTTTGGTCGACGGTTCACGTTGCACACGCATATGAGCCAAACTTCCCGGCATGCCAACATAATCATTCCAAGAGAATGCTTCTTTACGGAATAGTTTTCCGATCACTTCAGATATATCCTGATAGTGCGCGGTACCAAGTACAGCATCCACTTCAGGAAGGCTCTTTCTGATTTCGTTCGGGTAACGCTGCGAAAGGCAACCCGTAACGACGATATATTTTAATTTCTTTCCACGCTTCTTGTATTCAGCAACCTCGAGAATCGTATCAATGGCTTCTTGTTTCGCACTCTCGATGAATCCACATGTGTTGATGATGACGGCTTCCGCCGCACGGATATCATCCGTAAACTGATATCCTTCCTCTTTCAGGATCGTCGTCATACATTCTGCGTCCACCAAATTCTTCGAACATCCAAGTGTAATGATTGAAAGCGTATGCTGCTTCATGATAATGAACCCTCTGTTCTACAAAGATTATAGGTATTCTACATCATTCAGCATTTTTCTGAAAGATGAGAGTGCAAGTGAAGTTGAATATCCGCGACTTTCTAAGTATCTCACTGCCTTGGAAAGTTCACGTCGAGCTTCCTTGGGATCATTGGAGAACGAACCTACAGGGTAGCGATCAGAAATCACATCCATAATCGTGTTCTCATCCTGAAACTCTTCTGCCTTCAACACTTCTGAAATGACTTCTTCCGGAATGCCGTTAGACTCCAGACGGGCCGCAAGTTTCAACTGGCCTTCAGCCTTGTTTCCTGATCGTGTACGTAAGATTTTCAATGCAACACGTCGATCATCAATATACTTCTCTTCACGCAGTTGAGCGACTACATCTTCAATCACGTCTTGACTATAGCCATATTCGGATAGGTAGTCCCGAATTCTGCCGGATGAAGAAACGGCGATGCCGATATGGGCAATCGCCTTATTTCTCGCTTCACTATATTGCTGTTCGTACGACATCATAATCAGATATCGATACCGAGGATATCATCCTCTTCAGCATCATCATCGACAGATACTTCCGCTGCTTCATTCTCCTTACCTGACAAAGCCGCACGGATCTTCTGCTCAATCTCATCTCTGATTTCAGGATGTTCTTTCAGAAAAGCCTTGGCATTATCTTTGCCCTGTCCAATCTTCTGTCCATTATAAGCAAACCAAGAACCACTCTTCTCCATAATGTCACGATCGACAGCGAGGTCAATGATGCATCCTTCTTTTGAAATGCCCTCACCGTACATAATATCGAATTCAGCTTCACGGAACGGCGGAGCAACCTTGTTCTTCACTACTTTTACGCGAGTATGGTTACCGATCACCTCACCACCATTACGCAAAGACTCAACACGACGAACGTCCAGACGTACAGATGAATAGAATTTCAGCGCACGTCCACCCGGTGTTGTCTCAGGATTACCAAACATGACACCAACTTTCTCACGGAGCTGGTTGATAAAAATGCATACTGTACTGGATTTACTAATAATACCAGCAAGTTTACGAAGCGCCTGAGACATCAATCGAGCCTGAAGACCAACATGGGAATCACCCATCTCACCAT
Organism: Candidatus Scatonaster coprocaballi; assembly: GCA_018064475.1. Classification (GTDB taxonomy): domain Bacteria; phylum Bacillota; class Clostridia; order Saccharofermentanales; family Saccharofermentanaceae; genus Scatonaster; species Scatonaster coprocaballi. The sequence continues at coordinate 31,918 of JAGHVD010000087.1, forward strand.
CGATTTCAGCCTTCGGAACCAATGCAGCAACAGAGTCAATGACCACAACATCTACAGCTCCGCTTCGAACCAACGCTTCAGTGATCTCAAGAGCTTGCTCACCGGTATCCGGTTGAGAAACGATCAATTCATCAATGTTGACACCAATCTTCGCAGCATATACAGGATCAAGTGCATGTTCTGCATCGATGAAAGCTGCTGTACCGCCCTGCTTCTGGGACTCGGCTACTACATGAAGTGCGACCGTAGTCTTACCGGAAGATTCAGGACCGTAGACCTCAATAATTCTTCCCTTTGGAAGACCACCAACGCCAAGGGCAAGATCAAGTGTCAGCGCACCTGTCGGAACTACATCTACGATCATGCCGGTCTGCTCACCCAAACGCATGACCGCACCCTTACCAAATTGCTTCTCGATCTGCATCAAAGCAGCATCTAAAGCCTTCGCGCGCTCACTATCTACTTTCTTCGAAACGTCCTGTACGGACTTACCAGAATCTTTCTTTGCCATAGTAGCCTCCTTATCGAACATTCGTTCCTTCGCTATTCATCTTAACAATACAATAACATAACGTCAAGGTTTTTTCGGAATGATTTTTCGACAATTTTCGACAACTGTACTACATTTGTCGATGTCAAAGACTTATGCATTCTCCTTAGGCGCAGCTGCTTTTCTTCGCTTGAAGAATCGTCCAAGATAGCGTTCAAATGCAGCACGCAATTCTTCCATCTTCAAGAGGTATGCGCAAGCAAAATAGAGTCCGAATCCAACCAGTGAACGAACACCAAACCAAACAAGAGAAATCATCTTTCCCTTCATCGAGAAAGCCTGTTGTGGGAAAGGAATCAAATTGAAGATGAACAATCCCCCCATCATCACAACAAGACACACGACAGATTTGATCAAGAATAGGCGCATCCTTCTTGGCGCCAGACGTTTGTTGCGGTTATACGCCCAAACAAGCAGAATCAAACGTACAAGGCAGGAAGCGGAGTAGGCAATCGTAATCGACATCGGACCCATATCCATCTTGGCAAACAAGAAACACAGACCGAAATTCACCACCATCGACACAATTCCGGCAAACAGAGGGAACTTCGTGTTCTCAATAGCGTAGAATGCTTGATTAATAATAAAGATGACGGACTGCAGGATAATAGAAGCACAATAACCAATTAGGAACGTCGCCGCAAGTTTTGCGTTATCATCCGTGTAATTGCTGGACCATTGGAAAACAGCTTTCACAAGATCAACTCGAAGGATCAAGAATATGCCCGAGCATGGAATAGTAAGGAAAAGCGCGTTCTTAATACTTCTGGAAAGCAGATCGCTGGAATCCTTGTACTTCTTAGATGAATACATCGTTGCCAACGACGGAAGCGCAACACTACCAATACCTACAGCAAAAATACCATATGGAAGTTGCCATAGTGTAGATGCATTACGCAAAGCATAGATTGAACCCGTCTCATAACGAGAAGCAAATGAATTCGACAGTAACAGATTCAACTGAACAATGGAAGCAGAAATCAGAATA
>JAGHVD010000002.1 GCA_018064475.1 Candidatus Scatonaster coprocaballi
TATTAGAGGAGACGAAACGGAGAAGTCACCCTTGATTTATGGAATCTCTTTTCTTTCCATGCCTTTGTTAATTGTCTTCTATCCCAAGGAAAACGTGAAGAACCTAAAATAATGCCAAAGGCCACCCTCGAAAGGGTGGCCCCGGCATTGTAACATCCACAGTGTGTTTTAGGTTATATCAATGATTAGTGTAATGATTAACCCTTATAAATCTTGTTGTAGAGTTCTACGAGCTCGTCAACTCTCTTGCTGTTAACAGCCTCAACGTAAGCATCCCACTCAGTAGCAACGTCTCTCTGACCTGTTACGAAGGAGAGTGTCCATGTGTTAACTTCGTCGATAAGAGGAGTAACGATGAGAGTCATCTCTTCGTTCTGATCTTCTGTCGGAGCAATAGCAGGAGCCAAAGCCGGAACTTCACGGTTAGCATTGTTGGACTCAACAAAGTGCTTAACTTCTGGGATGAAGTTATCGCTCATCTCAGCAACGGTATGACCATAGAAATAGTTACCGCAAGCATAACCCCACTTGAGACGAATATCTGTATCTGTCTCAGCGCCGCTGATACCCAGACCGCCGCAGCAGAAACCAGGCAGCAGTGACTTAGATCCATCAGCATTCTTTGTGAAGGTCTCGCCCTCAACACCCCACTTAATGAGCTCATAAGCTTCGGAGGAGTAGAACAGCCAGTCAACGAAACGGCACATCTTGATGAAGTCCTCTTCACCGAGCTCATCGAGAGCTCTCTGGGAAAGCATAACGCCGCACTCAAGACGAACGTTACCAGATGTAGAATAGTTGAACTTCTGGCTTCTCGGCGGGATAGTAGCATACAGTTCGAAGTTGCCTTCGCCAAGGATATCAGTTGTGTTCTGTACCCAAGAAGCATACTGGCTCTGGTTAACACTCATGATAACTGTCTTACCATTGTAGAATTGGTTTGTAGCTGTTGTGTCATCCTGTGTGAAAGTAGCAGGATCGAGGATACCCTCGTTAACGAACTTAGCAGCCATTGTAAGGAAATCCTTGTACTCTTCTGTTGTGCAGCTGAAGTACCACTCATCCTTAGCCTGGTCATAACGCATACCGTCGCCAATACCCCAACCAGCATTTACATCGTATGTGATACCCATGACTTTCAAGAGGTTACCACCATTGCCCTGGCCGGACTCGTTGCCGCACCACAGGTCAGACCAAATGTAGTCGGACTCGGAGCACATGCCCTGAGCTACCATGTAAGCCTTAACTGTCTTGAGAGCTTCGAGAAGATCTTCCCAAGTCCAAGTAGCTTCCATACCTTCTACGTCAACGCCTGCTGCATCGAAGATATCCTTACGGATGATAAATGTGTAGTTAAGAAGTGTGTTCTCCAACATACCTGGGAGACGATAGTACTTACCATTGCTTCTGGTGATTGTACGAACGTCAGCAGCCATGTCATAGGTGTTGTAGAAATCTACATAGTTCGGCATGTACTGAACATAGTCAGAAGCCGGAACGATAGCGCCACCATCAACGAAAGCACTGTCATCATAGATTTTCGGGATAATGTAAGCGGACTCACCAGCGTTGATGTCCAATGTTACATTGCTCATGTAGTCATTGGAGTCGTAGGAGATCAGTTCCAACTCAACGTTTGTCAGATCCTTGATCTTCTTGAAGACACCCTCTGTCTCCCATGTGTCAACCTTAGCGTACCAAGATGCATCACTAAAGAACATTGAGTACTTCACCGGCTCATCAGAGTGGAAAGTTGTGTTCAGACCGAACTCATAACCCAACTTCTTCTCTGTTTCAGTTGCGTCTGAAGCAGAAGCATCAGCAGTTGCCTGAGTCGTAGTCTCGATCTTGTCTGGTGCAAGTGTTGTCTCGCTTGACTCTTTCTCTTTATCGCTGGAACATGCTACTGTACCGAGCATCATAGCAGCTACAAGAGAAACACTGATAATTTGTTTTTTCATAGTTTTCCTCCTCACTAAAAGTGGATGTTTATTTCTGCTCTGCCCACGCCAGCTTCCACCCTGACGCACGCAGTAACATACAATTTAAATAGTGGAGTAGTCATTCCAGTAAGTTGGACTACTCCTGTGGTGCCAGGATCACTCCTTAACACCACCGAGCATCATGCCCTGTACGTAGTACTTCTGAATGAACGGATATACGCAGATGATTGGGAGAACCGTCAATACCATGGAACAAGACTTAATGTTTGTTGCAACAGTCTGTGCGTCCGGATCATTTGCACCCTGGCCACGGATGATGGTCTGCAGGTAATAAGCTACCGGCCACTTCTCTTTACGCAAGTACAAGAATGCCTGATACCAGTTGTTCCAGTACATAACTGCATAGAAGAGTGTCATCGTTGCCATGATTGGTTTGGAAAGCGGAAGTACGATTCTTCTGAATACGCCGAACTGACTCAAACCATCCAACTCACCAGCTTCTTCCAAGTCTTGTGGTGTACCTGCGAAGAAGGACTTCATCAAGAGTACATAGTATGTGCTGATCATCATAGGCAGGATGAATGCAGCAATCGTATTCTTCATACCGAGCTTTACAACCAATACGTAGTTCGGGATCAATCCACCACCGAAGTACATCGTGAAGATGATGAACGGGGTCAGAATCTTTACACCACGCAGATTCGGCTTTGAGAGCGGATATGCAAGCATGGACGAGAAAAACAGAGATGCAATTGTACCAATGAATGTGTAGATGATAGTGTTCTTATAGAAATTGAGGAAGTCGCCGGTCTTCAGTACATACGAATAAGTCTTCAGATTGAATCCCTTCGGAATCAGGCTAACGTGTCCCTCAATAATCGCTTTCTCAGAAGAGAAAGACTGGGATACGAGATACAGGAACGGATAGAGTGTCGCCACAGATATGAGGATCATGATGATCGTATTACATACCAAGAACACCTTATATCCGGTATTTTCTTTAATCTTCATCGTGCATACCTCCTTAGAACAATCCGCTGTCCGTCAATTTCTTCGATACAAAGTTCGCGATCGTCAACAATACCAAGTTGATCAATCCCTCGAAGAGGCCAACTGCCGTCGCGTAACTGTAGTTACCGGATCCAATACCCATTCGGTAAACGTATGTGGAAACGATATCTGCGGAAGAGTAGATCATTGGGTTATAAAGGAGGAATACCTTCTCGAAGGATCCGCCGGAACCAACAAGTCCACCAATATCCAGGATCAACAGTGTAGTGATTGTAGGCAGGATGGAAGGAAGTGTGATGTGCCATACTCTCTGGAAGTGACCAGCACCGTCAACCGCTGCAGCTTCATAAAGTGAAGGGTTGATGTTGGCCATAGCTGCGAGGTAGAGGATGGTACCCCAACCAATGCTCTGCCATACACCAGAGATCGTGAAAATCGGAACGAAGTACTTCGGAATCTGGAGGAACTGAATCTTCTCACCACCGAACATTTCAACGAGTGCGTTGAGAGGACCATTGGTACCAACGAGTTCCTTAATCATACCGCAGACGATAACCATGGAGATAAAGTGCGGAAGGTAAGATACTGTCTGTACGAACTTCTTCCAGTGAATGTTACGAATCTCATTGATCAACAGTGCAAAAATCAGCGTCAATGGGAAACGAACTGCCAAATAGGTCAAGTTCAAGGTCAATGTATTCTTGAATGCACGCCAGAAGGAATCATCCTTGACGAAACTCTTGAAATACTTGAGTGTTACTTTTCCCGAACCGAAAAGACTTCCGCCGGCACGATATCTTCTGAAAGCGATGACGTTACCGAACATTGGTATATATCTAAATACGATATAATACACAATCGGAATCACCAACATGGCATAGAGCTGCCAATTCTGGTTTACATGTCTGGCTAAGCTTTTCTTCGGAGGTGTCCAACCGGTTTTGTGAGATTCTTGTTGATTTAAACTCATTTTACCATTTCTCCTTACTATTTATGTGTTTTATTTATACCCACTCTTTACTCGTACCAGCGTGGAAGCGCGGGACTTGGAAAGCAGTATCGTCAGGAGGTCGTAGTTTTGCCATGTGCCCGTCCGCTCTGCGAAGAATAGGACTGGGTCGAATGCTCTTCCTTCGACCTTCGCATGCGCGCGTCCCTTCTTCGAAATATCATTCTTCCACACTTGCATACTAGTTGTCTATGTATAAAAGATTACTACCGTACTAGGCAGATGTCAACGGTATTTCATTAATAAAAGGTAAAAGTTTAGTGAGGATGCACATAACGCGAACATATCGTTAGCATGTTATTCTTTATTAGTAATACAGTTTCAACGCCGCTTCCGCCATTCTCTGTCCGAGTTCGCTCTTTCTCTGAGGATGCAATTCGAGTGGTGTCATCAGGTCTTTCGCCGATACCACGACACAGTCCGGCAGATCCTGCTGCGCCTGACGCTGTTGTGCCTGGATTGATGTCCATCCGTCCGGCATCTCGCCCGAGATCGGATCTGAATAATCCGGCATCTCGATGCAGATCAATGGCATAGTCTGTTCGTAGAGCTGACGCCAGTGAGACATCAGCGCCTGGAATTTCTCCGCATATCCTTCCGGCTCATCTGTATTGGATTCACCCTGATACCACCAGTTGCCACGGAACGCATAATTTCTCAGCGGAAGAACGGAAGTCTTATATAGCGCTGTCGGGACAACCTGCCCACGCACGCCCACAGGGAGTGGAGAAACCGGAGTCTGACCGTATACGATCTTCCAGTCTCCTTCGATGGAGACCTGCTCATCTCCAGCGCGCAGATAGTATGGATGTGCGCCGACGAAGCCACCATCGCCGTTCTCAATCAGCAATCGTACAGCGATCAGGTTCTTGCCGCGACGAAGGATACTGCCGTCGAAGGGATATTTTCTCGGCGGATAACGATATTCGGTGCGTCCGACCAGCACGCCGTTAATAAACGTCTGGTCCGCATCGATCAGATTACCTAGATATAGGAACGCGTCTTTCGATGGCTCCTGCTGAAGTTCCACTTCCTTATAGAACCACACGATACCCGTGAAAGCATTTCCATCTTGTTTGCGAAGTAGGCCTGGCACGGTAAAATCACCTGCGTTCGCGGGAATTTCTCTTCGATTCGTCTCGTCCTCCGCAGATTCGAGCGCCGCTCTCCATTGTGCATTCAGTTGCTCTTGTTTCTGAAGATATGCAGCCAGTTCGCCTTCCTTCATGAACGGTGCCATCGTCTTCTGATTCGTACCATTTTCCGGAAGTAATGAAGAAGGCATCCATGCCTCAATTGTAGAGCCGCCCTGTGCACCCAGTACAAGTCCGATCGGCACCTTCTTCTCATCATAGATTCGCTTCGCGCAGTAGAATCCGGCCGCGCTGAATTGCATCAGTTCTTCACCATCTGCACATGTCCAAGGCTGTTCCGGAAGATCGATACTCGCATCTTCTGCAAGTTCAAAGGCCGGCGTTACGCGGTACTGACGGATATATGGATAGTGAGAAGCACGAATCTCTTCTTCGGATACGTCCATGGTTCGATAGACTGGAAGTTCCATGTTCGACTGTCCACTCAAGTAGAAGACATCACCGAAGCAGATATCCGTCAGCTCGATACTGCAGCTTCCGGAGATCGACATGTGTACATTTCTCGCCGCCTCATGAGGGGGCATCTCAATCATGAATTGACCATTCTCAACTTTCCCCATCATCGACATTCCCTCGATCATCACGAAGACATATTCCGCCATGTCTTCGTAACCCCATATCTTATATGCAACGTCCCGCTGGATAACCATTCCACTATTGATAATTCCTGCTAGTCTGATCATAGAAATGCCTTCTTTCTTGCTTTTGTCTATAGAGTAGCACAAAGAATGGTTGATGACTATCAAAATAATTCTAGTATGTAAGTTTCCTTCGCTGACTTGTTTTTTCGCCTATATCCGTCTAATATATTTAAATAGAAACTATAATTCCGTTTCATAGAAGGAGTGATCGCTCATGGATGATAATTTCTATGACCGTATTTCAAATAGCGTGTTCTACGATATCGGCGACAAGCTCGGCGATATCATTCTTCTGTGTCTGTGCTGGTTGTTGTGCTGTATCCCAGTCGTTACGATCGGTCCCTCATCTTCTGCACTCTACTACGCAGTCAACAAGCGTTTCAAAGACGGTTCCGCGACCCCGACGAAAGACTTCTTCCATTCTTTCAAGCAGAATTTGCGCCAGGGCGTTGTCATCACGATCATAGTCCTGCTCTATACCGCTGCGACGATCTTCAACATCTTGTTTGCAATCTATGGTTTCGCAGATGTCAAACTTCCTAGTTGGTATCTCCCCTTTGCGATCCTGCTGTTGTTACCGCTGATCTTCACGCTGACATACATTGCACCTTATCTGTCCCGCTTTACGAATACAGTCCGTGGGACAATGTTCCATAGTTTCACATTCTCGACCATGCACATCGGTCATACCCTGCTCATGTGGGTCTACATACTTGTATCTCTGGCGCTCATGATCTTCTTCTTCCCTTCTCTTCTCTTCATGCCCTTCACCTGCACATACCTGTGCTGGCGCCTCTGTGAGAAGGACTTCTCGTCTGCGCTGAGCATGAAGGCTAAGCGTGAAGATGCAGAGCGGATCGCACAGGAGGCGGATGCCAAGCAACTTGAGGAAGACGAACTGCTGCTGGCGGAGATCACCGAGGCAGACTTGGCCGCCATTGAAGGCGCGGAGAAGGAAGACTCTGATCCTGAAGAAGAAATTGAAGAAGATACTGACAGTTCTGATGAGAACGGAAATGAGGAAGAGTAAGCATGTCTGAAATAGAAAGAAAAGTCATTATGTTTGCCTCACTGATTGGATGCTTCGTCCTGCTGTTTGCTGGATTCCGTGCCCCAACCAAGGAGTTGAAGAAAGATGATGGACCGTCCAAGGTTCCGTCAGAAATCATGGTCCGCTCGACTCTGATGCTGGTTGCATCGGTCATACTACTCGGTGTATTTACGGCATGCACGAATTTCGATGACTACAGAAATGGCTTATGTACCCTCTCTGAACTTTACATCACGCACATCGAGCAGATCTGCTTCAAATTCGGCTGGATCGTGCTTTTCCCATGGCTCCTTGGCATTTACAACAAGCACAAGCAGGCCCCCGAGAAGGACGATGAGACAACGATCGGCAGTCAGAAGAAGTGAGTACTTCTCACTCGTGAAGGCCTTGCCTCCAGTAACGGGAAAACAACTCGAATTCTTCCGAAGAACCGCGCAAAGCGGTTCTTTGTTTAGTAGCGACCAAGCAACTGAAATTGTTGGTTTCAAGGCTTATTCCCCGCTTGACATCATGTTAGTCCGCTAGTATACTAGTTGATAGTGAGATAATCTTGCATGAAATGAGGCAAGTAGCATGAAAATTGTATTCCGTTGGTGGCCGAATGGTGATGATACGGTCACGCTCGCCCATATCCGTCAAATTCCGGGGGTTTCCGGTGTTGCAACGATGTTTTCCGATATTCCGGCCGGTGAAGTTTGGCCGAAGGAAACCATTCTTGCTTTGCGCGATCAGGTCCATGAAGCAGGTCTCGAGATGGAAGTCATCGAGAGCGTCAATATCCACGAGGATATTAAGAAGGGCCTGCCTTCCCGCGATGAGTACATCACAAATTACATTACGACCATGAAGAACCTGCACGAAGCAGGCGTGAAGTGTATCTGCTATAATCTGATGCCGGTCATGGACTGGTTCAGAAGCCAGCTTGAGTATCCGCTCAAGGATGGCAGTTATGCAATGGCCTACGAGCATGCAGTCGCCAAGGGACTCTCTATGGATACCATCATCCAATCCATGATGGATGGTTCTCAGGATATGACCCTTCCTGGCTGGGAGCCGGAGCGTTTCCCTGCTATGGCGAAGGATATCGAGTTCTATAAGAATGTCTCCGCAGAAGAGTATTTCAAGAATATCTCTTATTTCCTGAATGCTGTCATGCCGTACGCAGATGAGTATGATATCGATTTCGGTGTACACCCGGATGATCCGCCGTGGCCTCTGTTCGGTCTTCCGAAGGTAATCTGCAGTGCCGATTCGATCCGCACATTCTTGAATCTGAACGACAGCAAGCGTAACGGCCTGACCCTCTGCACCGGAAGTCTGGGCGCAAATCTTGATAATGATGTACCGGCGATGGCGAAGGAATTTGCCGCAATGGGACGTGTACCTTTCGTACATCTCCGTAACGTTCGTCACACAAGCCAGACCGATTTCCATGAGAGTGCACACCTCTCATCTGAAGGCGATCTGGATATGTATAATATTGTAAAAGCACTCTACGAGAATGGTTTCGACGGCTATATCCGTCCGGATCATGGTCGTCGTATCTGGGGCGAGATCTCTCGTCCGGGCTATGGACTTTATGACCGTGCACTCGGCGCCGCTTATATCGAAGGTCTCTGGGAAGCAGTTTCTAAGAGCCACCGTTAAGGATCGTCTCGTTTCTTATTAGAAAGGAGCATATACCTATGCAGAATATGTCTTTGACGCGTGATTCACTTTCTGAGAAACAATGGTGGGCCGATCGGAAGATTGCCCTGCCACAGTATGATTTAGACGAAGTATCTGCCCGCACCGCGAAATCGCCAACCTGGCTGCATTTCGGCGCGGGTAATATTTTCCGTGGATTTGTCGCGAGACTTCAACAAGATCTCCTGAATCAGGGTCTGGCCGACACCGGCATCATTGCCGCCGATACTTTCGACTATGAGATCATCGACCGCATCTATCGCCCATATGACAATCTGACCTTGATGGCCGATCTTCGCGCAGACGGTCAGGTCGGCTATGAAGTGATCGCGAGCATTACCGAGGCAAGGAAAGCCGATCCGAATCAGCCGGATGAGATGGCACGTCTGGAAGAGATCGTGTCCTCCCCGTCCCTTCAGATGATCAGCTTCACCATTACTGAGAAGGGCTATGCACTTCAGGATATGCAGGGCAATCTTCTCCCTATCGTTGTACAGGATATGCAGACCGGCCCTTCCTCTGTCCACCACGCCATGAGCGTAGTCTGCGCATTAATGTGGGCACGTTTCCAGAATGGTGCAGCACCACTGGCTCTGGCCTCCATGGACAACTGTAGTCATAACGGTCAGAAACTTCAGGACAGTATCCTCTCGATTGCAGAAGCTTGGGAGAAGAATGGATTCGTTACTTCTGACTTCCTCGCTTACCTGAAGGATCCGAAGCAGGTAGCCTTCCCGTGGAGCATGATCGATAAGATCACCCCGCGTCCGGACGCATCTGTCGAGGCGATGATCGCAAAGATGGGCGTACAGGAGATGAGTCCTTTTACCACTTCTAGAGGAACATTTATTGCACCGTTCGTCAATGCGGAAGTTCCGCAGTATCTGGTCATCGAGGATACCTTCCCGAATGGTCGCCCGCCGCTTGAGAAAGCAGGCGTCTACATGACCGACCGTGACACCGTCAACGCTTCCGAGCGTATGAAGGTAACGACCTGTCTGAATCCGCTTCACACCTCGCTGGCTGTATTTGGCTGTCTGCTTGGCTATACCCTCATTTCTGAGGAGATGAAGGATCCGGATCTGGTTGGGCTCATTACGAAGATGGGATATGGCGAAGGCCTTCCTGTAGTGGACGACCCGAAGATCCTGAATCCGAAGGCTTTCATCGCAGAAGTCATTGAACAGCGCCTTCCAAATCCGTTCATGCCGGATGCACCACAGCGAATCGCAACAGACACAAGTCTCAAGGTTCCGATCCGATTCGGTGAGACCATCAAGTCCTACATTGCTGATCCGAACTTGGATGTGACCGCGCTGACTTACATTCCGTTGACCATCGCCGGTTGGTTCCGTTACCTGCTCGGTGTGGATGATAATGGAAATGAGATGTCGCTCAGCTCCGACCCGCTCCTCTCTACTTTGCAGCAGGAATTGGCCGGTGTGAAGTTCGGAGAACCAAAGAGCGTCGAAGGACAGCTGAACGGGCTACTCGCCAACGTATCGCTGTTTGCTTCCGACTTAGTTGCCTGCGGTCTTGCACCGAAGATCGAGGGTATGCTATCTGAGATGTTAGTAGGTCCTGGAGCAGTCCGTGCAACCCTCCAGAAGTATGTAAATGTATAAAAATCTTTGAGTTTTATATGTAAAAAGAATCGAAATCGAACAAGTAATTGCCGTTCTTCGGTAAAATAACTTGTATGCAAGTTATCTATACTGTATATTAATCGTATGTGCTTCATCAGATGCTACTTATGACTACATAAGAAACCAACAATGAATAGGAGATTTGACCATGATTGTTCCAGCTAAGAACCCCAGTGAGACAAACCGTGAATACGCCTTTCGTGTAATTAGCGAAAACATCATCAGTCTGGAGATTGAACCAGGCAGCATGATCGGTGAGCAAGAGATCGCCACGATCCTTGGTCTTTCCCGTACACCTGTTCACGAAGCACTCCTAGAATTGAGTAAATCGAAGATCGTCGACATCCTTCCACAGAAGGGATGCTCGGTGTCCATGATCGATTCCGATCTCATCCGTGAAGCGCGTTTCCTTCGTATCACTGTAGAAGCTGCATTGGTGGAAGACGCCTGCGAATTGGCAACTGAAGCCGATCTTCAGGAATTGGAAGAGAACCTGCAACTTCAGGAATTCTACCTCAAGAAGGATCAGAGCAAGCTTCTGACTCTCGACAATGATTTCCACGAGATCATCTACCGCATCTGCAACAAGATGCAGTGCCACTACATGGTCAGCCTCATGAGCATGCACTTCGACCGTGTACGTAACCTCAGCCTTCGTTCCGTCAAAGATCTGAAGATCGTATCCGACCACCGTGCCATCTTCGATGCCATCAAGGCTAAGGATCCGGTAGCGGCTCGTGCAGCATTCCAGAAGCATATGGCACGCTTCGATCTGGATTGGAACATTATCAGCCAAGAGTATAAGCAGTATATCTCCGATGGCAAGAACTAATTCCAATCTTTTATATCCGTTTTCGTCATTTCTCACGCCTTCTGCCCAATCGGAAGGCGTGATGTCTATCTGGACATATTTGCAGCAAGCCGGACGCCCTGTCGTCCTCTACGGGACCGGCAACGGCGCGGACAAGATCCTCGACCGGTTAGCTGAACACGATATACCCGTCTCGGGTGTTTTTGCCAGTTCTGAATTCGTACGGGACCGTTCTTTCCGTGGATTCAAGGTGGAGACCTACGACACTTTACATACGCGATTTCCTAACATGATCGTCCTGGTCTGCTTCGGCACTTCCCGTCCTGAAGTACTTGGAAATATCGAGCGCATTGCCGCAGAATGTGAGGTATTCGCGCCAGATGTCCCTGTGTATGGCGACAATCTCTTCGACGACACGTTCTTCCTAGAACATGAAGCTGAGCTGAATCAGGTGTACGCAGAATTAGAAGATGACCTCTCCCGCGCGACATTGAACCAGATCGTCCGCTACAAGTTATCCGGCGACTATCGTCTTCTGAGAAGCTGTGAACGCCCCCTCTCAGACCATATTGATCTACTCCAAGACAAGTTCGACCCTGACGGTTACTTCGTCGATCTCGGCGCGTACACCGGCGACACTGTCGAGTATTATTCAAGTGCTTTTGCCAACGAAATATCGAAAGTCCTGGCCGTGGAACCGGACGGTCGAAATTTCCGGAAGCTCCAAGAAACTTCTCTGCGACTGACCACACCTTCGCTCGCAATACGTTGTGTTCGTGCACTGATTTCGGATCGGGATGGCGTCGTTCACATTGATCGGAACAAGGGGCGTGGCGTGCATATTCAGGACGTTCAAGCGAAGAAAGACGCCCCACAAGCTGCCTCTTCCGAAATCGGCGAAGAGATTACAGCCGCAAGCCTTGTCACACTGTTACAGGGCGAGAAAGCATCGCTTATTAAGATGGATGTAGAAGGCGCTGAGCTTGCCGCAATTTCAGGTGGAGAAACGATCATCCAACATGACCGGCCGTCCCTGATCGTGTCCTGTTACCATCGGAATGAGGACCTATTTACCCTCCCCTTAAGGCTGAAAGAACTGGTACCGGAGTATAAGATCTACATGCGACATCACCCACATCTGCTTAGTTGGGACACTGAATATATACTTACCACGTAACGTGTTGATTCACCTTCCGCCGATTCTTGCCGTGATCGCAGAAATATACTCGCTATTCTTCTTCGACAGATATTTTCTATGCGGCTTTTCTATTGTAATATATTGTTGATATTTAGGCCTATCACGTATGTCATAGGGAAAATGAGAAGGGGTATTTGAAATGGCTAAGACGTGTCCCGGCTGTGGCGGGATTATGGAGTATGATCCAAGTTTTGATTCATTAGTTTGTTCCACCTGTGGTAATATTATCGATCCGAGTACGCTACCTGATTCGGATGATTTCTATCACTCAACCGACGGACCCGTCGACATTGAAGAAACACTACAAGAATTCGAAGAATTAACCAGTGAGATGTTCGACATGCACGTCTATAAGTGCAGTCAGTGTGGTGGTGAGGTGCTGGTATCTGATACAGAAATCAGTACGAAGTGCGTATACTGTGGCGCAACTGCTGTTGTATTCTCACGAATCACGCAGAATCAACGTCCGGACAAGATCGTTCCTTTTGCCGTAACGAAAGAAGAAGCCATCGAAAGCTTAGAGTCGAATCTGAAGTCCGGACTTCTCATTCCGAAGGCCTTCAAGAAGATTCCTCCGGAATGTGTTCGTGGTATCTATATTCCGTATTACACCTACGATGGAACGATCACCGATACACAGCATCACGAGTGGCGACTTCCAATGAATGACTCCTGCGTACTCGAGGGTACTGCAGAGTTTGAGAATCTGCTGGTAGAATGTTGTACCGCATTGGATGACCGCACGACCGCATTATTGGAACCCTATAATCTCCAAGCAGCCGTAGATTTCGATACCTCATACTTGATGGGATTCTATTCTAACGTTCAGGATTCCAATGTGCGTGAAGGCCTTCGGAAGGCAGAGTTGAAAGCTCGTACCATTTTCCATGCACGAATGCGTGAACAGAGCCCGAAGCGACCATTCAAGCAGATTCATTCTCTGCCGACGATCAATCTTCATCGAACCGCTTATGTATTGCTTCCCGCCTGGTTCATCACCATTAATTCGAAGGGAACACCGTATACCTTCCTGGTAAATGGTCAGACAGGCAAGACCTCCGGTACGGCCCCATGGAATCAGACCGCTTTTTTCGCCGGCATCATCGGTGCGTCTGCAGCCATCTGCGCAGGACTCACTGTCCTTCGCTCCACGGTCGTCCATGATTATATATATGGCTTAAGCGCTTGGGATTTTGCTGAAAAATTAGAATTGGGGTCCATATCGTTCAATAACAAGTTGCGGATTCTCCTGACCGCACTCATCCTGCTGGCCATCCCACTATCTGTTTTTGCAATTAAACAATTACGTCGTCTCCTCGCGAAGCGTGTACGTGCCGGCTCCGCCGCTACCCACTCCTTCTCCAGAAGAAGACAAGGAGGTGTGAAATAATGTCTATCTTCCCACAACCCTTATTTAGCTTGAACCCACCGCCGGATGCGCTCTTCTATGTCAGTGATGGAGACCAGAATGTAGCTTATCTATTTACGTTCTTTATACTGATTGCGCTCTGCGTGATTGTGATCAGTTGTGTCATCTTGCTCTTCGTTCATATCGTGACAAAGTCCAATGACTTCGGCGACGAAGATACTACCGGCCTTCACAAAGGCAGTGAATCCACAAGACACATTGGCGCCGAGTTCGGCTCGGATATTGCTGTCAACAGTAGCCTCAGCATGAAGCATTTTAGTGTCAAAGACGTTACGAAGTAACTAGTCATTCCAGATATATAACGTCTACGTAGTGAGTACGGTGTGCCTCAGAAAGGGCACGCGTACTCACTTTCTGCTTTCTTGACTGCATCTTCCAGCGTCATGCCGCAGAAATCCTGAGCAGGGAAATATCTTCCGGATTTTCCATCGTTTACAAAAGCACCGACAACAATGCCTGGAATCGTCGATTCGGGACTATTCGGGGCAGAAGGTCCACCCAGATCCGTGCGACACCATCCTGGGTCTGCAAGGCTGATGATGACATCCGTTCCATTCACCTTCGAACCAAGATCCACCGTCACACGGTTCAATGCATACTTACTAGCAGAATAACCAGCCTGTTCCGGCTCATTCATGATGCCGCTGGATGTGTTTACGATTCGGCCGAATCCGCGAGATTGCATCTTCGGCAGGAAGTGGTAGCAGATCATCATCGGCGCGATCGTATTGATGCGAAGACTGATCTCATAGTCAGAGACCGGCGTCGTCAGGTAGTCCGTGCGATAGGCAATCTGGACACCCGCATTATTCAGTACGATGTCGACATCTACACCCAGTTCATCGATGGCCTGAAGCATCGCAGTCACCTGCTCTGGTTCAGACAGTTCCGCCGCCACACAGTGTACTTTCACACCAAGTTCACGTACCTGCGCCGCCACCTTCTCCAGATGCTCAACTGAACGACTGTGAAGAATCAGATTACATCCCTGCTTCGCAAGGAAAATCGCAGAAAGCGCACCGATTCCTCTCGATGCACCGGTAACTAAAGCCCACCTATTCTTTACATCCAACATCTTCTTCTCTCCTCTTCGCGAAAGACTGCGACCAAGGAATTGCGTACACATAATAAGTTTTTTCCTGTGTCACGCACTTCACTAATTCAACTTAAATATTTTGCAAAACTTGACGTTGATTCCTCTTTTTTTGTCCAAGGCCTCCCACAATTTACTATATATGAAGCCCAACCCCCAAGATACAAAAAATACTATTATGATACCTAGAGGAATAGTATACACAGGATTGCTTTTTCCGCCATTTACTTTAAACCAAACATTTGAGATGATATTCCAAACTCCAGCATGGAACAGATAAATGAGAAACGTGTCATTGGAAAGTCTCACTAACCGTTTGCTATTCATGCGAAGGAAAGAAAAACCGACAAAAATGAGAAGGGAGGCAATAATTACAATCGGGCTAAAGTTTCCGTTTAGACTGTATTTTTCATCCTTTTCAGCAATCAAATCAATCGTGTGATTGTATTGGATATAGGAAAGGAACAATAGAGCTAACATAGCGAATACTATACAGAGTATACCCTTGAAATTTCCTTTTTTGTGTGTCATACGAGTAATCTGATATCCGATCAGTACATACCCTATGTAACACACGACTTTTGAGATGCTCCAGTTTAGCAGAAAAGATGAGGTAAAACCGCTAGCCATGGAAACACAGAATACTATCCAACTGAATATGGCGAATGTCTTCTCGCCGATGTCTTCTTTAATACGAAGAAGTACAGGAATGAATAGATAGACACCAATCAAGGTGTAAAGATACCACATATGATAATACGGTGAACCTTTTATCAAAGATTTTACTGGATCGACATAAGCACGGTACGACTCCCCATTCAAGAATATTCTTGCGGATACTACAGCAATGCGATAAAGAAAGTATAGTATCGAGAAAATAAAAGTGGGAATTCCTATGTTCACTAAAGTCTTTTTGTAGAAAAACTTGTAATCTTTGTTCTTCTCATTTGAGAGTAATAGAGCACCTGAAAGCATCATAAAGCAAGGTACTGCAAACCGTGTTAAGGTATTATACAGAGTAGTAGAAATGATATGACACTTATACGGATCCTTTGTATCTGTATAAGCATCTTTGTACGGTGCACTTACATGAATTATGATGACAGCAATTGTACAAATGATACGCAGTAAGTCATAATTCGCTTGTCTATTCGTCAATTTCTTCGTAGTTTCTTGCATTTTTTCACCCCCAAAAATCAATTTGTAATTTCATCCCTTTGTTCTCAAGATAATTCTTCTATGAGGTCCACCCACTGCTGTTTAATTGTACTCTGACGGAACTGTTCAAGATTGGTATACGCGTGGTCAGACAGATTCTGTCGCATCTCTGGATGATCCATCAGGACTGAAATACGTGTCGCCATTTCTTCTATCTCATAAGGTTTCACGAGAATGCCATTCA
The DNA here is from genome assembly GCA_018064475.1 of Candidatus Scatonaster coprocaballi. Lineage (GTDB taxonomy): Bacteria > Bacillota > Clostridia > Saccharofermentanales > Saccharofermentanaceae > Scatonaster > Scatonaster coprocaballi. The sequence goes on from JAGHVD010000002.1 coordinate 16,075, forward strand.
CGCCATCTTCGAGGATCTCTCTTGGTCCTGAGACAATGTCAAAGCTGACACAAGGAATCTTATAGGCCTTTGCTTCCAGAAGAACGAGTGGCACGCCTTCACGATAAGAGGGCAGTACATACATCGCAGCGTTCTGGTATACCGCACGCATATCACTACAGAATCCCTTCAGTCGGAGTTGTTGCCCAATGCCATTCTTCTCTACCATTTCACTGATTTCTTGAAGCATGGGGCCTTCTCCGTACACATCCCAATGCCAGTCCGGATGTTTCGGAAGAACCAAAGAAGCAGCTTGAACCATCATGTCAAAGCCCTTCTCCTTCGTGAACCGACCGGCTGTAACGATGGTCGTAGAATCGACAGGATACGTCCTGTTCTCGTCAATCAATGACTCGTCGACCCAGTTATATATGTATGTGAGTTTTTTTGCCTTCGTATTGAAGATCTTCTTGTAGTCATCTTCGCTTCGCTTCGTCAGTACAACCACTTTATTGCTGCATTTAGTGGCCAACTTACGCATCTTCGTAATATCTGCATCATCCAACTGATTCGCCAACGCACCGTGGTCACAGAACACTACCTTCGTTCTCGACAAGAAGCGCAATGGAGCGGTAATGAAGCCACAGAATGTAGCTTCCGAGAATGCAACCTTGATATGATTCTTCCGGAAGAATTTCCGTAACGGGCGAATCGCAGAGGTCATTTGTGTACGTAGTCTTCCGGTAGGAAGGTTGAGGAATTTGACCTCAATAGAAGGATCAAAATGTAGAGACGGATTTGCCTGATCACCATGTAGTGAGACTAGATACACTTTATATGTATCCGTCAGTTGATTCGCTAATCCTTCTACGACTTTCTCTACGCCACCTACAATGGTTAAATCGTATAGAATGAAACAGATGCTTCTCACAGTATTCTCCTGATGTTATTAGATTCAGCCTTCCGCCTGCATATTCTTCAGAATATCGATCGTACGAACAATACCTTCCTGGATCGCAAAGTGAGGCTTCCAGCCCAACTCTACCAACTTGTTTCCGTTGAGACGGGCCTTCGTTGCAGTGCTATAACCTGCAGCTTCTTTCATATCCGGAATCTCAAAGACTACCTCTTTACCGTTATAGGCCGCGATCAGTCCAGCCAAGTCTTTCAGGGTGATATCCGATTCCTCATGTGCAATGTTATAGGCTTCACCGGTTTTGCCACAAAGAAGGATCGTCAGAAGACCGCTTACAGAATCAGACATGTACTGGTAGGAATAGAACTGATTTCCTGCTGATTTCAGAATAATATCCTCGTTGAGAACACCTTTCTTGATGAACTGGCTGACTGCTTTCGAATCCGACCAAAGCATGGTCGGACCATAGGAACGTGTCAGTCGGGCAATTACACAGTCAAGATTCTTCTGGGAAATATACGCCTGGCACAATGCTTCTCCGCAACGTTTGCTCTCCGGATATCCGGCACGCAACGTATTACAGTTAATATAGCCACAATAGTTCTCGTCGAAAATCTCTGCATCACCACGATTCTCGCCGTACACTTCGTTGGAGGAAGCAAATGCAAATCGCGTGGTGTGATGGGCCGTCGCAAACTCCAGCATATTCTGGAGACCGATGATGTTGGTCGTAATCGTACCGATCGGATCTGTAGAATACTGGAGAGGATGGGTATTGGAAGCCAAGTGCAGAACATAGTCGGCATTTTCAATCTCGGGAGCAACCAATGGTTTCTGAACATCGTACGATACGAAAACCAGATTCTCCGCGTCTGCGTAGCGAGAGAAACGGCTCTTCGCCTTCTCTGGGTTTCTTGTCAGCGCGTATACGGTACAGTTCAGACCTTCACGCACATTCTTCTCCATAATGACATCTACAAGGAAACTTCCGATCAAGCCTGTCGCACCGGACAGCATCAGACTCTTGTTACTCAATTTCTCCCACGGAAGATCCAAAGACGCAACGCGGGAAATATCCTCCAGATATAGCGATTGATCGTAAATGCTCATAGTCTCTCCTTACTTCAGCCAAGTGCTGCTGTCTGCTTTCAAATAGGCCTTAAACATCTCAAGGTCATCTTTCGTGGTCAGCTTGATGTTCTTATCAGAACCCGCTGCAAAATAAAGACGTACGCCCAGTTCTACCATCATGGTGTTCGTATAGTGAGAACCGTAGATACCAATTTCTTTCTCGAAAGCTTCGTGATACTTCGAATCCAGAAGATCGAACTTGTAGGCTTGCGGAGTAGAGACACGACGCAGTGTCTCTCTTGGAATAAACTTCACAGTACTGATCTCATCATCCACAACGAAGATCTGCTCGTTGTATGGCATAGAGGTCACTGCATTTCCGTACTGCTGGCACTTGATGATCACATCTGAGAGAACGGTATCATCCACAAGCGGACGAATTCCATCGTGGATAATAATGACATCCTCCGGACCTACTTTCCCCTCAAGGTTATATACGCCATTTCGGATCGACTCCTGACCGGTCTTGCCGCCTGAGACGATCCACTTCAGCTTGTCGATACCGAACTGTTTTGCATAAGCCCACAGAACATCATGCCATCCATCGATACATACAACTTCGATTGCATCGATCTGTGGATGCTTCTGGAAGCTCTCCAATGTATAGATCAGAATTGGCTTATCGTACACATTAATAAACTGTTTCGGGATATCTTGTCCCATTCTGTTTCCGGAACCTCCGGCAATAATTACAGCAACATTCATAATCTATTCCTCCTTAATCAGCAACGGTCTGCTTTCTTTTCTTAATATATTTGCGAAGGCATATCTCGTAAAACTTTCGATGAACCATCAGACCGGTCACAGCAATCTTACGCGCTCGGCCAACATATTGGTTGCGCATGATTTTTCGATAGTTCTTCTTAACCGTACTGGACACTTCTTTGTATTCGTTGTTGTCACCGAAACACTTTGAACGGAACATCTTATCTAATACATAGAAGAGTGACCAATAATAACGGAACTCTGCCAGTTCCAGATACTCTGGAAATCTCTCTTCAATAATCCGCATATTATTCGTGTACGCCTCGATAATACTCATATCGCTGGCCTTGAACGGTCTGGTAGTAATCGTACCTTCTCGGTGAACATAGTAATATTTCGGCTGCATATCAAAGACAGCTTTCTTGATGTCACAGAGATATGGTATTTGGAAATGTGCATCTTCAGAAGTCTTACCAACTAAGAACGGATGCTTCACCAGAATGTCTTTTCGATATAACTTATTGACTGCACTAACCGATGAAATCACACCATGCATGACAATTTCTACTGCCTTCTTCGCATCGGTCGTAAATACTTTACCATCGTTGTTATAAGCCGGTTTGGTTCCAGTTGCATAAACATCGTAGATACCGCAGAAAGCAACATCAGCCTCTTCACGAACGATATTGTTGTAGAGTAATTCATACATGTCATTCTCAACGTAATCATCGCTATCCACAAATCCGACATATTTTGCTTTGGCGACTGCGACACCGGCATTACGTGCATCACTTAGTCCACCGTTCTTCTTGTGAACCACAACAATTCGTTCCTGTTCCTGATACTCGTCACACAGTTTGCCGGAAGAATCCGTCGACCCATCGTCTACGAGAATAATCTCGATATTCTTAAGCGTCTGGGCCAACAGTGAATCCACTGCCTTATTCAAATACTTCTCCACGTTGTACACAGGTACAACAACGGACACTAATGGTTCAACGTCACTCTTGCTCATTTGCACACCTCTTCTACCAAATTATACAACATCTCGGAAGCTTTGCCATTTTCATACGAACCGAATTTCGATACGGAAGTAGTGGCAATTTCTTTGCACTTTTCATAAGGGGGATTCGCGAGGAAGTGACAAAGTGTCTCCTCATCGTAGATTGCATATCCCGGCCAAGTTTCGATGGGGGTGTATGTACCGCGTTCGTTCTGATACTCTTTGATATCTGGGATATAGAGCACGCAGGGTCTTTGTAAGAATGCAAAGTCCCATATGCTGGAGGAGAAATCTGTAATGAGGATATCTGAAGCCGCAAGTAGTTCCTGCATATCCGGGTAGGAATTTACATTCAGAATGTTCTTGCCTTGCGGCGTCTTTGAATCGGCCAGCACATAGTGCGAACGGTTAAGAATGATGACTTTTCTGTTTTCTTTGGCAAAAGCACCCGTCACCTTCTCATACGGGAAGGGAGATGCACTTTCTGTTCCGCTTCCGAAATCTCCTCGGAAAGTCGGTGCGAAGAGAATGACTGTTGCATCTTGTATGCCAAGCTGTTCTCTCACTTTCGCACTTGTTCTCTTGACCTGTTCGTGATCGAAGAAGAGGTCATTTCGGGGCATACCATAGTTCACGACTTCGCCCTCATAACCATATGCCTCTTTGATGTTATACTTGGTAAACGTGTCAGAGCTGGAAAGATAATAGGATGTTTCTTTACAGACGCTGCGGTTCTGCCAACGAGAGACCTTGGACTGAATCTTATCGTATGAAAGACCAACCTTCTTATATGCGCCGCCGGCATGCCAAGTGTTGATGCTCCGTTGAGACTTACGAAGCGGAATATAGACCGCATCAGTCATGTTCGTCACAATGACTTTCGAGGTCATGTGATAAAAGAAATAACGGATGCTGTTCTTCTTGATCTTCTTCACACGTGCCGGGGCCTCAACCTGTTCCGGTTGACGGAACGCCCACACCAGCTGATACTTTCCTTGGTCATGCGCCATGATATATTCGCAAAGATACTTCGGATTACAGGAATAGGATCTGCCCGCATAGCTTTCGAAGAAGATACGATTACGCTTCACCGGGAAAATACAGAACACCCGCATGCATGTTCGAATGATCACATATATCGCTATTTTGAGATTATCCATATTTCTTCTCCTGAATACTCACTTCATCCATCTACCATCATATTCTTACTTGCGTATCAGTCGTCTTGCATACTGGAAGCATCCCTTCACACTCTTGGCATCGATCAGATAGTTTACGATTACGAAAACCATGCTCACACCTATGAAGAAAGGAACCGCACAAGCAATCCAAGTCAGCCAGGAATGGATCATCGGTGCAATCATGAGTACACCGAACGTCGTCATCGCGCCACAAAGCAGTAAGTTCACAACAAAACGTATCGTCGTTCGGAACAGCGTACGATGTAAGAAATGGTTCGCATTGTAGATGATTACGTATGTCGAGCGGAACAGATAGGCCGTCAACGTGCCGATGAGTACACCTCTGATGCCAAGCGGACGAATCAATGCGATGGAGACACCCAAGTTCAGCACGGCTTCAATGAGTGCTGCACCCTGTGTCTGCTTGAAATGCCCTGCAGCGATTTGAACCGTCATACCCGGGATTCGGATATTCTGTACAATACCACAAGCCGTAAAGATCACGACCAGTGCGATTCGAGGATAGAGCGCAGCATCATCGTAGTCCTGTGTGTAAAGAACGATAAACGAATATAGGAAAACACCCATACAGGTATAGACGATAAACAACAGAATGAAATACATCAGTTCAAAGAGATTAAACGAATTCTGAAGAGAAGTCTCATCATCCTTAGCAAGGATGCTACCGAATGTGGCGCTGACACCTTTCGATATGGAGTTGAAAAGCGTAGTAAGATTCGCCGCGACAAGATTATACGCAGAATAGACACTGACTTCGAACAATGCGCCACTCTGTATCATCACAGTCAGCAAGGCAATATCGGTATTGTTGCAGATCATGCCGACCACCTGGTGGAACAAAGCGGATCTTCTTTGTGGGAAAGCACTGGAAGAATAAGGTCTTGAGAAGTCCAAATAACCATACATCTTCCGACATTTCCATACCAGATACAACGTTCGAAGAATATAGACGATACCCGTCACGGCCTTCACGATTACAGATGATACCTCAAGTTTAATGAGGATAAGCGAGGAGATCAGTGTGACGACCGTACCTACACACTGCGCTATAGCAATTAAATATGTCTTCTGGTCTGCGACCAACAGCACACGGTATTTTCCAAGTACGAAATAATCGACGATTCCGCTGATCGATAGAACCAGGATCATCATTCTGACGAAAGAAGCATCCGCAATCTCGTTCTTAACAATGAGCGGATAACCGATGATTAAGAGTGCATCAAAGAAGAGGAACGCCAATCCGGATCGGTAGTAGAATCCTTTCGCCGAACTTAAAATCTCGTTGATACGATCATGATCGTTATTGGCCAGTGGCTTATACAATTCAACTGTAGCTGCCGCGCTGACGCCTGCCTCGACAAGTCCAAGGTACGTAATGAAGTTTCCGATGGAAGACACAAGTCCATTCACGGATGAACCATAAGTTTCCGTGAAGAAACGAGGCAGAATAATGCCGGAAATGACCGCAATAAATTCAACCAGCAAGCTGGATACTGTATTTTTTACAGCATAACTATTTTTCATATGAAACCACCTTTGTAGGAGCAGTATATTGGGCAAACATGGCTGTCAGAACAAAGACAAGACAGAATCCCAGAATTGTATAGAAATTGAAAACGCCACCGATGAACATATCAAAACTTCCTCTCGGTGCAAACAGAAGTTGATAGATCATCGCTAACTTGATGGCGTCAAACAATCGATCCTTGAATTGAATCTGATCGATTTTCACGATCAGTGAACCGTAAATCACACTTCCCAGAAATACGCCCAGTCCGCCAAAATCTCGCAGGAGTTCAGCAATATACGAACTACCTGTTCCACGGCCAGTTAAATAAGCATCTCCATAAGCGATATAAGAAAGACGGTGTGCAAGTATATCGGAATGCATCGCCTTTTCGAGTGAATTGCCACTATATACATTCACAGAGAAAAGTCTTCTTCCGACTGCATTTTCAAATATAGCAGAGCGAATGGAAGAAAATGAAACGAGTGTCATATCCTTGAGTTCTTCTGCATTGTAAATCGTTCGACGAATTGTATTCACACTTCCACCCTGAAGAACGAAGAAATCAGCAAATGAATTAAAATACGATTCGGTACTAAATGCCTTTCCTACACGAATTGAATCATAAGCTGTCAGAAAGAGAAGTAAAACCGGTATACCCGCTATCAGTAGCGCACTCTTAAATTTTGTCATCCAATGTTTCTCATCTTTACTTCTCATTAGATAGTAAATTAAAACAAACATACTGATTCCGACAAATGGATATCTCTGTCCCGTTAATAGCTGAAGCATTCCATATCCTTCGTACAGAATCAAAGCTGGAATTGCTTTTCTCTTTGTTGGTTTCGTGGCCAGATATAAGCACAGCATAGCGGGCATCATTCTGGAAGGATACCACAAAATGCTAGGAATTCCAGCATCTCCAACTTCAGAAGAGTATGAATTTACGTAACCTACACTTTTTACAAAACGGATTTGCATAATCATGGCCAGAATAGAACAAACAAATGAAAAATAAAAGACAACTTCGCAAGCCATCTGATATTCGATTCCCATGTTCCATCTTTCAACAAAAGAAACATGTTTGATTGGTGTTTGCGGCGCCTTCAGACGGTTGGTGATCAAGAATCTGCCAACCACTAATCCGAATAAACTGATTAGCAAATACATATAAGTCTGGTCATTGGTCTCGTCCAAAAACTCATAGACCTGAGTCATATGCAAATAGTGATAACAAACTTGTCGACCAAGAAGTAATACGAAAAAAGCAATAAGAAAGCAACACCACATTGGCGTACGCTTAATGTTAATCAGTGAATGCAAGAAAAGAAATGACCATGCTGCTATCAATGTGAAGAAAGAAAAGCTTACATTCTGCATGATAGAAACCAGTGCCAGAACGATACCAAAAATCAGGTATATCGTTATGTGCCTATTATGAATCTTTTTTGTTTCACATGCTGTCATGGTTTCTCTCCATAATTATTCATACACCCGTATACGGTCTATTATACTCTACATAAGATTTGTCTGGGTCAAGAATGACTGCATCATGCTGTGGAATCCGCTTCTCAACCGGTGGCATCTGCATATAATCGCCAAACACAATTCGTAAATACTGGTCATATCCGGCTGGCACAGGCATCTCGGTATCTTCGAATGGCAAGTAGACTGCCCGCTCAAAGATCCTCTTCGGATATTTATTCTTCATGTATCCGGGTCCAGCGCAAATCTCCGTAATATTCTGACAAGAAGAAATGGGATACTTCGACATTTTTTTCTCTGCCTTGTGCCATACCTTGTACCGACGCTTCGGACTTCGAACCAGGCCTAATGCCATTTTCCCAACAAAACGCGTCATTTTACCATGATTCTCCGGAATAAGTTGAGCACAATATATTTGATAAACCAGTCCCCAAAATACCTGTTTCTTCCTTTGGAAGCTGCTATCCGGATATCCATCGATAGGGAAAATATCAATCGTGACACCATGAACAATATCCAAATCCTGTTGGTATGGCTTTATCATAGTAGAATTCTTATCACGAAGTGTCATGAACATATTGTGATCATTATAGGTTTCGGAAGGATAGCGAATCACATATTGATCTGTGTCTTTCCATAGCTGTTTGAGTCTCTCGTAGTCATCTCGCGGCATAAAGAAATCCAGGTCATCATCCCAAGGAATAAATCCTTTGTGGCGAACGGTACCGATACAACCGCCACCGCAGAAATAGCACAAAAGGTTGTTCTGCTTGCAATACTCGACGAAAAACTTCGCCATGCGAAGATCGACCATCTGCACCTTCCTTAACAATTCCGAATCATACCGTTTCATTTCTTCTGATTTACTCATATATTTCCTCGATTATCTGTGCAAAATCTTCTTGAATACAAAGCCTCTAAGTTTACCCGGCATCATCGCTACGATAAACTGAATGATGATTGTCTTCCAATAGTCCCAAGCACCAATGTAACCAGTGTCTCTGACCATTTTTCTACCCGTTTTATATTTCTTAAAATAACTCCACCCGCCACGTCTTTCGTACATATCATGACCGATTCTGGCATATACCAGAGCCTCATCGATATTGGCACATTGCGCACCACTTTGGAGCATGCGTACCCAGAGATATGTATCCTCCATCAACGGACAAGATTCGTAGTTCCCTGCACGCATCACTGCCTCTTTCTTATACATGACAGTCATGTGGTTGAAGGCATCTCTCTTCTTCTGATACTTGGCAATCTCATCATGGGATGTAGGTACCGTTCGATGGGCAACAATCTGCTCCGGCGTTGTCTCAAATTCATCAATCTGGGAACCGCAGATATCCAATTTCGAATCTGCTTCAAATAACGCCAATTGCTTCTCAAAGCGATCGTTCCGTGCAATGTCATCTGTATCCATTCGGGCAATCAACTCGTACGTACATGCCGGAACACCTTCTCGTAAAGCCAATCCCAATCCCTGATTGGTAGCCAGTGGCACTCGCTTGATCAGTCCTGGATGACTCTTCTCGTATTCATCGAGGACTGCATACAATTCCTCAGTAAGTGGTCCATCCTCAACTACCAGCCATTCCGAGGCAGGAACACTCTGGTTTAGAAGACTATCGAAGCACTGTCGCACATACTCCGGCTTCTCTTTGTGATAGATAGACATAAGTACACTGAACTTCTGCATCAGTCATACTCCTTTCCAAGTACAGCCGCTACAGTACGAAACATGGTAACGATGTCTTTTCCGAAACTGAATTCACGAACACTCTTCAAGTTCCACTTCATCTTGTCCGGGAGGACCTTCTCGATATATACACGATCTACATCCTCAGCCGCATCCAGAAGTTCCGCCTCATCCTTGTAACGAATGGAAGCTTCGCTTGTAATGCCGGCAGGAAGTAATAACGTAGCCTGATACTCCGGAAGATACTTCTCTACATACTTCACGGCCTCCGGTCTTGTGCCGACAAAGGTCATTTTTCCGGCAAAAACATCGAAGACTTGCGGTAATTCATCCAATCTGCAACCTCTTAACTTGGCTCCGATCTTCGTAATACGGGAATCCTGACCAACAGTAACCAATGAACCAATCTTATCCGCATTCGCGACCATGGTTCTGAACTTATGAATGCGGAAATGTTTCCCATATTTTGTGACACGTTCCTGTCGATAGAATACAGGACCTTTACTGTCGCACTTGATCAGAATGGCAATCACCAGCATCGGAAGGGCCAGGAGAATGATCATAATCAATGAAACAAGAATATCAAAGAAGCGCTTGCAGAATAACTGAAAGCGTTTCTTTCTCAAAGCATCGTAGTATGGTTTAACCTCGGGCACACGTAGTGCCTCCGGAAGATCATTCCACTTCTTTAGCATCCGATCATTTCCCTCGCGACTTGTCTAATGTTCTCGCAAATATAATCCACATCTTCATCGCTTAACAGTGTATGAAGCGGCAAAGTAATCAAATTACGGTAGTAATCGAACGCATTCGGGAAATCCTTGATGTCAAAGCCCATCGAACGATAAGCGGTCATCATCGGAAGTGGCTTGTAGTGAACATTCGTCGACACACCCTGCTCGGCCAGTCTCGTAATCATCTCATTACGCTTCTCTTCATCGAAAGAAGGAACTCTCATCAAGTACAGATGATTGCTGCTGTCGATTCCGGATACGTGATGATTCAGATGGGAGAAGCCCAACTCGTCGCACAATGCATCATACTTCTTAATGATTTCCACACGACGATCCAGAAGTCCCGGGTAACGGTCAAGCTGTCTAAGTCCTATTGCAGCCATCACATCCGTCATGTTGCATTTGTACCATGGCCCGATAATGTCATATTCCCAAGCACCGACCTTCGCCTTGGCAAGTGCATCTTTATTCTGGCCATGCAAGCTCAACAACTGGTAGAACTTATAGATCTCTGCATTCTCAATGCCTGCGATCGGTCTCCATGTCGATGCACCACCTTCAGCAGTAGTGAAATTCTTCACGGCATGGAAGCTAAATCCGGTAAAATCAGCCAACGCGCCGCAGTAACGCTTCGCTCCGTCCACTTCGCGTGAACCGCCCAAGCCATGTGCACAATCAGAAACGACTGCCACACGTCCGAAGGCCTTCTGCAATCTGGAAGAGAACTCCTTCAGTGGAGTTCCATCGCTTTCCATCGGATGGAAAAGGTCCTTCTTCGCTTCGACAATTTCAAATATCTTCTCGTAGTCGCAGACAATACCGGCCAGATCTACACAGACAATTGCCTTGGTCTTCTCTGTAATGGCTTCGGCAAGTTTGTCATAATCCATCGCCGGCATATGCGTAAGAGGCTCACCATCTTTTACGATGTCGACAAACTTCACTGTAGCGCCGCAATGAACCGCAGCAGATGCAGATGCAGAATATGTATAGGCAGGAACGATCACCTCATCCCCTTCGCCTACACCGAAAATGCGGAGATTCAATTCTTCTGCAGCAGTCGCAGAATTCAGACATACCACGCGATTGGACCAACGGTCTACGTCGCTCTCCGTATCAATATCTACTCGGCCAGTCTCAATGTAAGCGGCCAGTCTTCTCTCAAGAAGTTTCGTACGAGGACCCGTTGTAATCCAGCCAGAACGAAGTGCCTCGCATACTTCACTGATCTCAGCTTCACTGATATCCGGCGGACTGAATTTAATAAAGCGCTTTTCCATAATCATGCTCCATCAATCTAGGTATACCTATTACTAGACTATTATACACATACCTATGGCAAAAATACATTTCTTAAGAATACAAGAAAATCACCCGAAAACGGGTGATTCTATTGCATGTCTACCAATTCTCGACAACAAAAAAGCTAATGATCTTGTCACTACATCGTTTCGAGAAAGATAATCATTTCCTCTTCAGTGGTTTTCCCACCATTATCGGCAAAAATCTACCATACAAGTACATTATAGGAAGGTTTAACGCAACAACCAGAACAAATAACAAAACTGCGCCATATAAATTCGTCGACATGGATGGAAACATATCAAACAATGTCTTGGACAGTATATCCCAAACAAGGCCAACACATATCATATGGGTACCCATCATGGTCATAGTATTCTGACCAATATATGTAAGCAGCTTTGAAGATAAGTTTTTCGATAACCCAATGATCCAATAAGATCCGGCAAGTCCACCGACAAGGCACAGAAACGGATTTCCGATACAACTTCCCCATATGTCTATTTGACCATTAAAATTTGAAATTGCATAAGTAGCAAGAAAAGACAGAACAATGCGGTCCCATCTTTGGTTCCTATCATCGAAGAAGTAATCCTTGAGGAAATATCCTGCCAGCATAAAGGTGTAAGCGATTACCCCGCGAACAAACACATTTGTATAATGGTTATTGAATGGAAAATACAAATAAATCAGAAGAAATGGAACCCAAGCGACAAATTTGAAAATTGGTCGATAATATCTAAGCAAAAAATACAAAAAGATTTCACCTATAAATAGAGCCGAAAGAAACCAATTCTCCCCAACATTGGGATGAATGGTGATAGTGTTTCTTATCACATTTTTCACAGAAGCAAGACTAATTTCTCCACTCCTAATGATGCTGTAAATTCCACCAGTAATATCAAGAAACAGATAAGGTACGACGATTGTACGAATTCTTTTCAGCAGAAATTTCAGAAACGGAGTTTCTCTAAAAATCTTCTCGGAAAATAAAACACCAGAAATCACAAAAAACAATGGAACATGGTACGTATAAATGAAAACGAGAAGCTTGGGATGTCGAACTCCTAAGTGGTCTCTGTAGTAGATGACTAGATGCCCTATCACTACAGAAAGCATTGCTATTGCACGAGCAGTATCTATATAAGTTAACCGTTTCTTGGGTAATTCTTTCTCCATTCTATCTACCTTTCCTATTCTCAGTCTATTGTTTCTAGTATATTAGTGCAGTTATTATATGGCATGTGCACCAATACCTTGAATCGATTACCTTGCATATACGCCTGTCGTCACTTCCTGGATGTATGCTTCTTTACTTGGAAGATTCTCCGTGGCTCGTGCGATCTCGGCTTCTCGCGTATTGTCGTAGGGGATCTGAATCGAGGTGAAGTAGATCGGTGACTCATCCTTGGCGCCGAAATCTCCCTCTACGAGTAGTGCAGATGCTCTTGGGCGGCATACTGCGTTGCCAACACTTCCGGTATTCACTACATACCCCTCGCGCAAGCCACGGATAAAGGGACGATGACTGTCTGCACAGATCAGGCCATCGTAGTGAGTCTTCTTATCACTACCAAGAAGGCCTCGACGGAGCAGATCATCCGGATCGTATCCCTGATAAAGTGAATCAATGGAACGTCCGTGAATGATACGGAAGTGCATGCCACTGATCCATAGATCCGCTTCCTGTTCCAGACTGTCCAGCCACTGGATCCGTTCTTCACCCAATTGGTTCCAGAAGAACTTCAGTTCTTCATCGTATGGATGTTTCCCGTCCGGTTTCTGATCTTTCCGCCTGTACGCGTGGCACACCCACTCGTCCCAGTTACCCTTGAGGAAATGATCACAATGGCTTCTCACCCAGTCGCAAGTCTGATCGTTGGAAGGTCCTTTGCCCACCGCATCACCTAAGAACCAGATCTCATCCGGCGCGATCCGACGGATCTCTTCTTCCATCGCCAGTGTCGCCGTGATATTCCCATGCAGATCTGCCAGAAACATTATTCTCGCCATATTGGATTCGTCCTCCTTGTTCATACGAGTACCATTATATAGCAATCCATACCTTTCGAGTCATGCAACGTTCCTCCTTTCTGATTCGTCGTATAAGAGGTTTGAAGTAATATATTCGATGGATGGGGACTGACGATGAGAAAATTTTTATCTTTTGCCACAGCAGCTGTTCTGCTGATTACGATGATTCCACATACAATTCTGGCCGATACGCCACACGTTTCTTTAGATGAGAAAACCGGTGTGTTGACACTGAGCGGAGCCGTTGAGGTCGACGAAGTACAAGCTTATGTCAACGATACTCGCGTGAAAACAGTCGTCGCGGAAGAAGGCACAGTCTTCCCGCGTGACTGTTCGTATATGTTTGCCGGCATCCAGGCCAAGACGATCGACTTAAGCAATGTGAGCACGGCTGGTGTCACAGATATGGGTGGTATGTTTGGCACTTGCATGGTTGATCTGCCTGAAGATGAGTACCAGTATGGCTGTACAATCGTAACCGCTAAAGCCGTCTCCTGCTATAATCTGGAAACGATCATTTTTGGAGAGCTGTGGGATACATCGGAAGTAACAGACATGAGCAGAATGTTTGAAGGATGTAGCAATCTCAAGAGACTGGATCTGTCTGGTTTCCAAACTTCCAAAGTAACTGATATGTCTTGGATGTTTCAGTGTTGCAGTGAACTGGTCGCGCTCAATATTTCTCATTTTGATACATCTAGTGTATCAACTATGCGTTTCATGTTTTCCAGTTGTTGTGCATTAACTGAACTTAATCTTTCTTTTTTCAACACATCAAACGTTACTATAATGGGAGAAATGTTTTCCGGCTGTTATTCGTTGACCAAACTTGATGTTTCTGGCTGGGATACTTCTCATGTTAGGGACATGTCTAAAATGTTCAATTATTGTACAAAACTTCGTACGTTGGACGTATCTGGTTTTGATACATCGAATGTTCAATATATGGATCATATGTTTGCAGATTGTAAATCACTTACCGTGCTGGATGTTTCCCAGTGGAATGTCTCACAATTAAAAAGCGCGTACTATATGTTTGAAGGATGTCGTTCTCTGCAATCCATCGATTTAACAAATTGGGATGTATCGTCTTTGGGACTTGGTGAATATGACCGTCAAATGGGTGATGACGTTACTGAGAAAATCATAAAGTATCCGAGTCAGTACTATATGTCGTCCACTCCAAAACCTGACTCATCTACGCCCACCTCATCTTCCTCACTCTCTTCGAAAATCCTCCCGATTTCGATTGGCGTGGTAGCGGTCGCCGGCGTGTTCCTGACTGTGGTACTCATTTTGAAACGTCGGAAAAAGCATTCGGCGTGATCGTTGATCGATACGATTTTCACCCCACTGTTCAAGTGCCACAATTGGATAAGAATGCTGGCGAAGAAACTCGCTTTTTTGGGTGTTCTGTTTATTGTCATATGCGCCTCGGAAGTATAGAATTACTATGTTAAGTAATTGATTCATTTGAATTTTTGGAGGTGCAAAATGATCACACAGAACTTGGGAAAAATCCTTAGTGAGAACGCTTATCCGGGAAGAGGTATCGTTATCGGTAAATCCGAGGACGGCAAGAAAGCAGTCACCGCTTACTTCATCATGGGTAGAAGCGTCAATTCCAGAAACCGCGTATTTAACGCTACAGAAGATGGCATCAAGACGGAAGCCTTCGATCCGTCTTTACTGACTGATCCGCACCTCATCATCTATTCTCCTGTCCGCGTTCTGGGCAACAAGACCATCGTGACCAACGGTGACCAGACCGACACAATCTATGAACTCATGGACAAGCAGCAGACATTTGAGCAGTCCCTGCGTGGCAGAGAGTTCGAGGACGATGCGCCGAACTTCACACCGAGAATCTCCGGCATCATGCACGTGGAGAATGGCGATTACAACTTCGCAATGTCCATTCTGAAGAGCGATGACGGTGATCCGGCTTCCTGCGAGCGTCATACCTTCACCTATTCCAATCCGAAGGCCGGCATCGGCCGTTTCATCCACACCTACATGGGTGATGGTAATCCGCTTCCGTCTTTCGAAGGCGAGCCGGAGAAAGTGGAAATCAAGGGTGACATCGATACCTTCACCAACGAAGTTTGGAACGGTCTCAACGAGGACAATAAGGTTTCCCTCTTCGTACGTTTCATCGACATCGCAACTGGTGAGGCCGAGACACGCATCCTCAACAAGAACGTAAAGTAAGTGCTTTTACCAAAGAATTCCATATAGAAATACTTCAAAACAAGGAGAACGATTATGTCTAACGAAATGCAACTCAAATACGGATGCAATCCGAATCAGAAGCCGTCAAGAATCTTCATGCAGGATGGTTCTGAACTGCCGATCACTGTGTTGAACGGTAAGCCTGGCTACATCAACCTGCTGGATGCTTTTAACGGCTGGCAGCTGGTCAAGGAACTCAAGGAAGCTACCGGTCTTCCGGCTGCTACATCCTTCAAGCATGTATCTCCTGCAGGTGCTGCAGTAGGTAAGCCGCTTTCTGAGACCGAAGCAAAGATCTACTTCGTAGATGATCTCGGTGAGCTCTCTCCAATCGCTTGTGCATATGCAAGAGCAAGAGGTGCAGACAGAATGTCTTCTTACGGTGACTTTACTGCACTTTCCGACACATGTGATGCCATCACCGCGAAGATGCTGGCTCGTGAAGTTTCCGATGGTATCATTGCACCGGACTACACCGAAGAGGCTCTCGAGATTCTGAAGACCAAGCGTAAGGGTACTTACAATGTCATCAAGATCGATAGTTCCTACAAGCCGGCTCCAATCGAGACCAAGCAGGTATACGGAGTAACTTTCGAGCAGGGTCGTAACGAGTTCGAGATCAACCACGCTTTGCTGGATAACATTGTTACAGACAACAAGAATATCCCGGAAGATAAGAAGATCGACTTGCTCATCTCCCTCATCACACTGAAGTACACACAGAGCAACTCCGTTTGCTATGTAAAAGATGGCCAGGCAATCGGTATCGGTGCCGGTCAGCAGTCTCGTATCCACTGCACCAGACTTGCAGGCAGCAAGGCGGACAACTGGTGGCTGAGACAGAGCCCACAAGTCATGGGCCTGCAGTTCGTAGACGACATCCGTCGTCCGGATCGTGACAATGCAATCGACGTATATATGTCCGATGAGTACGAGGACGTTCTCGCTGAGGGCACATGGCAGACCATCTTCAAGGTAAAGCCGGAAGTCTTCACACGTGAGGAGAAGAAGGCATGGCTTGCAAAGAACGACAACGTTGCACTGGGTTCCGATGCATTCTTCCCATTCGGTGACAACATCGAGCGTGCACACAAGAGCGGCGTGAAGTACATCGCTGAGCCAGGTGGATCCATCCGTGATGATCATGTCATCATGACATGTAACAAGTACGGTATTGCTATGGCATTTACCGGCATGAGACTGTTCCACCACTGATGAACCGTTTCAGTATATAGAAGCTTATTTGAGGAGGGCCGCCCTTATGGGGCGGTCCTTTTTCCGTATAGGTGGTTGCGGCGTCACGAAGGGGCGTTGTAGAATAGATGCATGATCGATTCTCGGAGGAATACATGAATATCAACGATGAGGTTTTCTCAAGGACATATGGCATATATGGACCAAACATGGCACGCCTGTTCGACGCACATGTGGCGGTGGTAGGATTAGGCGGCGTCGGTGGTGCATTGGCACTTTCGCTGGCCCGCGCCGGCATCGGGCACCTGACACTGATTGACGGTGACATCGTTGCCCCCTCCAATCTCAATCGCCAGATGATCGCCTCCCGTTCCGTCATCGGCCAGAAGAAGGCGGAAGTCTGTGCGCAACTCATTGCTGACATTAACCCGGAGATTGAAGTGCGGGTCATCAGTGAATTCATCAACAGTGAGAATATGCCCGATTACCTGCAGGGCGTAGATTACGTCGCTGATGCCATCGACGATGTGCGCGCAAAACTAGACCTGATCGAGTACTGCACGAAACACAAGATCGCCATCATCAGCTCTATGGGAGCAGGAAACAAGCGCAATCCATGTGGCTTCCGCGTATCTGATATCGCCAAGACCCAGGTCGATCCCCTCGCCCGTGTCATCCGTCAGGGACTTCGTAAACGCGGTATCCAGCATCTCAAAGTTGTGTATTCTGAAGAGGCGCCTTGCCGTGCTTTCGTGCAGGAAGGCGGCATTGATCCTTCGCCAGATGCAACGGAAGCGGAGGCAATCACGCCAGAGTATACCAAGCGCAACCCACCGGCCAGTTCCCCCTTCGTCCCTTCCGCAGCCGGGCTTCTTATGGGCAGCGCCATCGTAGAAGATCTCACACACTAAAAAAGGACGTCTCGCGTGATTCAATCACTTCGGA
This sequence comes from Candidatus Scatonaster coprocaballi, assembly GCA_018064475.1. Classification (GTDB taxonomy): domain Bacteria; phylum Bacillota; class Clostridia; order Saccharofermentanales; family Saccharofermentanaceae; genus Scatonaster; species Scatonaster coprocaballi. The sequence goes on from JAGHVD010000002.1 coordinate 34,146, forward strand.
GACGTCCTTCTTTATGTTGGTGCTTATGAGTAAAATCACATGGATCCTGGTTTATATGTCGGAACGATCTCCTGTACATACATCTTGATGTTCTCATCATCGATCTTACTCTCGTTATCCAAGAACTCGACTTTGTCGATAAACCAGTCATCATCCATGGCGATCGGCTGGCCGATAAAGATCAGCTTATTGGCTGTAGTCTGCATACCTTCCTCATCCATGAGTTTCTCTTCGTAGAGTTTCTCACCGGGACGAAGACCTGTGTACTCGATCTTAATATCGACATCTGGCGTAAATCCAGAAAGCTTGATAAGGTTTCTGGCCATATCGTCGATCTTCACCGGATCACCCATATCCAATACGAAGATCTCACCACCGCGAGCATACTGGGATGCCTGAAGTACCAGGGATACAGCCTCCGGAATCGTCATGAAGTAACGGATGATATCTTTGTGTGTAACGGTTACCGGGCCACCCTCTGCAATCTGCTGCTGGAACAATGGAACAACAGAACCATTGGAACCGAGTACGTTACCGAAACGAACGGCCACGAAGTTGGTAGTCGAGATCTTACGGTTCATCATCTGAATCACCATCTCGCAGATACGCTTGGATGCACCCATGAGGTTGGTCGGGTTAACAGCCTTGTCCGTAGAGATCAGAACGAATGTCTTTACGCCAGCCATCGCAGCAGCCTGCGCGGTCTTATATGTACCCATAACGTTGTTCTTGATGGCTTCGTTCGGGCTATCCTCCATAAGCGGTACATGTTTGTGTGCAGCTGCGTGGAATACGATATCCGGCTGATACTTCAACATGACACTGATGATACGGTGGGAATTACGAACCGAACCGATCAAGGTAACCAGATTCAGCTTACCCTGGTACTTACGAACCAGTTCCTGCTGGATCGCATATGCATTGTTCTCATATACATCAAAGATGATCAACTGCTTTGGCTGATGTGCTGCAATCTGACGGCACAATTCAGAACCAATCGATCCACCGCCACCGGTAACAAGAATAGTCTTGCCCTTCAGCATCTGGAATACTTCTTCGTTATCAATGGTGATTGGATCTCTTCCCAGAAGGTCGGTCAACTCAACATCTTTCAGTCTGCTGGTGCTGACTTCACCGTTTGCCAACTGATATACACCTGGAAGTACACGAACCTTTGCACCGGTCTCTTTGCAGATATCCAGAATGGCCTTACGGTCCTTCGGTGAAGCGGTCGGTATGGCCAGAATAATGGAGTTCACGTTATACTCTGCAGCCTTCTCGACGATCTCGTTTCTGGTACCCACGATCGGCACACCATACAATTCACGGCCAATCTTACCTGGGTTGTCATCGATGATGCAAACCGGTCTCTGGTTCAGATGCTTATCGTTATTGATCTCACGGATCAGTACGCTACCGGAAGAACCACCACCAATGATCATGACGTTCTCAACTTCTCCACTCTTGTATTCTGAATACTTCATGTATCGGGTAGAGATGAAGTGAATCAATCGGTATGCAAAACGAATAAACACGTGACCGACGAATGCTAAGCAAATACCAAAGAAATAGAAAGATCTCGGAAGGTCGATCTTCATGACCTGGCGGAGGATGAGATAACAGATGACCAACACTCCGTAGGCCTTGATCATGGTCAATGCATCGTCGATGCTGACGTATGACCAAATGATGTGGTACAGTTTGAACACGAAGAAGACGGCCACTGTCACCAGACACCATGCCGGCATGATCGTGAGATACGTGTTAAAATAGTTCTTCGGAATTTTGCCGAATTGACAATCAAATCGCAACCACAGTGCGATAAAGTAAGCAGCCATCACAACAATTACGTCCGCTAAAATAACTACGAGCGTTCGTGCCACGCGCTGAAGGTCGAACTTCTTACTGCTCTTCTTACTTGCAGATTTTTCTTTATCCATAACAACCTCGCTTGAGTTGAAACTTCAATCGTTTTCTAAAATATCCCTCATATAATAATAACACTAAAAAGAGACGCCTACGAGATATTAATATACAATGTTACTCATGTCAACTCAGGTCGACCTTCGCAGATTCCCTACTTTTCAAGATAAATCGGCATTTGTTTCATGCGGATTGACAGATATGCAACAATCTACAAAGAAGCATCGTCTTTTCTATGTGCTAAGATTGCACCATAGCAAGAAAACTTTACGGAACCGAAATGGGGAAAAAATGATGAAAAGATTTAGAAAACTTGCAGCGACTCTACTGAGCACTTCTGTACTGCTGTCCATGGCAGCAGGTTGCTCCAAGAATAACGAAACAAGCCCTCGCACCAAGAAGACTGAGCTCACCTCCAATGAGACAAGTCTGACCGTAACAGAAAGAAATAATGGCAAGACTCCAATCTTTGAGCTGGCCGCGCAGCATCCAGGCCAGACGATGTCGCAGGAGGAACTCAACAAAGCATATTCCACATTCATCTTTGAACTGATGAAGCATTGCTCCGAATCTGCAGATGGAAAGAATGTCCTAATATCCGCCGATTCCGTTCTCCTCGCCCTGGAGATGACCGCAGCAGGTGCAGATGGCAATACACTGGATCAGATGCTCCAGACAATGGTGCCAAATGCCGACCATGCAAGTGCTTTTCAATTCGCGGTAGATCGTATGCATTCCCTTCAGAACGATTCCTTGCAGATTGCCAACTCGATTTGGATCAATCAGGCGGACAGTCATTCTGTGTACGAAGATTACCTGAATTATGTGGAGCGCCACTTCGATGCTTCCATTAGTGTCATTCCCTTCGACGATCAGGCAGTCAATACGATCAACAACTGGGTCGCTGATAAGACGAAAGAAAGGATCACAAAACTTCTGGACCAGCTGGATAGCGATAGTCTTATGGTCCTGATCAATGCGATGGCTTTCGATGGCAAGTGGCAACAGACCTATGAGGATTCCAAGGTACGTGAACATGATTTTAGAAATGGAAATGGTGAAACAACTACCACCGATTTCCTCTTCTCTACCGAATCGATGTACCTCTATAACGCAGATGCTACCGGCTTCATCAAGGAGTATGACGATGGGAAATATGCTTTCATGACCATCCTTCCGAATGATGAGAACGTAGATATCAACACTTTCGTCGCCAACATGTCCGCGGACGATTATTGGGAATTCTGGGACAGTATGGAAACAGATTGTAAAGTATATACCCGTATGCCTGAATTCGAATCTGAGTACGATATTCAACTCAACGAGGTACTCAAGACGATGGGCATGGAGGATGCATTTAACGAGGCAAATGCCGACTTCTCCAATATGAGTCTGGATCCAGTATATATCTCCAAAGTCATCCACAAGACATATATCAATGTCAACCGCGAAGGTACCGAAGCGGCTGCCGCAACGGCAGTTGTTATGGAGAAAGGAGAAATAGCAGCACCAGAGATCTCCTACAACGTGTACTGCGATCGCCCGTTCGCTTACGCCATCGTGGATATGGATACCGGTCTTCCGGTATTCCTCGGAACTGTAGAAACTGTCTAAATTTCCATATACCCTCTATCACTGAAGAAGGCTGTCTCTTGTGAGAGAATCACGAGGAGGCAGCCTTCTTCTTTGTTATAGAGTTATTACTCTTCCCAATATGTTGGTGTCGGTCCAAGATAGGACGGCATCGGTGCCTGTTCCGCCTGGTAGATCACAAGTTTTATGAGGACGAAGTTTGGATCTATGGCTGTGATGTCAATATTGTTCAGTCCAGCCTTCAGATCCAGTGTCACCTCTGTCAATCGAAGATTGCGCAGCACACCGTCGCTCCAGATGTCGTTTCCATCGCCCACCGCAAATCCTTCACGGATCATGTTGATGCGTCTCATCTTCCCGCCATTAGCTGATACGCCACACAGAATCTGGGCGTCATGGGAATATGGATTACTGGGGTTCGTCAGAAGGCACAGTTCATATTTTCCATCCTTGGGAAGTTGTACCTGATACGTCAGCTTCGGGCCATCGCCGGCCTTACGGAAGATTACATCCTGCGGATAAGCTTTCATGGCGGTCATGCCACGATCGTAATCCGGGATCTCTTTGAATTCACCCTTGGCGCCGGCCTGTTTCGCGCTATAGTTCGGGGCAAGGATCGAGATGCAATCTGCATCCTCTCCACACCAGAAGAAGACTTTGCCGTCTCCTTCACGCTTCAGTTCTTCCACCGGCACACGAATCTCCGCGAAACCGTCACCGAAGCGAACAATGATCTTCGCCTCGGTCTTACCGGACGACGCGGTTTTTGCCAACTTCTCACGATCGATCGTCACCTTGAGACGCTTACGTGTGAACGGTGCCACTACACCATTCGCAGGCTGCACATCGAGCCAATCTGCATCGCATTCTACGGTAAAAGCAATCTTCTTTGCGCAGGCGGTGCTCATTTCGATCTCGCCGTACTTGCGAGACGGATCGATAAATGCCGGCAATGTCAGCATATGTCTGGTCCAGAAGAAGCCTTCTGTATATTGATCTGTGCCTGGAATCGATACGATGATCCTCGATTTATTTCCTGGGGCAAAAGTATGTACAACCGGATACTGGCAACCTTCCTCACACCAGTTTCGGAAACCGATGTGTTCAGAAAGGCCCATGCCGTACCACATGCCGTTATGCACAGTATGTAACTCCGAGACGATCTCCTGATCTCTCTCCAGACACGCAGCAATCTCCTCGGCCAGAGTACCTGCATAGGTGCTGCCCATCTTCGCATATGCGTGATTCTGTGTTGTCAGAAGCCACATCTTCTGCACATTCAGATTCGCCATCAAAGGCAGATAGATCATCTCATAGAAACGATAGGCAACATTTCCTGTAAGCTTCTCATATAGTTTCGTCGTATCACGCTCCAGCACAGCAATCTGCGCCAACAGCTCGTCTGTCTCTCCGTATGCAAACGGCGCATAGACGTCGTCGTTCATAGCTTCTGTTCTTCTTGCGGATGTAATGCGGGTATATCCAAGGAGCAGTTCGGCCGCCTTCTTCTTCTGCGCGGCACTCAGTGTTGCACCGAAGTACTTCTCCACAAACAACTTCGTATACTCATGTGCACTGTTCTTGTTTGCCGTGCCCCATTTGTCGAAGTCGTAAGCCAGATCCAGGAAATAAGCCAGCGGATATTCATTGCTGAAAATATCGCCTACGTTAACGATCCAGAGATCACGGATGCCGAAGTCATATGCAGTCGTCATCTGCTCCCACACCTTCGGAAGGTGAGATGTATTGAACCACTCGAAGGAGATCGGGAAACCATGGTAGTCGAAGTGATAGTACATGCCGTAACCACCCTTGTGATCGCGCATTTCAGGTGTCGGCACGGTACGAAGATTACCATAGTTATCGTCACAGAGCATCAGGGTTACACCCTCCAGTTCCGGATCACCCATGAGACCCGGCGTCTTCTCATCACCGTAGAAATACGGCTCCACTTCCTTGTAGAGTGCAAGCATTCTCGGCACTTCATCGAGTTTCGGATTCACATACTTCTTGATCAGACGATTCTGTGTCTTCAACACTTTACGAAGCAAATTGATGTTGTCGGCCAATGTCGCTTCTTTGCCCATGATGGCCGTGTCCGCCTCACCACGCATACCGACTGTGATCACGTTCTCGAACTTACCACTACGCTTCAGTCCATCCTCCCAGAAACGGGTAATGCCTTTCTCGTTACTCAGGAAATTCCACGCATCACCATAGATCGATCCCGGTCCACGCAGATACTTATACTCTTCGCCCTGACGCAGGCATGGCTCGTGATGGGACATACCCATTACCACACCCAGTTCATCTGCCAGCTCCGCACTTCCCAGTTCCGGTCCGTCGTTCGGGAAGATTGCTGACCACATGGCCGGCCACATATAGTTGCCCTTCAAGCGAAGCAGCAACTCGAAGACATGCTCATAGCACTTCGCATTGAAGCCACCGAAACGCTTATTGCACCAGTTACCGAATGCCGGCCACTCATCGTTGATGAAGAATCCACGGAAGCGAACCGAAGGTTCTCTCGACGTAAACGCATAATCCTGTGCCAGAACAACCGACGTCTTCTTCTCTGGCTTCACATCCAGCCAGTCAATAAATGGAGATACTCCGAGATATTCTGATACGGCAAAAATACCGTACACCGTACCACGCTTATCCGAACCTGCAATCACCAATGCGGTCGTTGCATTGGGAAGGATCACACCGGCCGGAATAGATTGAATTACTTGATGTCGATAGACTTCACGCTTACCGACGATATCGCCAAGATCCAGAAGTTTCGCCTTCTCCAACTTCGAAAGCGTATTGCTGCCATAGCCAACCGTACCGATCAGGATCGGTAACTCGATCTTGGAAGCCTGCGACTTCGATAATTTCTCGATGGAAGTAACCTGAGGTTCTGCACCAAATACAGCGCCCATATCCGATGCCAGTTTCGATGCGATTTTCTTCACACCGGAAAGTGCTGTTTCATCGTAGAGAATAACGATTTTTCCGTCCCGAATTGCCTTGGATGATAACTTCAGATCCATAGTGAACCTCCCCCAGTCCGCGCAGATTTGCACGCGCAAACAACCGTCGAATTAGTACTTCCATACAAGTATACCACACGCTTTTTCTCGTGTATAGATTCACTTGTTACTTCCTGATTTCTTCATAGAGAAAGGCTGTCTCCACGGTGATCGAATCACCCGAAGACAGCCTCTCACGATTTGTCAATGAATCGGAAAACGATTAAGCGAATACTGCAGTATCTATCAAGTTCTGATATACAGACGTGATTGTATCCATATTTGCTTCATCATCCTTGCAAGCAAAGAGAACTACACAGTATTCAGAACCTGTTTCCGGAACAACGAAAAGACGGCAAGCCATTGTTACAGCAGTACCGGAATAATCACCTTCGCACAAGATATCATCGTAGTAAACCGGTCCGTCTGTGTTGAAGGAAGAATCAACAAGCTTACCATCACCAAGAAGACCTACCATCTGGCTATCGGTAATTGCTGCAATCTGCTGAAAAGTCTTCTCATCAATCGGCATACCAACTTCCTGATTGAAGATCATGATGAAAGTTTGGCTCACACTATCCGGGTAGAAGAGATACTGATAATCTATACCACCCTCTGCCGTCTCATAGTAGGTCCACTCTTTTGGTGCCACGTAAGACATGCTCTTATATGTATACATTGTTCCTTCCGGTATATCAATGGAAGGAGCAGATACTGTGGTTGACTCTGTAGCAGCTTCAGTCGTAGTTGTCTCTTCGGTCGTCTCCTCAGTTGTCTCTTCAGTAGTAGCTTCTGTTGGCTCTTCTGTCTCTTCAGTATCTTCTGTATCTTCTGTTTTCTTTGTCTTCTTAGTCTTCTTAGTCTTCTTTGTTTCGTCTTCATCGTCGTCATCGTCGTCTTCAATGTCTTCGATGTCTTCGTCATCCTTGCTCTTCTTGCTCTTCTTTTTTGTCTCTTCCTTGCTGCAAGCAGATGCGAAAATGCCTGCTACGAGCAATACTGCCATTACACTTACCAGTTTAGACTTCTTCATAACTTTCTTTCTCCTTTTATTCATTCTCAGATTGTTTCTCATGCGTGTACTTCACACATTTCGGCTTATTCCGCGAATAACGGCATTATTATAGCATGGAACTTGTGTTTTTCTACCGTATCGCGCTCTATATAAAAAGACGAAGTAATATAAGAAAGCGTTGCTGATTTTAGCAATATTAATCAGTTTTATCGACAACTGTACTTCTTAGGTATAGAATATTGCGTGAATTGACTACGAAACGGGGTATTAGCAATGATTCAATCAAGAACACATAATTGCGGTCAGCTTCGTCTTGCTAACGCAGGTGAGAAGGTTACGCTGGTCGGCTGGATGGAGAACATGCGTGAGGTAGGTAGCAACCTGGGATTCGTCGTATTGCGTGACTTCTACGGCACCACTCAGATTGTTCTCGAAACAGAAGATAAGGTGAAAGAACTGAAGTCCATCAACAAAGAATCCACGATTCAGGTAACAGGCGTGGTTCGTGAGCGTTCTTCCAAGAACCCGAATCAGGCAACCGGCGAGATTGAAGTCGTACCGGAAGAAGTGAAGATCTTGGGTCGTTGCCGTTACAATGAACTTCCTTTCGAGATCAATCACTCTCGTGAAGCAGATGAGAATGCTCGTCTGAAATATCGTTATCTCGATCTCCGTAATCCGGAAGTAAAGAAGAACATCATCCTTCGTTGCAAGGTCGTTGCTGCACTTCGTAAGGCCATGACCGACCACGACTTCCTCGAGATCACCACACCGATCCTGACTGCTTCTTCTCCGGAAGGTGCTCGTGACTATCTTGTTCCGGCTCGTAAACATCCGGGTAAGTTCTATGCACTTCCTCAGGCGCCACAGCAGTTCAAGCAGCTCCTGATGACCTCTGGTTTCGACCGTTATTTCCAGATCGCACCATGCTTCCGTGATGAGGATGCTCGTGGTGATAGATCTCCGGGAGAATTCTACCAGATGGATATGGAGATGGCTTTTGCCACACAGGAAGATGTTTTCTCCGTAATCGAAGATGTGCTTCCTCCGATCTTTGCCGAGTACGGCACATATAACCGCGCTTCCTCCGCGCCATTTGCACGCATTCCGTTCCTGGAAGCAATGGAAAAGTACGGTTCCGATAAGCCGGATCTCCGTATCGACCTGACTGTACAGGATGCAACCGAGCAGTTGAAAGACTGCGGTTTCCCACCTTTTGCTTCCAAGAATGAGGCGGGTGAAGACACAGACGTACGCATCAAAGCAGTCGTTATCTCTGACTTCAAGGAATCCCGTAAGTTCATCGATAAGAACATCGCCGACATCGAAGTTCAGTCTGGTAACAAGTCTTGCTGGTTCCGTATGGACGAGAACGGCGAGATCGTTGGTGGTATTGCAAAGTTTGTGACACCGATCAAGGACGCTGTCGTTTCTTCACTCGGCATCAAGCCGAATGATCTGGTCGTTCTCTCTTGTGGCAAGCTTCTGGCGGCTCAGAAGACAGCCGGCTGCATCGTTAAGACATTCGGTGCGACCGTACCGGGTCACATGGACAAAGAGCAGTACGCTTTCTGCTGGATCGTTGATTTCCCGATGTACGAGATCGGCGAAGAATCCGGTGAGTTGGAATTCTGCCACAACCCATTCTCCATGCCATCCGGTGGACTTGAAACATTGTTACAAGCCGAGTCTGGAGCGATCGATCCGCTCTCCATCACAGCAGACCAGTACGACCTCGTCTGCAACGGCGTAGAACTCTCCTCCGGTGCCGTTCGTAACCACGATCCGGAGATCATGATCAAGGCCTTCGAGATGGTTCGCCTCGGTGAAGAAGACGTAAAGGCGAAGTTCCCGGCAATGTACAACGCATTCTGCTACGGCGCACCGCCGCATGCCGGTATCGCTCCGGGTGTTGACCGTATGGTCATGCTCCTCGCAGGTGAAGACTCCATCCGTGAGATCATCCCGTTCCCGATGAACAAGAACGCACAGGACATCATGATGGACGCACCTGGCTATGTCACCGAGAAACAGCTCCAAGAACTCCACATCAAGACAGTCGTAGAAGAGTAATCACAACTGCGAAGCAGGTGCTTTTACCGGATCAAATCAATTGGCAATCACAAGAAAGTGGCTCAAATCTCTAAAATATGGGATTTGAGCCATTTGTTTGGTTCATAACGGAAACCTGTACATGTGCACCCACCATACGATACGGTTGAAAATCCATCTCCTCGAAAAACAACCGTGTTTTCACACCAAAATGTACGGTTGAAATCGCCGATTCTGGAAATCCAACCGCCTTGCTCTATCCCTCTTTCATGAACAAGGCAGCGTTCTCGATCCATTACAGCAAAAAAGAAGGAGCTGCCTCTCCGTGAACGAATCACTCTTGAGACAACTCCTTTGTTTTCATCACTTTACATTGCACTACTTGAGAAACTTTATGTTTCGTCGTGTTTTCTTCTCACTACGCACATTACGGAGGCGGCCGAAGCTGCGATCAGGAGGATTGCCATGATCGGCAGGAGCGATGCGCTTTCACCGGTCTTCGGTGTGCCGCCGCCTGGAGCAGGCGTAGGCGTTGGCGTCGGTGTGGCACCTGGTGTAGGCGTCGGTGTGGCACCTGGTGTAGGCGTCGGTGTTGCACCCGGCTCTGGTGTTGGTGTCGGTGTCAGTGCTGGAAGTTTCTTCGTTCCCAGCACACGGCTGCAGACCAGACATTCTTGGTGCGCGGAACCGTCCTTGCCAAGCTGTGGCTGAGCATCCACGATCCAATCACTCGGATCATGTGCTTCACATGCGCAAGCTGGTTTGCCACACTTCTCACAAAGATGCCAGTGGCCATCCGCATCGTGTTCCCATTCCGAAGACGGAACATGTTCAACATCCATTTCCACGAAAACTTCCAAATAACTCAAACCACCAGAAGTAGATACATCGATATCAATAACTTTACCAGCTGGTACAGTGATATCGGAAGGTTTCATTTTTAGACTGAAATCATAGCCGTCTTCAGTTTCGAAATAGTAGTATGCATAGGCCTTATTTCCGCCTTCAAACGTACCCAAAAATCCATCACTTGCATCAGCGTCTTTGATCCAGTATGCAGGAAGGAATAGACCTCCGTTATCATCCAGATGGAAGTGAACGTCGGAAGGAATTGAAACTTTAGGGGGATTCGTCTGGGTATCCCAGTTATAATTACCCGATGCATACTTATCAGCCGTTACCGTTGTGCCACAAAGTGGTGCCTCGTTGGTAAAAGAAACTGTTTTAATCAACTCATTTTCCGATACAGGAACATATAGCGTAACTTCCAACAACTGGGAACTTATTATATCGATTCTATAACTCATCCCACCTGTTCTGACATTCACATAGTTCGTATCGAATTCATACCCGTCATCTGGTTCAAGGTACAACTTTACAAGCGCCGTGTCCCCATCTCTATATGAATTATTATTGAGAGGCTGGTTGTAAGTCGGATCCCAAAAGTAACTGGTATACGGTGCGGTGTTGAGCAGGTGATAATGGTTTCCTTCATCGATCCACACATCCGGGGAAGGAGTCTGCGTCGTGCCATTCATAGTAATTGTTACACCTGCGATGTGATCGTCTGTATACGCACTCGCTTCGTGAATGATCTTTTTTCCGGCTTTTGTCGTAAATTTCAATGCATACTTGGAATATTGGGAAGCAGTCGAATCGGAAATAACAAATTGACCGGTTATTACCGTATTGGATGGATTTGCGTTCGCTCTGTATGCAGTACCCAAAAATGATGCCTCGTTACCAGCATCGTCCAGTGCATAGACATGTACTGGGCCATCCATCATCGCACCAAATTCATACCCGGTCTTCAGGCTGATTTCATAATCGTAAGTAACTCCATACGTGAAAGAATAAGGTGTGCTGAGATCCACCTGACTTCCATTAATATAGAATTTATCTACAGCATCGTTCCCAGCCGCATCGATAAGCTTTGCGATCACCGGGTCCGGATCAGCTGCAAATACCGTGACTGCCATGGACATGATCAGCAACACGCTCAAGCACACAGCCAAAAGCTTTTTAAATCTTCTCATACGTGAAAAGAACCTCCTCTTCAACAGACATGTCAATTCATACTATAACACTTGAATTCATCCGTGTGTACGACTTTTTTTCGATTTCCCTCATATAGTCGTAAATTTCCTTCACTGAACATCCCGAGTGATACGACTATTTCTCATCTTTCCGAAAAAAGTCGTACATCCTCGTTCTCACGGTCGTACACCTTGGCCGCGCAGCCGCATACAGACCGTCAACCAGCATGTCCAGCGCCGCTGCACTTACATCTCGTCCCCAACAGTGAACTGCGTCCACTCGATCTTGTTATACTGCATCACATCGTCGGCCTTCTCCATGCCAAGCTTCTCGTAGAAGGGAATCGCGGCGTTATTAGCAATGAGGTACACCGCAATGTCTTTCTCACCGCCCGCAATCTCGTGGGCCTGCTTCATGAGGTGACGTCCGATGCCCTGTCCTTCATAGTCCCGCGCGACGCCGAGATCCGTCACGTACAGCCAGTAGCAGAAATCTGTCAGTCCGAACAGTACACCCACAATAGTCTTCTCCTCATTTCGCGCCACCAGACTAATGGATACATTCCTCACCAGTTTTTCGATACGCGATTGGAATCGCTCTTTCGGGTACTGGGACCCAAGATTCGTTCGCTTCAGGAAATCAATATATTCTTCCGCCGTCAGTCTCTCTTCTTGATAAGTGATGTTCATGGATGACTCCTTCTTTCCGTTTTCTTTCCTTGTGTGAACGATTGGATCTGTTCTGTTGTAACGATTTGAATCGGTATGTTCTCTATCTCTTGGCCACTTCCACTGACACACCATGCAATCTTGTGGTGAGCATCGATATTGCGCGTTTGAAACCACACACTGTCATCTCGTTGGCCATGGAGCGTAACCACTATACCATCATGTTCCTGACTAATCACAAAATGATTCAGCGGCATACACAGTCCTTTCCCTATGTTCTTGACATAACTTTCTTTCAAAGTCCAGATCGTATAGAACTTATCGAGTCGGTCCGCTTCTTTACGCGAGTGAATGTAGGTGCACTCTTCTGTGCTGAAGAACTCATCTGCAATAGAAAGATCGATCACATCCATTCTCTCCACATCTACACCTAAATTGCAATCCCCGATTCCCAGGAACACCCAGTCACCAGAATGAGAAAGATTGAAGAATACTCCTTCCGGCTCCTTCATGATTGGCTTTCCATACTCATTTCTGTCTATAGCAGATTCACTGTATCCATATTTTTCGTGCAGTGCATATCGTAACAGTAATCCCGCAAATAAGCTCCGAATTCTATCCTCGTCAAAGTGGAAACGCGAGATCACCTGTCGTCTTCCTTCTGAAACAAAGGCGAGCAGATCCGCTACTTCCCGAAATGAGTGAATCCCACTTATGTTGTATGCGTATAGATCGATCATGATTCAACTATCCGTTTGAAGTGGATGCCTTTATCTAGGAACGCTTTGATAATTGGTTCGAACATATCCGTTGTCTGTGGATGATCATGAATTACGATTATTTCATTCGAACTTGGATCATTAAGTCCCATCCATCTCTCTGGAAGATCCAAATCCATCATCTCCAGGACATCCTCGATAGTTCGCACTCCAAATGGCGAATCTTCCTGAAAAACACACCATTCCATAGCATCATAGGTCCAAAGCCAGTCTACTTGCCCCGTAGCCTGCATTCTCTTAAAGTATTCGAAATTAATATTATCGAAAGGATATGTACCATAACCATTTTGAATCAAGATCTTCTGGATCGCTTCGATTCGTTCTCGATCTGACTCCGAATACGAAGTATCGAAGAAACCAGTGTTGACGCCTTTGTTTCCATATGGGAAACGAAAGAGTTTTATGGGGCGTTGCACACCTGCCTGCCGATATAATTTGTCAATCAACTCATCCGTTCGAATGATTTCTTCCTCGCACTGTGCGATAGAGATTTCAGAGAAATTTGGATGCGTATAACTATGATTGCCGATGACTTGACCCGCAAGAATTGTACGAATAGCTGCATCTGCGTTGGCTTCCATGTCTATTCCCATACTGAACCAGACAGCCTGAATGCCATATTTCTTCAGAATTTCCACTTTCTTGATACGATCAACAGATGGACCATCATCGATGGTAAGATAGGCTTCTTTCATTTCAGATTCTCCCTCTTCCGTTTAATAATATCCAGCAGAAGTGCCTTCTGCTTATCTGTACGACTTCCCTGTTTTGCATGAGTATCAGGCCCGCAGTCATGATCCACCTCATTCCGACAAACAGATGTATAATTCAGATTGATCGAGTACCGGTACTGGTCATTTCCCATCATTTGTTCCACACGATCAGCAGCAATCGTCACACCACTGTTCTCCTTCATGATGGCCATGTACTTCTTACAATTGGAGATAATCTCCTCTCGGCACGTCTGCGAGATCATTGAAGCAATTTTCTCGGGCTGCCAGTTCGCTAGATAAAGATAATCACCTACACCCAATTTCTTAATCAACGTAGCATTGTACGGACGGTCAACATAGCATGGCAGAATCAACTGTGGAACACCCGCGGCCAACGCCCCAGACAGGGTCCCCATTCCACCATGATGGATCAGCAGACTGACTTGAGGCAAAATCATATCTAGTGGTAATGCATCAAACCAGATAACATTATCCGGTAGTTTCTCTGGCAAGAATTCTCTATACTGGGTCAGCACCACCGTCGGCTGACCGAGCTGATCACATGCAGCAATACTATTGGTATAGAAGTCCTCATGAATACACTTCGTTGTACCACCAGTAATCACAATCGGGTTCGGATGCTGTTCGATCCATACCTGAAAATCACTTGGAACCTCCCGTTGATACGCTTCTTTTCCCTGTTCTATCGGAAATCCAATCGTCTCGATTGTACTCGGCCATTCCTCGTCGGCCTCATCAAACCACGTTGGCCAGAAGGCCAAAGTCATTCTGGCGCTACTCTCCCACTGAAGCCAGGACTTAATCGGTGGCAGGCCAACACTGTCCCGTAAAGCATTCAATCTGGGAAGATCATTCATTCCTTCAATGTCTTCATAAAGAAGCATACTCTTGACTTCCGTTGGATTCATCATAACGGTTCCAAGTGATAATCCCAACTTCTCAGCAACGAGATACGCGGCAATACTTGAGCGATTTTTACAAAGAATCACCGTATCAGACCGGCAGCATGAAAGAACAATATTGTACTCTTTGAGTCTAATCTCGTTTGACTCATACCGCTGACGGAATTCACTAGACGAAAAAGAATAATGATTTTCCTGCGAATCATCCGTTTTATTCTGTTGCATGGACTCGACAAGAATGTTATATTCTTCCGGCGTATCCCAAGAACGGAAGCTTAAGCCAGCCATTTCCGCCATTTCCTGAAAATGGCAATGCGTGATTAAGGTCACATCATGCCCACGTCTCTTCAATTCTCTACCAACCCGAATGAACGGAATTACATCTCCATCGAGCCAGTGTGTTACGATTACTACATTTCCCATTTCCCAGATCATTCGCCTTTCCGTTGCTTCTTCCGGATAATCTCAAGAAGCACGTTTTTGGGTAATTGATTCACAGAAGCAGTATTGACTCCATGTTCCGTGTTCTGTTGTTTTGGTTGGAACGGTTCACAAGGACCAATCTGTGGTATCACATCTTTCCACAACTTTGCGTCATATGTTTCTCGATTCATATCTCTATAGTGAATGCACTGTTCCTTGATATTACCTTCAAGCAATGTCGTTAAGTTCTCAGCAATTCTATTTTCGTCCCAAAGAAGAGGTGGCAGTTTCACGGCGACACCCATTTTCACCAGACGGTCTGCATTATCCGGGCCATCTGTCAGGTGAGGCATAACAACTTGTGGTAGCGCAGCGTCAATGGCTTCATTAATCGTACCCATTCCACCGTGATGAATCACAATGTCGACCTGTTTCATGAGATTTCTTAATGAAACATGATGTACCCAGACTACATTATGGGGAAGTACCTCTGGAAGGTATTCTTTATAAGGCGTCACCACAATCGCACAAACGCTTGCCTGGACACATCCTTGGATAGCTTTCTGATAGAATGATTTGCTGACCATTCTGCTACTACCTCCGGTGATAATCACCAGTTTTTGTTCGGTTTGTCTAGCCTCGTTGATAAAAGCACTTAACTCCTCGTTCTGTTCATCCGAACCATTTGAGATGGTTTCTTCAATAAATCCTATAGTTTCTGCACTTTCAGGCCATGTTTCATCCGCTTGTGCATACCATTCCGGCCACCCACAAAGAATATGTTTCGGTGAATATAACCAGTCTTTCCAGTTCGCGATTGGAGACATTTGAAGCTGGCTTCTCGCCTGATTAATTTCCTTGCAGAAATCCTCTCCAAATAACTGATCGTGCAGTTCCATGTGAGAGAAATAATTCGGTGCGAGGATCATCGACGCATAGGGAAGATGGTTCTTCTCTGCCGCCAAGAGGCCGGATATACTGGAACGATGCCGAGCAATAATAATACTATGTTCAGTAGCAACCTGCTCGATCAAGGCCACTTCACGAAGCAGTCTTTCCTTGCCATGATACACTTGGTGGAAATGAACATAATCCTCCTTCTTGCCAAGTGGATCTGCCAACATGGGCAGATCCCGATTCAGATGTTCATATCCATCTTCAGTGTCCACTGCCACAAAACCAAGGCCGGCCGCTTGGGCCTGATCTGCATAGACACAATGCGTCAACAACGTAACACGATGGCCTTGTTGCTGAAGCATTTTCCCGAACCGGATAAATGGATAGACATCTCCACCGGTCCAGTGGGTTACTAGAACAATATCCGACACTTTATTCTCCATCCACTAATGCTTGAATCTCTTCTTCAGAAAGATTGGCAAACAGATTATCTTCCACGAGAGAGGCAATCTCCTCAATTGTCATTACTCGTGAGAAAATCTCCACAAGTTTGATTGTGGTTCCGAAGGTATTGTTTAACTGCTTCACCATTCTATTTGCAAGGAGAGAATGTCCACCCAGTGCAAGGAAATCGTCATGTACACTGACCTTGTCGATGTTCAGCAACTGTTTCCAGATATCAGCAACCATTTCCTCAATCTCGTTTCTTGGCGCTACAAACTCGCCGTTCTGATCTTCGACATCATCTGTCATGAGCATCAATGCCTTACGATCCACTTTCAGATTCGCAGTCATAGGATACTCATCAACGTACCGGAAAACATTTGGAACCATATAGTATGGCAGAACGCCCTCCACAAAACTCTTCATATCTGATACAGCAGGTCGATCTTCCGTTTTCATTTTTATATACGCTTTGATCTTTGCTTCAGCATTTTCTCCAGATACAACAACGACCGCCTGCGCAACTGCCGCATGTTTCATGATGGCCGTTTCAATTTCTCCCAGCTCGATTCGGTAACCATGTACCTTCACCTGAAAATCACTTCGACCGATATAGACGATATCCTTTTCGTTGACGAACTTGACCACATCACCGGTCTTATAGATCCTTCCTCCATTCGCATCTAACGGATTCGGAATAAACCGTTCTTCTGTTAATTCAGGATTTTCAAAATATCCACGGGCAACACCAATTCCACCAATGTATAATTCACCTTCTACGCCTGTTTCAACTGGTTTCAGTTCATGATCCAATACATAGATATCAGTCTGGCTAATTGGTGCACCGATTGGAATGTATGTATCCGCTTTCGTTATTTGATACATCGTTGAATAAATCGTCGTTTCCGTCGGTCCGTAGACATTCCAAAGTTGGCTACAACCACAATCTAGGATATCCTGCGCCAGCTGGATACTCCATGGTTCACCACCAATAAGCATCTTCATTCCTTGCAGATTTCTCAATCCCGCATCAAGCAGCATATATGCTGTAGAAGGTGTAAAGCCACATAAGTCAATCTGTTCTTCTTCTATGAGCTTAGCAAGCAACGATCCGTCTTTTGCAGTCTCATTATCAGCCACAATCAGCGTGCCGCCATTGATCAGCGGCAAAAACATCTCGGAAATTGAGATGTCGAAAGTAATCGTTACAACGGAGAGACCATGTTCTGATCCATTAAGGTCTAGATGTTCACTCACACTCAGCAGGTAATTTACCATACCTTCATGCTCAACCTCGACACCCTTCGGATTACCTGTTGAACCTGATGTAAAAATAACATAGGCCAACTGGTCTCCCCCTTGTAAACGATTCTCACAATTTTCCTCACCAGCACTGGTGATTTCATTCCAAATTTGATCCACACAGATGTTCTTAGCAGAAACATCGAAAATGTGTTCATACTTGCTTTCAGATAAGAGTATTGCAATATGCGATTTCTCAATGATGTACTTGTTACGCTCAATTGGGTGAGCTGGATCAAGTGGCACATATGCTCCACCGGCCTTCATGACAGCAAGAATAGAAACGATCATTTTCTCAGAACGATCCATATAAATACCGACAAGTGACTCTTTTCCCACGCCACTTTGCTGTAATTTTCCAGCCAGTCTGTTAACCGCGTGACAGACCTCGGCATACGTTAGCATCTCGTTTCTGAACTTCAGCGCTACTTTGTCTGGAACAATCAGCGCTCGTTGCTCAATCAGACCTAGCAATGTTATCTCTTTTGTATTTCGTTGTTCGCCGTGCAAAACACTCATCCCAATATCTCCTGCTTACTCTACTGTCGGAATTGACTTTG
This sequence comes from Candidatus Scatonaster coprocaballi, assembly GCA_018064475.1. Taxonomy (GTDB): domain Bacteria; phylum Bacillota; class Clostridia; order Saccharofermentanales; family Saccharofermentanaceae; genus Scatonaster; species Scatonaster coprocaballi. Next base: position 52,492 of record JAGHVD010000002.1, read on the forward strand.
CAAGTCTTTCAATCTCCTCATCGCTGACCTTATAGTCTTCGATACGATGCTCATTGTACTTCTGATATGCAGGCATATCGAAATATCCCGTTCCAGACAAAACAAACAGAATGTTTTTCTCCTCGCCTGTCTCCTTACACTTCAGTGCCTCATCAATAGCAACTTTGATTGCATGGCTGCTTTCTGGTGCAGGAACAATACCTTCTGTTTTCGCAAATAATGCTGCAGCATCGAATGCAGATGTCTGACTGATTGCTACTGCTTCGATCAGTTTATCTTCATAAAGCTGTGAAACAATCGGGCTCATACCGTGATATCTCAGTCCACCAGCATGAATCGGTGATGGAACGAACTGACTGCCCAACGTATACATCTTAGCTAACGGGCAAATCATACCTGTATCGCAGAAATCGTATGCATACTTACCTCTTGTCAGACTTGGACAAGCTTCCGGCTCTACTGCAATGATCCGATAGTCATTGATTCCCTTGATCTTCTCACCAATGAACGGAGAAGCCAAGCCACAGAAGTTCGATCCGCCACTAGCACAACCAATGATAATATCTGGCTTGATATCGTACTTCTCCAGCGCTTTTTTCGTCTCAAGGCCAATGATAGACTGGTGCATCAGTACTGCACTAAACATGGAGCCGAGAACATAAGCATATCCATCCTGTGTGGTGGCAATTTCAGCAGCTTCCGAAATCGCACATCCAAGGCTACCTGGCGTATTCGGGAACTCCGCGTTGATCTTCTTTCCGATTTCAGTAAATGTAGATGGTGAAGAAATAACATCTGCACCGAAAAGTTTCATTACTTCACGACGGAATGCCTTCTGCTCATAGGAAACACGTACCATACAAATTTTGCATTCCAAATCGAAAAAAGCACTGGCCACAGAAGTTGCTGTACCTACATTTCCTGCCGCTGTTTCTGTGACAATTCCTTTCAACCCCTGTTTCTTAGCATAGTAAGCTTGTGGAACCAATGAATTCAGTTTGTGGCTGTTAGAGGCATTCTCGCCCTCATGTTTGAAATAGATGTGAGCCGGTGTTCCCAATTTCTTCTCGAGTCTCTTCGCACGAATAACTGGAGTCGCTCTGTACATTTTATATATGTCCATCACTTCTTCCGGAATGTCCACATAAGGTTTGTCGAATGATAATTCCTGTCTTACTACTTCCTCACCAAAAATAGCTGTCAGATCCTCAAATGTGAGTGGTTCTTTCGTCGCCGGATTAAGGTACGGTGCTGGTTTGTTGACCATATCACTTCTGATGTCATACCACTGTCTTGGCAACTCATCTTCTGAAAGAATAATACGTACTGGTTCTTTGTTCATAAAAATACTCCTTATTATTTATTTTTCTACCTGTTCAGCTCCCGAACAAATAGATTAATAACCATATGAATTGGTTTACTCGTCAATTGACAAGGTTTTCTTGATCCGCTGAAGGATCTCCTCATCAGGTTCCCCGTGGGTATAGAATGTCATATCAATTAACAACATTTCTCGATACGAAATGCAGAATACTCTTTCTTCATCATCCGGAACATCAGTCAATTCAATCACATTAACCGTATGCGCCGTCTCATAATCAACTGCATCATACATGTTCACAAAAACCACATCATGATCTACATTTGACATTATATCATTACTCAAATATGAATATGTCCTATCGATTTTTTGAGAAATTTTAGATAACTTATCATAATAATCGAGTGTGTTCATATCAACGTTGAAAACTCCCGGAACATAATCCGCATATAAGCCGAGTGAACGAATCGAATTTTCGTTTCGTCCATGATGAAGTGAGATGAATCCAATCTTTCCATTATCTTGATTTGCTGTGATTTCACTGTACTTCGACAATACCCACCTGATGTCATAGTTCTTTCCCTCCTCTCTTCTGATACTTACCACTAAATGTTTCGCGCCCGTCGCGCCATTTCTGACAATCGATGTATGATGTTTGAAACACTCTCTGATTCTTTCTATCTCATCCGCTGAAAGCATATGAATGTCAGATTCCATTCTGGACTTCACATAAGCATTAAAAGTCGGATCAGGAATAGAAATCTCCTCGTCCTTCAAATAACTCTCAAGAAGGTCCGCCATAACATCGTCACTCGTCCGATCCCACAATGCGTGATTGGTGCTGATATACACCTCGAAAGAATTGCTTGACAATGCAACGATTAGTATCCTCGGCAGAACCTGTTCGCCTGTTGTAGCCGTAATCTTCGCCAACGTAGATGCAATGACGGTTCGATTCTCCACCTGTTCTATCGGAAGGACCGGAATATTCCACTGACCGAATTCATACTCGGTCAATTCACCTGTCTCATATGAATAACAGGTACGGAAAATATCCTGATCTCTTACAATGCCAAGAATAGCCTGTCTCAACTGATCCAACGTTACACCGGAGACGGCCAGACCGACACCCGTCTGTCTCGGACGCTCATGTGAGTAATCGATAAACGTTCGTTGGATATAATTGGGTTTGTAAGAGCAGATGATCCGCTTGCCATTCAGATTGTTCAGATAGTCGTTGACTGCTTCAGCAACTTCTTCATTCTCAGGTCCTTGGGCTTCCATCTGGTAAACGTACAAAATATCGAATTGAGATACTTCATACAGTGCTTTTGCACTCGAGATCTGCTTAGCCTGACCATCGATACACTTCGCGATTTCTGCAATACATTTCTTCGAATAAATGTCCTTGACCGAGATGGAGTATTTATAATCGCGCAACAACGACGAGATACGAATACACTTAATAGAATCTCCACCAATTTCGAAGAAATTGTCATAAATGCTGACAGGACTGTAACCTAGGACTTTTGCAAAAAGATCCGCCAGAATTTGTTCCACCTCATTTCGAGGTGCCACATATTCCTTGCTCGTACGAACTTCAATGTCCGGAAGTGCACGTTTATCCAGTTTTCCGTTTCTCGTGATGGGTATCCTATCAATCTGCATCATGTAAGACGGAATCATGTAATCCGGCAAAATTGTAGACAATATCTCACGGATTTCCATTAACTGAATGTTCTCATCACTTACTACATAGGCACAGATCACCTTGTCTCCACTTGCATCTGCCCGAGCAATGACTGCACAGTCTTTCACTTTCTGTATCGCTTTAATCTGGTTCTCAATCTCACCCAGTTCGATTCGGAATCCGCGGATTTTCACTTGTTCATCGATTCGGCCGAGATACTCGATGTTTCCATCCGGCAACCATCTTGCCAAGTCGCCGGTACGGTACATCCGGCCTTCACCGAACGGATTCTTCACGAATTTCTCATCTGTCAGCTCCGGTCGATTCAGATAGCCTCTCGCCACACCATCACCGGCAATACAGAGTTCACCAGGCACACCAATTCCGCAGAGGACGTCATCATTCATAATATAAATCTGTGAATTCGAGAAAGGCTTACCTATAGTGATCCTATCTTCCCGTTCAAGTATTGAATACGTCGATGCGACCGTCGCTTCAGTCGGTCCATACTCATCGATTACGACAACACTTTCCCCTATCACTGTCTTAATTCTGTTTACAAGGCTCGTGGTAACTGCTTCACCGCCGAGCATGAGTGCATGAATCTTACAAGTACCACACTTCTCAATATCATCCATCACCAATCCAAGATGTGACGGGGTGATCTTCAGCACGGCAATATCATTCACCGAAGCAAACTCGACAAGTTCCGTCTCACTGCTAAAAATCTGAAGTTTTTTGCCAAGAAGCATGCTACCGAAAATTGCTGTTACAGTCAGGTCGAATACATAATTCGTGATCAGTGGTATAGCACCATCAAACCGGTAGAATTCTCGATCTACTGTAATCAGATAATTGTTCAACGAACGGTTGGTAATCTGCACGCCCTTCGGCTTGCCGGTAGTTCCGGATGTGTAGATACAGTAGATCAGGTCAGAAGGTGTATTCACACGCGCCGGGTTTTCTGACTTGCCTGTATAGAGGTTACTGTCTCCAAGATCGATCACAGGAAGTTCTGTTTGGATCGTTGACTGGTATGTCAGTACCGCCTTTGGCTTCGCATCTTCCAACATGAACGCTATTCGTTCTGTCGGATAACTTGGATCCATCGGTACATACGCACCGCCTGCCTTCAGGATTCCGAAGAT
>JAGHVD010000081.1 GCA_018064475.1 Candidatus Scatonaster coprocaballi
ACTACAATGAGCGTCACGCTTTGAAGTTAAGTTGAACCGCCGTATGCCGAACGGCACGTACGGTGGTGTGAGAGGGGGATTATATTCCCCCTACTCGATTGTGCAACTATTTGAATCTCAGTAAGGGGAAATCAGGGGAGAGATCAGTCCTGATTTTCATATGCAACGAGATACTCTTCACCGTACATCTTACGAAGCTTCGGCTTCTCGATCTTGCCTGTAGCATTACGAAGGACCGGTGCGAAGATGATCTTTCTCGGACGCTTATAACGAGGGAGCTGCAAGCAGAAGTTATCGACTTCTTCTTCCGTCAGGCTCATGCCTTCCTTGACTTCGATGATGGCGCCGGCAATCTCGCCCTGACGCTTGTCAGGAAGACCGATGACCGCGACGTCCTTGATCTTATCATTCTTCATGATGAAGTCTTCGATCTCAACAGGGTAGAGATTCTCACCGCCGGAGATGATGACGTCCTTCTTACGGTCAACGAGATAGATGAAACCATCTTCATCCTGACGGCCCATATCACCGGTCAGGAGCCAACCGTCCTTCAGCACTTCGTTGGTGGCTTCCGGATTATTGAAGTAACACTCCATGACACCATCACCCTTGACACAGAGCTCACCAACGTCGCCCTGCTTCACGATGTTGCCGTTCTCGTCAATGATCTTGCATTCCCAGCCATAACCCGGAATACCAATCGCACCGACTTTCTCCACATTCTCAACACCCAGATGTACGCAGCCAGGTCCGATGGATTCGGAAAGACCGTAGTTGGTGTCATACTGGTGCTTCGGGAAGTAAGCCAGCCATCTCTTGATCAGAGACTTCGGAACCGGCTGTGCACCGATATGCATCAGTCTCCACTGATCGAGCTGATAGTCAGAAAGTTTCACGTCACCGCGATCCAGTGCATCCAGGATATCCTGGGCCCACGGAACCAGAAGCCACACGATGGAGCAGTGTTCAGAAGACACGGCATCCAGAATGTACTTCGGCTTCGTACCGCGAAGAAGTACGGCGCGGGAACCGGAAACGAGGGAACCCATCCAGTGCATCTTGGCACCGGTGTGGTAAAGCGGCGGGATGCAGAGGAAGCAGTCATCACGGGATGTAGAGTGGTGATTCTGCTCCACGGCTGCAGCATGCATCAGACTTCTGTGACGATGCAGGATTGCTTTCGGGAAACCGGTCGTACCGGAACTGAAGTAGATGGCACCGAAATCGTCATCTGTGATGTCGATATTTGGACGGGTGCTGGAATAGTCACCGGTAATCAGGCGATAGTCTTCTGCGAATTCCGGGCACTGTTCACCTACGAAGATGAGTGCACGGTTCTTATGAAGTGCCGGCTCGATGTTCTCGATACGGCTGACAAATTCGGGACCGAAGAAGAGAATGTCCAGTTCAGCCAAATTCGAGCAGTACAGGATCTCATCGGAGGTATATCTGAAATTGAGGGGGACAGCTATCGCACCGGTCTTAAGAATACCGAAGTAGATCGGGAGCCACTCCAGACAGTTCATCATGAGGATACCAATCTTGTTCCCCTTCTTGATACCACGTGAGAGCAACATATTGGCCAGACGGTTAGCCTTCTCATCGAAAACCTTCCAAGTGATCTGACGGCGATAAGCCTGTGTCTTCGTGGGCTGAATGAGCTCGAACTCTTTCCAAGTGATGCGGCCGACTTCCTGCTGTTCTGGGTTCAACTCCACCAGCGCGACTTCATCACCAAATTGATCTGCATTTCTTTCAAGATATTGCGTTACCGGCATAATCTTATCCTCCTACATTAACTACCAAACTACACGTATCAAGATACGCCTCTATGAGTATAGCAGGATTATGCGGAAAAAGCACTCACAAATTTGTGAGTGCTTCGAAATACCTTGGGAAGTAGCGAATGAATTAGGCGTTGCGGAGATATATCTCGATCAGGCCTTCCAAGATGAGATCTGCATCGTAATGGATGGTGTGATGACATAGCGGAACGACGGAAGCAGCGTATCGGCCGGTTGCGACGATGGTGCAGGACTTGCCGTATTCTTCTTCGATTCGCTCGATCATGCCATCGATGGTCGCGGCGGTCTGGAACATCAGCCCACTCTTCAGACTGTCCACGGTGTTGGTGCCGATGACTTTCTTCGGTGTTTCGAAAGCGATGCTTGGGAGTTGGGAAGTGCGGTTGCTTAATGCTTCGGAAGCGACACCCATGCCGGCACCAATCGATGTGCCCACGAAAGACTTCTGTTCGTCGATCAGGGAGAAGGTGGTGGCGGTACCCATATAGATGTTGATCTGCGGAACCTTGTACTTACTGATTCCACCGACCGCTGCGGCAACGAGGTCGCTGCCGAGCTGGGCCGGATTATCGATCTTGATCTTCAGACCACTCTTGACGCCTGGACCGACGACAAGTGGTGTGACTTGGGTGAAACGCTCGATGGCTGTTCGGATACTGGTCGTGACGGCGGGGACCACAGAAGAGAGAATGGCACCTTCGACATCATCGAATGTTAGTCCGTGGACGCGAAGTGCAGTCTCCAACAAAGCGGCATACTCCAGATCTGTGGCATGGACGTGTGTGGTCAGGAGCTCTGTGAGAAGCACTTGCTTCCCTTCAAATCCGCCAAGAAGAATATGGGTATTTCCGATATCGATTGCAAGGATCATAGGCGTCTCCTTACTGCTCTCCTTGGTCGATGAGACCTGCAGATTTCAGTGCGGTTGCGATGGCACAGGTAACGAAGAGTGCTGCTGCAGCTTCAACCAAGGCATTTATGCCAACAAAAGCAGCGAAGAACTTGAAGATCGTTGCGGTGTTGAATCCCCATTCGCCCATCTTGGCGATAAAATCTGTATTGTTCCAGAAGAACAGGAGCAAAGATCCTACGAAGAGGATCGTATTCAGTAATGCGGCGGAAAGACCGGTCAGCGCGTAAGCGATTGGTCTCTTCTGTGCAAATACTTTCTTCAGTGCATCAGAAATCAGTCCGGTCAGGAAGCCGGCCAGTGCACGTGCGAGAATGCAGACGATGAAAGTGAAGATTGGGTTCACATCCAGAAGGAAAGTGCCGAATGCGTCCATACCGAAGCACTGTGCGAAACTGGTGATGCCGAAGAGTCCACCCAGTGCAGCACCGGCGTAGGGTCCCATGGCAATGGCACCGATTGCTACCGGAATCATGAGAAATGAGATGGAGATCGCGCCGACCTTCAAATAGCCGAGCGGTGTAAAAGCCATCATCAGGATAATGGCGCCGAGAATACCTAATAAGGCAATCGTTAGATTTCTCTTCTGGTTCTGCTGTTTCTTCTGTTTCTTCTGATTAGGTTTTGTCATAACAAATCCCTCCTTTGATACTATTCCTCACGGCGAGGATATAATTCATGAGGCAGAGAGGCGGACGGTCTTCGTCATATGTCAGATTCGATTGTCGATACCTGCAAAAGGAAGACGATTACCCATGTCTTTTCCCTCTACAAGAAAATTATACCATCTACATTGCATTTTAGTCACTTTCAAAAGAGGTATATACTATACAATGCTTATGGAACAATCAACATGGAGTTTGTGTAGTTTGATTGTGAGAAAGAAATCGGAAAGGCAAGGAGACAATGGTGAGAAAGTCCTGTTTGATGAAGAGAATTGCAGTTTGCGCAATTGTGTTGGCGCTGTTGATTCCAGGATGTTCGTCTCGTACCAAGCAGAGTGAATCGTCTCCACGCTTTTCAACAAACATCCCAAGTTCAGAGACGAAGGAAGAGAAGCTCGAGACCCCATCTCCGGAAGATTTCTTCTATCATGCGGAGAAGACCATCCTGACCATTCCGGATGCATCGGAAAATGCCAGTGGTGGTCACTTACAGTATTCATATGCTGATAAGCCGATTATTACGGAGCACTATATCGTCGTTCATGCAAATCAGTATTACGGCTGGAACCAACTCGGCTATGTCGACAGCTCCACGCTGGTGAGCGGCGACTGGTATGAGGCAAACCGATGGGTCGTCTTTGACTTAGCAGGCAATTATCTTTGCGACTTGCCGATCACGAATGCGCAGATCAATCCACTCTTTGATGAAGATGAGCAGGGAAATATCGTTGCGCTCTATGCGCTTTACGATGAAAGTGACGAATACGATTGCGTGATGGTTCAAGCAGCCAAGTATGCAACGTCCGGCGCAGTCCTGATGGAACCGCACCCGATTTATGCCGAAAAGGAGGATGCGTTGACCGGACTTCATATGGGCAAGAATGATGAAATTGTATTTGCGACACCTTCTCAATTGGTGTGTGCAAATTTAGACGGAACGATTCATTCCACCTGCACATTCCCAGAGAATCATTATTGTATCGGCGTATGGCAGAAAGACAATGTGATCCATACGCTTGTTGTTCCGGTTACAATGGAAAGTGCGTACGATCTTGAGCCTTCTCAGGAAAAGATGCCGATGCCAACTGATCCGGATATGTCGTCGAGTACGAGTTTGTTATTCTCGTTATCGATCACGGAGAAAGGCATGATCTGTTCGATTGAAGCAGGAAAAGAGGCCAACAACTTACTGACCATGCATATCGGACAGTCGAACGATGGCTTCTGCGCGGCAACGAAGAATGCAATTGGTACGATCGATTTTGAAACGGGTGAATTCTGTAGCCTTATGGACTGGAACCAGACTGATGCGGATCGTAATCTTGTGATCAATGGAAGATTCCGAGTTGCGTCAGCAGGGGTTACCGATCATCCGCTTAATATGCTCTATCCTACCGATACCGTGTTCTCTGGTATGTCCATCCAAGTAGTTGAAAAATCGTTCACCGAGATTATGGATGCTGCGGAAGAGAACGTTGACTGGCAGATCTTGCCAACTGAATCAGATGAACCGATCAGTGAGGAACCTTCGGAATCAAGCGCCACAATAGGCGAAGCGACCACTACAGAGTCCATCACAGAATCGGTAGAAACAGTTGCGGCGTCTCAAGAAGGGTCGTCTTCGGAAGATTCAGCACCGGCTGGAACGGAAACTACGTCTGTTGTACCTTCTGAGTCTGAAAATCCAGTTACGCATATTTACGTAGCGACTACAGAGGAGACCGACAACGGTAATCGACCGGTATTGCTGTCACTTGTGCCGATGGAAGAGAATCCTCACCAGAATCAGAATGTGATCTGGATGGGTGGCGTTCATCTTGCGGACAGCCCGGTCGCTACGGCCATTAACCGATATAATGCAGACCCCAGTCATTCAACATGGGTCAAACTCCATGAGTATACAGATTATACATGCAACGATGATTATGGATCCTGGTTCTTCGTAGGAGGAATAGGAAGCTTGGTGAATAGCTTCTACGTGACCGACAACAATGCTGAAGCAATGACACGCATGATCGAGCAAGTCAGCGCCGGCAATGGACCGGACATTATCTACGGCGCAGGCGAAGTAGGAAGCCTTGACAGACGCGGGTATCTGACCGATCTTCGCCCATACATGGACGGTAAGAACGGTGTGAACTACGATGACTATTTCTGGAGTGCTTTTGATGCATTTGAGGTGGATGGACAGCTCTATCAGATACCGCTTTCCTTCCGACTGATCGGGATGCTCCAGCACAACTCTATTATGGAAACTCAACCGGTACAAACCTTTGGAGACGTTCTCTCTTTGCAGAACACCGATGAGCAATCTCTGGTCCCGGATTACAGCACGGAAAGCATATTGGAACTGCTGGCTTCCGGCGAGATGAACAGTTGGATGAACTTCGATGCGCAGACACTATGCGTCCATACTGATGATTTGGTGAAGTTCTTGAAGATTGCCGAGCAACTTAGTCGTATTTCTGGCGAGAACCAGTTATATCCAGCCGCTGCGTGGTTCTTCAATGAGGAGCATCATCTTGGCTCGATGCTATTTGAAGAGTCGGCTCTACTTTGCCCCGTTGAAATTGGTTCTTCGGAAGAATACTGCCGAATGGATGCATGGATGCCTGATTATACATGGACGGGCCTCCCGGGAAGATCTGCCGACCTGACATCGATTCGTTCATCGAGTACGGTAGGCATCGCGTCGTATTCTACACAGAAGGAGAACGCTTGGGAAGTAATACAGTACCTGCTTTCTGCGGATGCGCAGAAGCTGATTCGCACACCAGCCAGTATCTCAAAGGGAGAAGAAAGCGCAACATTCCCTGTTTTGCGTAGTATCTTCTATCAGGATTTTTTCCGGATGCTGGATGCAAACTCGTATGAACATAATGAGGGGGCCTATTATTTCATTTACCCGGTCGATCCTGACACAGAGCCGATGTTGGAACATTTACTGTCGTGTGCACACAACCGATATGTCTATGATGGAGATATCCTCTACATTCTCCTTGATGAATGTAATAAATGCATCATGGGCGAAGTCACCTATGAAGAAGGCGCGGCAGAAATTATTGAAAGAATCAACCAACTTGATGACAATTGATATTCCAAAATGGTAGAATATCCTCGGTGTAGATACTAGGCGTGTTCTGGGTCTACAGTCTGATCTGAAGGAGCGATGAGATGGCTGATTCAATCAAATGCCCGAATTGTTCGGGCAACCTTGTCTTTGATGCGGACCGACAACTGATGGTCTGCGAATATTGTTCAAGTGCTTTTACCGCGGAACAATTAGCGAATACGATCGTACCGGAGGCTCCTGCACAGACGGATGCCGGAGATCGTATCCATGCGACCAATGCGGAAGAACATATTCGTACAAGTCTCAACGATACACACATTCAGTTTATCTGTAATGCATGTGGTGCGCAGGTCGTTACCGATCGGAACACCAGTGCTACATTCTGTGCATTCTGTGGCTCGCCGGCAATCATCAGTCAGCGACTGACGGATGAGTTCTCTCCGGACTATATCATTCCTTTCAAATATGGACGCGAAGAAGCCATCAAGAAATTCTTCAAGTGGTGCAAAGGCGGACGCTGGACACCCTTTGATTTCGTCAGTGACAAGAGCATTGAGAAGTTGACCGGCCTCTATGTACCGTTCTGGCTCTTTGATGCGAGAAGCGATGTCGCGATATGGGCGGAAGGTGTTTCCGAAAGTTCTGTTACACACGGTAGCACGACAACCGTGACGACATCCTACTATGACACGATTCGAGAGTATCAGATGAAGTGGAGCAAAATTCCACTTGATGGTGCGACCTATATTCAGGATGACCTGATGGAGGCGATCGAACCATTCTATTTCAAGGAGATGGTACCCTTCGACCCAGCTTACATGCAGGGTTTCTTTGCCGACCGCTATGACTTGACCGGTGATAAGTTGAAGCCACGCCTGATTAGGCGTCTGAAGAATTACATTACGCAAGAGCTGACTCCTACATATTCGAAGTACAACCGTGGCGTCAAGGTGAAAGACGATAACACCCGCATCTACGAGCCGAATATGTACTACGCCATGTTACCGGTATGGTTCCTGCATTATAAGTATAATAATAAAGATTATTACTTCTGTATGAATGGACAGACGGGAGAGGTGGCCGGTGTGCCGCCGGTCAGCCGACTGAAACGATTCGTACTATTCTTTGTTCTTCTGGCTGCCTTGGCACCGATCGTTCGTCTGATCATCGGCCTGATTCTATGGGGGACTGTCGGATGAGCGAGAATATGAAACAATCAAACATGACGAATAAAGAAAACCTTGCTTCGGTAAAGAAGAGTATCTGGGGAGAGATCAGCGCAGCTTCCGGAATCGCACTTCTGATTATGGCTGCTATTGTCGTTGGTGCAATCGTGCTGTTCGTGTTCCTCAATCGGGTTCCAGATAAGACCTATGAGATCATCGATGATGCGGGTATTTTTACCGACGACGAATACGAGGAACTGGAAGAAATGGCCGAGGAACTGATGGAGGAGAAAGATATCAATGTTGTGATTGCCACGACAAGAGATAATCCTTACGGTACAATGGATTCGGACTGCAAGGATTATGCGGCAGATTTCTATAAGGATAACTGCATCACCAGTCCGCTCCGTGATAATTCCGGAATATGCATCTATGTTGACTTGACGATGGACTCTCCGGGTAACCGCTATTTCTATATTTATACATATGGCAATGCATACTATAGTGTGAGCAACGATAGTTGCCAGGGATTGTTCAAAGATGAGAAGCCACTACTGAATGATGGCTACTATAGTGAAGCAATTTATAATGTTTTGTTAGGCCTTGAGTCATATAACTTTCAACGCCTTGGTCTGATTATGACCTATGGCTTTAGTATCGGCATCCCGATCATCATCTCGCTGATCGTGGTATTGTGCTGTACGCGTAAGAAGAAACTCGATCCGGTTCCGAATTCCAACATTTACTACGACAAGGCCAATAGCAGGAAGATCCTTGAAAGTGATACATTCGTGCGCAAGAGCGTTCGCTCCTATACCAGCTCCAGTAGCGGAGGAGGCGGCGGCGGCGGCGGTGGTGGCGGTGGCGGCCACAGTGGCGGTGGCGGCGGACGCTTCTAAGAAGAAAATCCGAAATAAGAAGAATCTCTCTTCGGCTTGAGATTGCACTTTAAGAAGAAACGGCTTCATATGATCTATGAAGCCGTTTCGATAGAGGGGTAATTATATAAGAATAGTAATCGGTCGGAATTGAATCAGCTTGGTGACTCTACGCTGTTTACTGTGCCAATAAATACAGGAAGGCCGGTATCCATATCCACAATTGCATAGGCAAAAGGACGGTCACATTTAACAATCGGTGAAGGCTCCGCTAAAGCGCATCCATCCTCCATCGTGACGACTGTAACAGCGGCCGCTTCCGTTCCGTTACGGTCAACCTTGATGTAAGTCTGGTGAAGGACCTGTGAAATAAACGGTGAGACCTCGCTCATATTGCTGAAATCCGCATTTCCGGTGAAAGCCTCTGTCATGCCAAGCTTCTGTAGGAAAGGAACCATGTCGGTTCGATATGTACTGGTGAATTCAGGGAAAATCGAAATGACTTCTTGGCTACTCATACTGTTCCATAAAGACCAATAATCTTCGGCGGTCATATTACTTACATATTCATTGATGGCGATCGAGTCGTCATTCGGCAGAATTGTCATGAAGGCGTACTGGTCGCCATCGTAAAGCTTGACAAAGCCCTGGGCAGAATCGTTGCTTACATAGCGAGACTCATCGCTGAGAAGGAAGGTGACCTTCTGTGTCTCCCCAGAAGACTGACGGAAATCGCCGTCATAGACATGATCCTCGTCGTAAGACTCTTTCCACTTACCGTCGAAAACCATGGCGTTGACCAAGATGCAGGCGGTATCTGGATCCAGATATTCCAACATCTTCGGGATACGGCCTTTCGTATGTTCACTGATCCAGTCATTGATGACTGGGACTGCATGATCGTCCATAGTAATCATGGAAACTTCTGAATCGAACGTATCATGAATGAAGTTCAAGTAATCTTCATAGAATGGCGCGGAACGATCTTGGTTGAACCATGCGGAATTAGCGATCTGAAGCTGATTGCCACGAAGATGAGCCATACGATTGACCGCGAATTGAAAACCACTCGCCGAATCTGCGTTCGGCATAGTCACCTGAAGCATCTGTTCCAGCGTATTACCGTTGGCGCCGGCGGCAGCCATATCCAATGCGAACAGAACGGAATCCGGTGAGATCATTAGATTATCATTCGTGCTTCCTGCACACTGTGAAAGAAGACCGAAGACGAACTGTGAATAAGCTTTCGTCAATTCGTCCTCAGAGATGCTGGATGGAGCACCAGAAGATAATTCGAAGATTGGCGTCTGGCCATTGGCGCGCTGGACAGTCGGTGTCTGAATATCTGCTTGCGTCTGTTCAGGCACCTTGAAAGATGTCTTGGATGATGTCTCCTTCTTGCTACATCCAGTACCCATAGCCAGGATCAAGGAAGCAGTCAGAAGTGCCGCAATAATTTTCTTGGATTTCATAAAATTCCTCCTTCATATATGGAAAGACATATTATATATCTTATCGTACTGCAAGAAGTGCAAAGTACAAAGATATGCATGAGAAGCGGCTGGGCCGCCCACAGAATATATGACGAGCGACACGGAGAATGCGTTGCAAAGATTGGAAAATGGGGCTGTGAAAAAAACTTCAAAAAAAATCAAAAATACTGCTTGACATGGTTGGGGGGAGGTGTTAATATAATCAAGCGCTTCGCGAGAGCGACGCGAACGGACCTTGAAAATTGAATAGAAGAGCAGAAAGTAATTACTACTTAATTTACGAGCCAATAGTTCAATTCATAGAGTTGAAAAAACAAAAGTAAACAAAGAGCCAAACGGCTCTCAAGATTTTTTTGAGAGTTTGATCCTGGCTCAGGATGAACGCTGGCGGCGTGCCTAACACATGCAAGTCGAGCGGAGTTAGAGAAGGTGCTTGCACCATTT
>JAGHVD010000072.1 GCA_018064475.1 Candidatus Scatonaster coprocaballi
ACCCTTCTGACCGATCCATTCTCTTTCTCAGGAATTCGCGAGTATCAACCCTGGGATCCGATGCGTGCCATCAACTGGACAGCTACGGCAAAAGCCGGAGACTTCATGGTCAACCAACAGGCTTCCACCTCCACCCGTCAAATCACGATTTTTCTGAATCTAGACTTCTATGATTTCAAGGAGTCCACTAGTCTTCTTGAGAAATCCATCAGTCTTGCCTATTCTTACATGCTTGCGCTTTGCAATTCCGGCATTCCTTGCGCGCTTTACACCAACGGAAGAGATGTTCTGACCGAGCTTCCTGTCTCACTGGACATGTCTGCTTGCCTTGCAGATATGGAGCATCGTGGCGAAGCACTGGCAAGGATCGATCTGGCCTGCCCGGTCATTCCTTTCGATGAGCTTCTGGAAGCCCACGGCGCCAATGTCCGAAAAGATGATTACACGATCATCATTTCCCCACGTTGTGATTCAGCTTTCCGTAGATTACTCGTTCAGCTGAAGCCATACCGTTCCTCGCTGAACTGGATCATGCCCTGCTACAAGACTACACCGCATGTGAAACTGGACGCTGAACTAATGAACATATATCAAAGATGGGAGATGATGGGTCATGACTGATACGAAGAAATCTCCACGCTTTGTCCGTTCCAACATTATAATTGAATATCTCACCACCTTGATGCTGGCGCTGACGATTATCTCTCTCGTTTCGTACCTCCTCCGGCACTACGATTACGTTGGTTTTACCACTTGGAATTACTTATTCTTGATTTGTCCGGCAACCATCTTCCTTCTGATTCGCAGAATTAGAATTGGATTGCCGGCCATGCTGGTGCTCCATCTGCTTACTGCAGCGGGTTCTTTCTTCGGAATCTATCTGTTTCTTTCCTCTTGCCTGCCTCGGCGTGATCTATGGATTCCAATCATCATTTTAGGCGCA
The DNA here is from genome assembly GCA_018064475.1 of Candidatus Scatonaster coprocaballi. Taxonomy (GTDB): domain Bacteria; phylum Bacillota; class Clostridia; order Saccharofermentanales; family Saccharofermentanaceae; genus Scatonaster; species Scatonaster coprocaballi. Next base: position 944 of record JAGHVD010000072.1, read on the forward strand.
GCACTTTTGATTCTCATGATTAGTTCCATTTTGCATCGTTTCTCGAAAACCCCCGTCCAAGTAAAATACGACGGCTTCTTCTTCTATACAGGCATTCACCTGGCTCTGTTCGTCTTCTGTAGAATTCAGATTTCGTCGGTTGAGACGATGTTCAATGCCGTATTAGTCGCAGGTCTCTACTTCGTGGCTCGTCAACTCTACACTTTCAATGAGCAGTACTATCACAATCTTCACTCATCTACTCAGCCGGCCAAAGCGGTTAGAAGTCAGTACAACTTCGTCATTCTGATCCTGGCAGCCGGTATTCTGTTGGCGCTTGTCACCATCACTTTCTTACCCATTCAGCAACTCTCCAATCTACTGTCTCGTTGTTTGAAGCGCTTTGCAGCTTTCCTTTTCAGTCTGATTGACAAGGAAGAATACTTCATAACAAAGAACGATAATGACTGGGAAGATGTAATTAATGACACACCAGAAGAAGTGGGTGGAGGCTCTCCTATTCTCGATGCGATTATCGAGGTCATCGTGGTCGTGTGCATCGTGGTTCTGCTGGTAGTCGTAATTTCACGCGTGATTCGTGCAATCCTCAACCGTTACCACATGGCAGAAGAACCTGCTAAGGTGAAAGAGAACACAGCTGTCACAGACGTGATTGAAGACATCGAACCTGACAAGATCCAGAAGGCATCCCATCATGACTTTGGTACCGGATACGAGAAAGAGATACGAAAGAAGTATTATAAGACCGTCACGAAAGCCATTCGAAAAGGTGCTACCGTACGTAAGTCCGCTTCGCCAAAGCAGATTGAGACGATCGTGAAAGAAAATGGAGATCCGTCCATCACTGAACTGACCTCCCTGTATGAATCTGTCAGATATAGTAATGACACTCCACACGGCTAAAGCCGTGGGATTCTTGCTTCAACGGCCACTGCATTGTCCGAAGGCTTTAGATCTCCACAAGCGTTAATTTGGGTATATCCTACCCTATGGCAGTCATTAACATTCCTTTTTTGAGAATGTTAATGGCTGCATTCTTATCTCTTCCATGTTCTTGGTGACAGCACGGGCATATCCATTTCCGAATAGCAAGAAAAATGCAGAAATGCTACTAGCAAAAAAGCGGCGGTGGAACAAACTCCATCGCCGCTTCTTCAATTACCTGATTATCGTTTGCTAAGGATCATCCAATCGTTGCTACGTAGTAGTATGTAATCACATCATCGAATGCAAAGATCACATCTACATCACCACTGAGCGGCGCATCCTGATAGGTCTCAGGAAGTGTAAGCGTGAAGATCGGTTCCTCATTGTCAACGGCGTCCTCACTGGACTTCACAATGTAGTCACCACTTGCAATAACCATTTCCTTCGCCGCATCATCCATTACACCGTTATATACCGTGATATCGGCATGTGGCATGATGTATACTGTTGTGTGATTCTCAAGGAACTCCTTCTCATCATTTGAACGGGACTCCATGAATATTCTGATTTCGGAACCAGGTGTAAACTGACAGCAGCAATTATCCAGTGCGAAAGTTTTCTCCTCGCTTGTCGAATCACCACACTCAATATATGGGTGGTAATAGTAACCCCACAAATCAAACGGTGTCCAGCTGTGGAGTGCGTAAAGAGTACCCGGAACGATTACCGTACGCTCTTCTTCACTCAATGTCGGACCACTGTAAGGAATCGCTTCATAGGAGCAGAAAGAAGAGAAGGCGTCTTCCCAATTTGAAATCGCCCACTTGCCATCCGCAGAAATCACGTTATTCTCGTAGAAGTACCATCCATCGGTGTTGTTCTCTGTTCTCAGCCATTCTACGAATTCACCGCCATTGCGGAAGTAATACTTCGTCTCCACGCCATTACAGTTGATGTAAAACGGGCAAACGTTGGTGCTGAACTTTTCTACCCAGTAATCGATGGAATCGATATCGCCTTCAGCCAGTCCTGCTTCCGGCATTTCCAGTACTTCAACATCTGCACCGGTCTTGATGCTGCCAAGATCAAATCCTGCTTCCGTATCATCCGTATTACTGAAGCGAACAGTAATACCGAAATCTCGTGAGATATCGTATGCGATGGCACCGATATCGTAAGCAAAACGGTCGCATACATAATCACCGTTTGTCACTTCAGATGGCTTTCTCATTTCAGCCGCGATTCGATCGTGACCACAGAATACATACTCGCAGATAAAATACAGCGCAGAATCAGATGATTCTTCGAAAGTAACCGTGCCACCTTCATTCATGAAGTAGTAAGATACCATCTCGTCGCCATTTACGACATCGTAGTAGAGTGTATAATCGCCGGTTTCCTGAAGATCCAGGAACCAGTAGCAATTGTCCTTACCACCAACATATACCGTGCGGAAACCTGTCTTTGTATAGCAGACTTCCAGACCGCCGTACTGTTCAACCATTGACTTGAAGACATTCCACTGGTCTTCGATTACGAGGTCATAGGCCAGGTCGAGTGTTTCGTCCGACGGGGTAGTATCCTCCGTTTCCTCGGATTCCGTCGTATCCTCCGGCTCTTCCGTAACTTCGGTAGTCTCCTTCTCTTTCTTGCTCTTCTTTTTCTTGGTTTCCTCTTCGTCCTTCTTACCGCAAGCCGCCATGGAGAGCAGCATCACAGAAGAAAGCATCAGTGCAACAAATTTCTTCATGTGTTTTTCCTCCTATCAGGAAATGTTTATAGTTGTATTATACATGATGAAGAATATCGCCCACAACTAGAAAATAGCAATTTCCCCTGATAACCAATGCTTACCAGCCCAGATCCATCAGCCAGTTGTTCAGTTTTCTCTCGTGATCCTTATCGCTCAAGGAATCATCTTCACGAATATACTCGCCCTTGATGTTGCCATCACTGATGTACAGCACGCGCTTGCACTTTGCAGCGACTTTGACATCGTGGGTAACCATCATGATCGTGGTACCTTCCTGATTCAGCTTCCAGTCCGTCCATGACCTCCATGGAAGTAGTGCGGTTCAGGGCACCGGTCGGTTCGTCCGCGAAGAGCAGCTTCGGATTGTTGATCATGCTGCGGCAGATACATGCACGCTGGAGCTGGCCGCCGGACACGGTGTAAAGCAGTGTGGACTTACCGGAGCCGGATGGACCCATAAAGAAGTTTAATCCTTCAGCATATCGTCGATCATGGCCAAAGCGCCATATAGGATCGAGTCATCACCCAACGCCGCGGCCTTGATCGCTACGGTATCACGGATAGACGGCATACAATAGCGATCGACTTCTTTCAAGATTTTCTCCATGAAAACCTCATTCATCGCTTCCATCACACCACCGCCGAGTACGACCATCTCTGGGCTGAATGTGTTAATCAGATTGCCGATTCCAATTGCCAGATAATGACATGCACGATCAATGGCCTCGATGGCGACTTCATCGCCTTCTTCATAGGCTGCTTTCAATGCCTTACTCTTAAAAACGCCCTTGGCCACAGCCTTCTCCATGGATGTAGCGCGGCCTCTCTGGGCTTGTGTACGAATGTAGTCGGAGATACCCTGTTTACTGGAAAATGCTTCCAGACATCCACGCTGGCCGCAGTTGCACTTCGGTCCTTCCGGATCAAGAATCATGTGACCGCATTCGGCGCCCTTGTCCTGATATCCGGTAAAAAGCTTGCCATCGAGAATCAATCCTGCGCCCATACCGGTGCCCACAAAGAGTCCGACCACCTGCTTCAAGTCTTTCGCCGCACCATACTTCCATTCTCCATATACACCGACGTTTACGTCATTGCCGATAAAGAAAGGCACATGGAACTTCTCTTCAATCGCCTTCTTAATCTCGTAATTTCGCCAAGGAAGATTCGGTGAGAAAAGAACCACGCCCTTCTCAATGTTGATCACACCTGGCGCACCGGCGGCAATTGCTGCGACATCATCCAAGGAAATCTTGAATCCTTCCACCAGTTCTTCAACGAGGGAGATAATTGTATTCTCAATATTCTGGGCATCGTCGCCGTCTGCCTTCGTCTTCTTCTTGATTCGATAGACGATCTCACGCTTATTGTTGAAGATCGCACCGAGTACTTTGGTTCCACCAATATCCAGACAAATGAAATACTTGGACATCATCAAATCTCCTTTCGTTTTTCCATCTCATCGACCAATGTATAGAGTTTCTGCACGCCGTTCTCCAACTTGAAATAATGGAAAATATACGGAACAAGCAGCACCGTGATCAGAAGAAGAAGCGGCAGAATATACCAGTACTGAGTCACCACGAAAATACCGAAAACCATAATGGCACATAAGCCAAATAACACTGTTACAATCAAGTGAATCAGTCGCTCGTGCTGAAAATACATGAGCCATCTGTTCAGATGCGCAAGTTTCTCCTGATGCTTCCGTGGATCGATTGTTCCGCCTTCCGCATCAACCTGTGCACACATTTCCAGATACTGCTCAGTATCCTTGATCAGGTTCTTCAGCTTCTCTGCCATGCGTCAACGCCTTTCGTCATGCGCGCTTCCGTTATGCGCCCTTCTCTTCCGACTTCTCTCTGGAACGGGACTTCTTCGGCTTGGCCCCCTTGATCAGTTCTGGGGTCTTCCCTTCGGTTACACATTCCTTATGTACGATACACTTCACCGCATCCTGTTGAGACGGTACGTCGTACATGATATCCAGCATAATTTCTTCGAGGATTGCACGAAGACCTCTCGCACCGGTCTTTCGCTCGATTGCTTTCTTGGCGATTTCAACAACAGCATCGTCGTCATATTCGAGCTCGACACCGTCCATCTTCAGCATCTTACAATACTGCTTGAGCAGTGCATTCTTCGGTTCACGAAGGATACGGATCAAGGCTGCCTCATCTAGGCCATCCAGTGTGACGTTGATCGGCACACGTCCGATGAACTCTGGAATAAGACCGAACTTCATCAAGTCCTGCGGAACCAGCTGAGAGAGCCACTCACCGGGTTGTTTTTCCAATTTCGAAACGATTTCTGCACCGAAACCGAAATTCTTCTTACCTACGCGCTGCTCAATGATTCGCTCTAATCCGTCAAAAGCACCGCCACAGATGAAGAGGATGTTCGTCGTATCGATCTGGATGAATTCCTGATGTGGATGCTTACGGCCACCTTGCGGCGGTACGTTGGCAACTGTACTTTCCAGGATCTTCAGCAATGCCTGCTGTACACCTTCACCGCTGACATCACGTGTGATCGACGGATTCTCCGATTTCTTCGTAATCTTATCGATCTCATCGATATAGATAATGCCGCGCTGGGCTGCTTCGACATCGTAGTCCGCAGCCTGCAGAAGCTTCAGAAGGATATTCTCAACATCTTCACCCACATAACCAGCCTCGGTCAGCGTCGTCGCATCAGCGATGGCAAATGGTACATTGAGTGCACGCGCCAGTGTCTGGGCAAGCAAAGTCTTACCACAACCTGTCGGACCAATCAGGAGAATATTACTCTTGGTAAGTTCTACATCGTCACTGGAACTATTCTTTGCAAATACACGCTTATAGTGGTTATAGACCGCAACAGCAAGTGCTTTCTTCGCCTGATCCTGTCCGATGACATACTCGTCAAGTGCTTCCTTCAGTTCAACCGGGGTCGGCAGATGATCGCGATTCCCCTTCGTGCTGTATTTCGAGCTTGTAAAGCCCATCTCGCCTTCCGCAAGGATCGACTCGCAGATTGCGACACATTCATTACAGATATAGATTCCCGGAGGCCCTGCGAGCATCCTGGAAACTTCCTGCTCACTCTTTCCGCAGAATGAGCAATGGATAATGCCATCAAAATCTAGTATATCGTCGTTGGCCATATACACTCCTTCAATCGGGCAATCCGTCTTCTATATGCCAGAATGCCCTAATTATTTCTAGTTCTTCCTTACCATGTTACCTGAACTGGTCTGTTGTTTCAATGAAGATTAGGGGTTTTTATGTTACTAATTCTTTTCATTTATACGAATGGTTTCCATGAATGTAAAAGAAAAGAGACGGAAGCGTGGTGGAACCAACTTCCAGTCTCTTTTCGTCACGGAAAACCGTGTTCATTCATCGGATCAATAAACGTCGGAATTACTCCTCAGTCTTCTCTTCCTTTGCTTCTTCCTTCGGCTCTACTTTCTTCGCCTTCTCTGTGAGTGCGTCAACTGTCTTTCTGCCAACGATGCTGTCACGGATGAACTGATCGTTACCAGCGATACGAGCAAGGAAGTCTTCCTTCTTCATGCCGTACTGGGAAGCAATCTTCTCTGCTTCTTCTTCAACATCTGCATCAGTTGCTTCGATGTTCATGGCCTTACCGCAAGCCTCGATAACCAGAGAAGTCTTTACGCGAGTCTCAGCCATGGTGCGCAAGCCGAGCTTGTACTCATCCATGGTCTGACCCATGTACTGCAGGTATGTCTCCAGAGCGATGCCCTGAGCACGCATACGATAGCTCTGCTCGTCAATCATGTTGTCCACTTCTGTGTCAACCATGCAAGACGGAATGTCAACCTTGGCATTCTCGCAAACAACCTTCACAACCTCATTCTCGAAACTGTCCTTAGCAGCCTTCTCAGCCTGCTCGGACTGTGTCTTCATGATGTCGGCCTTGTACTCGTCCAACGTATCGAATTCACTAACATCCTTGGCAAAATCATCGTTCAGTTCAGGGAGTTCCTTCACCTTGATTGCATGAATCTTAATCTGGAATGTTGCTTCTTTACCCTTGAGATTCTCTGCGTGATAATCTTCTGGGAAAGTAACAGTGATCGGGAACTCTTCGTCAATGTTATGACCGATGAGCTGCTCCTCGAAACCTGGGATAAAGGAGTTAGAACCAATTGTCAAATCGTAACCCTCATCCTTACCGCCATCAAATGCAACACCATCGACGAAACCTTCGTAGTCGATCGTAACGATATCGCCATCTGCTACGGCACGATCCTCAACCGGAACCTTACGGCCGTTGCGCTCCTGCTGACGCTTCAGTTCATTCTCAACTGTCTCGTCTGTCGGTGCAACATAGCGGTATGTCGCTTCAACACCCTCGTACTGGCCCAGTTCAACTTCCGGCTTAACTGTAACCGTGATGGTGTACTTCATGCCCTTATCTTCACCGATCTCCTGAATGTCGAGTTCCGGACGTGAAACGACCTTCAGATCGTGCTCTTTGATTGCTTCAGAGTACTGAGGATTGACAATGAAATCAATTGCGTCATCGTAGAGCGCACCCTCGCCGTAGTACTGCATCACGAGCTTATAAGGAGCCTTGCCCTTACGGAAACCAGGGATCTGGAAACGGTTCTTATTCTTATTGAAGGACTTCATCATCGCGTCCTTGAATTCTTCAGCAGATGCTTCCAATGAGATAACAACAATATTATCTTTCTTCTCTATAGATGACATTTTATTTTCCTCCGTCAATCATGGTAATACGCAAGGTGATATTTTATCATAGTTGTCAAGGGTTTTCAATCACCTATTCAATATAGAGAGAGTAAAAAAAGACTGTCTCATTTCTGAGACAGTCTCTCATCTGGCGCGCCCGGCAGAGATCGAATCCACAACCTTCTGATCCGTAGTCAGACACTCTATCCAGTTGAGCTACGGGCGCATATGTATTTCGCTTGACAGCATGATGTATTTTAGTACCAAGCCAGATAATTGTCAATGGTCTTTCGGGTTATTTTTCCGCTTTTTTATTCTTCTCTTCAGAAAGCGGGATCCGAACGTCTACTTTGAAGAGTCCATCATCAACAGATGCCGAGATCGTACCCTTCATACGTTCAATGAGGCCCTTGGCGATGGAAAGGCCTAACCCGGTAGAAGTTGAGGTCCTCGCTCGGTCTCCCTTATAGAATCGGTCGAAGATCTTATCGATATCGATGATCTCCTCACCTTTCTTGTCGTTATAGCAGACAAAATGAAGATTGTTGTCTTGTTTCTCCAACTTCAGGCCAAGACGCTCGGTGCCGTGTTCCAGTGCATTCTTGATGAGGTTCTGCACGACTCGTTGAAGCGCTACATCGTTGCCCAAGATCGAAAGTCGTTCTTCACAGAAGTCCACCTCCGGCTGTAGTCCTCTTTCCGAGAAACTGTCATAGAAAGAGAGAACGGTCTCACAGATGCATTGACGGCCATCCATCGGGACACAAGCCAATTCGTAATGTTGATCCTGCATCTTCGTATACGTGAAGAGTTCTTCGAGTAGTTCTTTGAGGCTTGTGATTCGATTCTGGATGATCTTCAGGTAATGATCCCGATCTTCTTGAGAATCCGACATCACCAGAAGCTGAACGTAGCCATCGAGCGAAGTCAGCGGTGTACGAATATCGTGCGACAGATTGGCAATTGCTTCTTTGAGATTGCTCTCATTTCGTTCCACCGCGATACTCTCTTCACGATAGGTGTTACAGATATCGTTGATGCGTTGGACTAATTCGTTGATTTCTGCAAACGGAAGATCCGAAGTCAATCGAAGATTGGAAGCATGCTTCTGCATGACCTCAAGCTGCTGACAGTTCTTCCGGATCTGCTTGCGGTATGAGATCAACGTCACCAGAAGGGCCAGTGCTAATATGATTGCAGCAATTGTACAGAAAAGCATGAATCCTCTCCTTACGATTATCGTTCCATGGTCAACGACAGATAGTAATCTTCCAGTGCTTCGTTCTTCACTTGAATACTTAATGTCTTGATATTATTCTTTGCAAGTTCCAGCACGATCTCGCCACTGTCTTCCATTCGTTCAAAGATCTGAATCATCGAGCCATCCATGATCTTAAATTCCGTGATGCCCATCTTCTCAATCACCATACAAGCCTTGACCGGATCACTGGTCCGAATCTCAATTCGCTCACTACAGCGCTTCATCAGTTCCTCGTGCGTGAAAGTATCGATCAGCCGTCCACGATGAAGGATACCAAAACGTGTCGCAATCTTCGACAGTTCTTCGAGAATATGCGAAGAAATAATCACCGTGACATTATATTCGTGGCTTAAGCGTTCGATCAGTTCACGAATCTCTACAATACCTTGAGGATCGATACCGTTGATCGGTTCATCCAGAAGAAGAAGATCTGGGTGGCCTACCAGTGCCATCGCAATACCGAGTCGCTGCTTCATGCCGAGTGAGAATTTCTTGACAGGCTTCTTCTCCACCTCAGAAAGCCCTACTTCCTGAAGCAGTTGATGCACATAGGCATCGTCGTTCATGCCCAAGGTCAATTCCTTGAGTTTCATGTTCTCATATGCACTCATATTCGGATAGAGTCCGGGTGTCTCGAGGAGCACACCGATTCGATCACGGAGTATCTTCGTCTTCTCTTGCGGTTCTCCGAATATGCTGAAAGTTCCATCTGTCGGCTTGGCAAGTCCGGCCAAGATCTTCAGAAGTGTCGTCTTACCGGCACCATTTCGTCCGATCAGTCCATAGATTTCGCCCTTCTTCAATTGAAGTGTCACATGATCCAGTGCGAGCGTCTTGCCATATTGTTTGCTGATGCCTTCCGCCTGTAAAATGTATTCCAATTTCGTACCTCCCAATTGCGTTCTCGGCCGAAATAAGCCGTTACAGCCTACTCTTTCCATTATAGTGATGTAATTTCTCCCGTCAATGAAAATAGAACACGGCCGCTTGGGGCAAGTGTTCTATTTCCTAGGTATGAGGGTATTATGAATGTAGTGGGGCTTGCAAATTATCGAATATCTCTCTTCTGCTGGAGCAAGACGCTACCGCCAAGAGAAAGGACAATGTATGCGGCACAAAGAATGAGGAAGAACGTACATCCTTTGACGGCTACCGAATTCAAATCCAGATACATAAACGCTGAGTCTAGGAAGAAGTCACTCGGTACATGTGCAGGAGAAGAGAAAACCTTATCTGCAACTTTATCCAACAAACTCTCGATCAGTGCTAACAGTCCGGTTGAAATGAAGCATGTTGCCACAATACCGCCCGTAGAACTGTTAAACAGTGTCGTAAAGAAGAAGAAGAGTGTCACAAATGTCACCAGACCGAGGTAAGCCACGGCGCATACACACAGGAAATCCTTGGCACTATCCCAACGGAAGTCATTCATAAATGCTGCAGAAAGTCCAATGTAGAAACCTTGTCCGACTACTGTAAGTGCTGTTGCACCAATAATGGAAGAGATCCATCTGGCAATTGTCTGCTTAGCTCTACTCTTCGTGATGCCGACAATGTTCTTGTCGAAACCGCATTTGTGTTCCGCATTGGTAAAGATGACAACGAAGATACCAACCAACATGATGATCATGCCGACCTGAACATAAGAAGAGATCGAGTCGATGCTAGTCATGTAAGTCGGTACATCTTGCATGCCTTGCGAAAGATTCATATTAAATGGATCATCAAGCACTAGTTTGTTCATGGAAAAGGCAAAAAGTGTCATGGCGATCATGCAGGCCATCAATACCCAAGTTGAGACCGCATGCGTCATGCGGTATAGATTCATCTTTATTAACTTAATCATTCTTCTGTCCTCCTGTCAGCTGGAAGTAATAGTCTTCCAGTTCCTCACTCTTTCGGGAAATCTCATTCGTCATGATGTTCTCTTTCGCAAGTGCTACAGTGATTGCACCACCTTCGTTGAGACGTTCGAAGATCTTGATCTTATCGTCTGCAACTTCCAACTTGGAGAAGCCCATCGTGTGAAGAATATCGAGTGTACGGGACATATCGCTGGTACGAAGTTCCAGTCTCTCATTACAGCGACTGAGCAACTCATCCTTGCTGGCTTCTTCAAGAAGTCTTCCTTCATGAATGATGCCGAATCTTGTAGCAACTTTGCTCAATTCGTCCAGAATATGGCTAGAGATCAGAATGGTGATACCGCGGTCAACACTCAGGTGGTGGAGAATCTGTCTCATTTCCGCAATACCCTGTGGGTCAAGGCCGTTGATTGGCTCATCCAGGATCAGCAGTTCCGGCTGGCTGACAAGTGCCATTGCAATACCCAGTCTCTGCTTCATGCCAAGTGAGAACTGTTTGGCTTTCTTCTTCGCAGTATTTTCAAGGCCTACTTCCTTCAGAAGACCTCTGAGGAATTCGTCGTCCTTGATACCCAGTGCAATCGCCTTCGTCTTCAAGTTCTGGAAAGCGGTCATGTTCGGATACAAGCCCGGTGCCTCGATCAGAATACCAATCTTCGGAAGCATCTGTGAAGTCGTCTCACCGTTCCTTCCGCGAACCTCGAAGGATCCGGAAGTCGGATGGGCCAATCCACCGATCATCTTCATGAGCGTGGTTTTACCAGCTCCGTTTCTTCCAATCAGGCCATAGATGTCTCCACGTTCAACATGGATGGAAACTTCGTTACAAGCCTTGTATGAACCATACTGTTTGGTTATTGCGTTTGTCGTCAGAATGAAATCCATTTCATCGCTCCTCCTTTTGTTTACGGACTCATTCTATCGATGAATTCCTAAACAATCGCCAAGGAGAAGTTCAGAAAATGGAAAGTATTTATTAAGAAAAGTTTAAGCGTGGAAGCTCGTCGATCAGCAACGAACATCCTTCTTCTTTGCAAGAAGTGTACAGATCGCTAGTGCAAATGCTGTCCAAGCAATTGCAACGATGATGGAACGGACTGTATCTGCGTAGTCCATGTTCGCATGGTAGGTCAAGAATACATTGTCGATGCAGTAATTAGAAAGCCTGAATGCACCGGATTTCTCAGTGATTCCGATCGTACCGCCAAGTGTATCCATTGCGGCATCTGCCAAGTTCTGGCCTGTGATCTTCGCAATAATGAGGTCCAGGAGATGTTCGATGCTCTGCATCATACCGGATGCCATAATGAGGCCGATCACCATACCGCCGGAAGCACTCTTAAATAATGAAGTAATCATAAAGACAAGCGTCAGAAGTGCAATCAGTAGGATATACTCCACGATAAAGCTCTTGAAAAACAGATCCATACATTCCATCTCGAAAGATTTGAAGCAGATTGCGGTTACGCCCAAGCTCAACAAAGAATATGCCACGTAAATAGTGGAAACACTGACCACCATTGCCGACCACTTCGCAAATACGAACTTGCTCTTATCTTGGAACATGCCGTATATATTCTTTACATATCCTCTGGAAAAATCACTTGTAACCAGAAGTACGGTAAAGATCGTCATGAGAATAATGAATGGGCTGTTCATCTGCGTGAAGAAACTGTGAATTCTAAAAGGTACAGTACCCTTTCCCTTGACACCAACTAAAACGTCCAAGACATCGCCAGGTATATCGAATGGGTTTTCGAAGACGACATAGGCCAGAATCAGTGTGATGGCGAAGAACACGCCAAGAAGAATGCCAATTACCTTGGTGGACTTAGCCTTCAAAGCGCGATATATGTGCATGCGGAAAAGATTAGACATTGATGTTTCCTCCTGTCAAACGGAAGTAATATTCTTCAAGTGACTGGCCTTCCAGTCTCAACTCAGTGATCTGTACATTCTCACGTGCCAACTGAATGTTCAGCTCGGCAATCTGATCCAGACGCTCGTTGATCTCGAAGTGATCCTCTCTGAATTCGTACTGTGTAACACCGATTTTCTGGAGTGCAGCACTGGTCTGCGCCGGATCTTTCGCACGAATGAAGATATGAGGCGTGCATCTTGCATTTAATTCCTCTTTAGTAAGTTCATCGATGAGTCGGCCATCGTGAATAATGCCGTAGCGTGAAGCCACCTTGGACAGTTCTTCCAGAATATGGCTGGAGATGATGACAGTCGTGTGAAGCTCCGTGCAGAGACGATGGATGACGCCACGGATCTCTGCAATACCCTGCGGATCCAGTCCATTGATTGGTTCATCCAACAGAAGCAATTCCGGAGAGTTGACCATAGCCAGTGCAATACCGAGGCGCTGACGCATACCCAGTGAGAAATTCTTGACCGGCTTCTCACCAACATCCGCAAGTCCAACAAACTGGAGCAATTCAACAAGATAATTGTCATTCTTAATGCCGTAAGCAATCGCCTTCGCCTTCAGATTCTTCATGGCAGACAGGTTCGGGAAAATACCCGGATCTTCAATCAATACGCCGATGCGCTTCATCATTTCCTGCTGCGACTCGCCGTTCTCACCATGGAGCGTATAAGAACCACTTGTCGGGAAAGACAAGTTAGCAATCATCTTCAGCAATGTCGTCTTACCTGCGCCGTTCTTACCAATCAATCCATAGACTTCACCACGTTCTACATGGATAGAGACCTGATTGACTGCAACTTTGTACTTAAACTTCTTGGTAATGTTGTCAGTCGTTAAAATGTAACCCATACCTTCTTCTCCTTACTTAGCCAGTTTGTAGCCGATGCCCCAAACTGTCTCGATAAATTCTGTATCTGTATACTCCTTCAGTTTCTTACGAATGTTACTGATGTGGACGTTGATCGTCTTATCTTCTCCGATATAGATCTCGTTCCATGCACAATCGTAGATATCCTGCTTGGTAAATACACGCTTCGGATGTGCGACCAGCAATGCCAGAATCTGGAATTCACGCTTGGTCAACTGTACTTCATTATCATGTACCAGCACGGTAAAAGACTGTTCGTCCAAAGTTAATTCTTTGTAAGTCATTCTACCCGCGCTATCTGAATCTTCTGGATTCTGGGAAGCCCGTCGGATCTGTACCGCCACACGAGCCAGTAATTCCGGCAACTCGAATGGTTTGGTAATATAGTCTTCCGCACCGGAGGTGAGCATCTGAACCTTCGTGTCCATCTCATCTTTGGCCGACACAACGATTACCGGCACGTCTTTGATGGCTTTCATCTTCGGGAACAGCTCGTCTCCACAAAGGCCTGGAAGCATCATATCCATGAGGACGAGGCTATAGTTCTCCCGCTCATAGTAGAGCAATGCCTCTGTACCGGAGAAAGCCTGCGTACACTCGTAGCCAGCCTTCTTCAAGGCATCAGCAATCATATGATTGATCTCTGTATTGTCTTCGATAATCAGTATTTTCTTCATCATTCATCCCTCACATCAAGATATTGTACCACAAAAAATCATGATTAATGGTATAATCTTCATGGCTCGAGGTGATAATTATGGAATATGATATTTTGACTGGACGATTGCCGGTTCCGGGACTATGTAATGCGCGTGATCTGGGTGTTCTTCATACCCAAGACGGCAAGGCGCTCGCTTCTCACCGTCTGGTTCGTTCCGATTCGCTGGATCGACTTTCTGCCCAAGATGTTGAATTACTCGCATCCTACCCGATCGAAGTAGTCATTGACCTTCGCACCTCAAGTGAAGCCAGTCATGAACCGGATGTCATCCGCGACGATCCTAGATTCTCCTATTATAATATCTCTCTACTACAAGAAGCGAAGGGAGAACTTCTGTCCAATCCGGTTATCGTTGATACGCGTTCCTCTTCGCTTGGCCACTTATACGTATGGATGGCCGAGTACTCGAAGAAGAACTTCGCCGAGGTGTATCGCATCATCCTACACGAAGCACCAAGGGCAGTGCTTTTCCATTGTGCGCATGGCAAAGACCGTACGGGTCTGATTGCCGCGCTTCTTTACCTACTTTGTGGCGTGTCACGCGAAGATATCATCCGCAACTATGCCATCTCCTACGAGTATGTCCGAGATCTGGTGGCGCCCTTGATCGCAAATACCCCCGTTGAGGAGCAGCACATCTATCGTAGCGATGCTTCGAACATGGTCATGTTTCTGGATCATCTGGAGAAGAATTACCATGGAGACGCCCGTGAATATCTACATAGTACCGGTCTGACGGATGAAGAAATCCGTTCCCTTCGGAACCTACTTCTTCCCGAGAACGAATCGTTCAGTTCTTCTTCGAAAGCCTGAGTGAAGAAATTGGGTAACTTCCATCCGCATTCGTGTGTTCATGGTCGAGTTCAATAACCAGTTCATACGATTCTCCATCGACTGTGACCGCCATCCTATACGCGCCTTCATCGGCATATGGATACTGCTTCAGGATGTCCCAAGATGTCTCCGTAGTTGTAATTCGCTCACCGATCGTAGCTTTCTTGGAATCCCAGATCCGGAAGCGGATGCAGGTGCCTTCCCATTCAGTTTCGCTGGTAAAACGACCGTAGACCGTCAGTACAAATCCAGGATACCGTACGAGAATCTTTCGATTTCCGTCTGCCCGATTCTGCTTGACATCTCCACCTTCCAGCACCGGACCACAAGTCACGGAGATTGGCTCACCCAGCAGGGAACGCACGGAGGACGCAGAGGCATGTTCACCCACCCGAAGGGTTCGGTGACCGTTGTAATAGAGATAGAGATCTGTCGTCTTTAGGTCACTCATAATCGAATCCTGAACCGAGATCTCATCATCCGCATTACTATGGAAAAGCACCTCACGAGAGCTGGCATGCAGGCTTGAATCCAACACTTCCGGTTGTAGAAAGACCAGATTGGACGCATCGATAGATACCAATTCGTACTCATCCTGCTTGGACTGCACATTTACTGAATAGAAGCGGATGATCTCTTTGGCTTTCGCTTCGCGTACGACGATATCACTAGGCAGTGGTTCAGCCGTTCTCATCAAAGGAAGGATACGTGTGACATCGTCCAGATTCCCTCCCTCATGTGCTTCGAAATAGTGCGTCGAGAATGCCAGAAGATCCATACAATTCTTCGCCCATCTTCGATCCAGATAGACCGTTCCATCCGGCTTGGTCTGCAGGTAGATATAGATAGGGAAATCCGACTTTCTTTCACCGGTCGTCTCAATGCGGACCGGTATACAGCCACGAATAAGTGCCTCGTATTCCTCGGAACTTGTGTCGACCATTCGGGAGAGAAGTCTTTCTTTCTCCACCCCATCCACGATATAGAACGAACTCGTACGGCTGCCGTAGGGCAATAGTTTCTGAAGCACGCTGACATATTCGTAATACTCCGAGTACGTCATCTCATCTTTCTGGTCATCCGGAATCCGTTTATACAGATCCTCTGTTGCATTCAGATCCTGCATCGAGTCAACCAGAATTCTGGCGAGTTCCGGCTCATCCACACGATTTCCGGACTTTTTCGACCTGGAGCAACCAGCTAGGAGCGAAGATAAAAGGCAACACAGAATCAGCATAGCGATGCTACGCTCAAAGAGTCTGTTCTTGTTTCCGCCCCTGATCCTGCTCACGTGCCTTGTTGAATCCTCCGTTGTTTCACCGCTTCAAATACGACTATACCCGCCGCAACTGCTGCATTCAAACTATTGACCGAGCCGGCCATCGGAATGGAAAGCAGATAGTCACATTTGTCCTTGATGTTCTTATTCATTCCTTCGCCTTCACTACCAATGACAATGGCCATCGGTCCGGACCAGATCTTGTCGCAATAAAGATTCGTACCTTCCGCGTCCGTTCCGGCGATCCAGAATCCCTTCTCTTTCAGTTCCAGAATGGTACGGGAAAGATTGTTCACACGAGCAACCGGGACATACTCGATTGCACCGGCCGAAGCCTTCCCCACCATGGAATCCAATCCAATGGAGCGGTGCTGAGGAATAATGACACCATGTACACCGGCCGCATCTGCGATACGCAGAATGGAACCAAGATTATACGCATCCTTCAATTCATCCAGAATGACCAGAAGCGGGGCTTCCCCTTTCTCCGCTGCGCGAGCAAGCATGTCATCGATTTCGACATATTCGTGAGCTGCGACCTGAGCAATGACACCCTGATGATTATGCGTCTGAGACATGGTATCCAGGTTCGTCTTCGGTACTTCCATAATCGGAATCTTCAGATCTTTCGCCATGTTAATGATGCGCGCCATGGTCGGATCCGGGCGACTATTCTCCAGTCGCTTCATCACGAACAACTTATTGATCGTACGACCGGCCCGCATGGCTTCCAGAACCGGATTTCTGCCTTCTATACGATCATCTGTCGGTATATTCTCTTCAGCACGCTTCTCGACCGCATTCTCTCGTGTAGCATCAAAACGCTCGGCGGGCTGTTTCTTTACCCGACCGTGATCATTTCGCTTCTGTCCGAAAGACTGTCCCGGACGTCTTTTTCCTGATTCAAAATTACCCATGTCCGTATTCCCCTTTACTTCGTCTCATCCAGAATCTGCATGATTCGATGAAGAAGTTCATTCAATCGTTCTTCTCGGCCATCGATATAAAGATAGCCGATGAGTGTCTCCAGTCCTGTCGCATATTTGTAGTCTGCCGGGCTGGCGTTCTTCGCCATACTGCCTTGGTGGCCGTTCTTTCCACGTCTGAAGATATTCTGTTCCTCTTCCGAAAGTTCGTCGTGCAGAACGCGTATGGCCTTGGCCTGGGCCGGCGCACTGACATACTTCACAGCTTTGCGATGCAGAACACCGGACTGTCCACCATTCTGTGCCACGATACGTGTACGTACGAAGAGTTCATACACCGCATCTCCCACATAGGCCAGTGCAGAAGTGGGAATCTCCCGAATATCCTCTGGTGGAATCGGAATCATCATTTCTTTGTCACCTGCGGTCCTTGTGGCGTATCTTTGATCTGATAGCCCATCTCTGAAACCTGATCACGCAGTGCATCCGCGCGGGCAAAATCCTTGTTCTTCTTCGCTTCTACGCGCTGATTGACAAGGTCCATCACTTCGGACGGGATGCCGCTGTCTTTGTTCAGGATTGCACGAATATCCAGACCCAGAACATTCATGAGTTCGCAGATCATATCTGCGGCAACCTTGATATCTGCTGCGCTGACATCTTTTGCAGTCAGGTGTGTATTCAGAACACGAACCAGTGAGTATACAGATGTGATGGCATCCGCAGTATTCATATCGTCGTCCATGTTCGCAATGAAGGATGCTTTTGCCTCAGAAACCGCACCAGAAAGTTCGGCTGAAGCATCCGCATTCGGAACCAGTCCGGCTTCCTCCTGATGGTTCAGGAGGAAGTCAGAAGTCTCTACCGCTGTGGAGATTCGATCCAGGCCATTCTGTGCAGACTTCAGAAGTTCATCACTGAAGTTGATCGGCATTCTGTAATGACCGGACAGGATGAAGAAACGAATCACTTCATACGGGAACTTCTCCACGATATCGCGAACCGTAAAGAAATTACCGAGAGACTTACTCATCTTCTCATTATCAACATTTACGAAAGCGTTATGCATCCAGTAGCGAGAGAATGTGCAGCCATTTGCCGCCTCACTTTGTGCAATCTCATTCTCATGGTGCGGGAAGATCAGATCCTGTCCACCACCGTGAATATCGATTGTCTTGCCAAGGTATTTCCGGTTCATGGCTGAGCACTCAATATGCCAACCCGGACGGCCGTCTCCCCACGGAGAACTCCAGAAAGGTTCGCCTTCCTTCTTGGCTTTCCAAATCGCGAAGTCAGCCGGGTTCTTCTTACCTTCGTAGGAAGCGCCACGCTCACCGCCACCGGCCTGAAGATCTTCCAGATTGTAGTGTGACAGTTTGCCGTAGTCTTTGAACTTGGTCACATCATAGTAGACACCATCTTCGATCTGATAGGCATATCCCTTCTCCACCAGATCGGAAATCAGTGCGATGATCTCATCCATGGTCTCCGTTGCTCTTGGCTGGAAGGTCGGACGCTTAATGCCAAGGGCATCCGCATCTTTGTAGTATTCAGCGATATAGCGATCGGCCAATTCTTTGATTGTGATGCCTTCCTGATTGGCACGATTGATCATCTTGTCGTCGATATCTGTGAAATTCTGGCAGAATGTAACTTCATACCCTCTGTACTCAAGATATCTGCGAAGTGTGTCGAACGTAACGAACGGGCGAGCATTTCCGAGGTGGAAATAGTTATATACCGTCGGTCCGCAGGCATACATCTTCACCTTGCCCTCTTCCATTGGGACAAATTCTTCCTTCATTCTGGTCATCGTGTTAAAAATCTTCATTTTTCTTCCTCCTGTATGATCACGTCTTCTGCCACGGCTTCCGGTTCATGGAAGTCAGGATCCTGTGTCTTCATCGCTTCTTCAAGCGAGGCCACACGTTGCATCAGACGACGCATTTCGATTTCAAGCGGATCCTCCACCGTCGGATGATCCAATTCGTCCGCGTGATTGATGGGTTTCCCCTCCATGCGGACCACTTTGCCGGGAACACCTACTACCGTAGCGCCGGCTGGGACATCGTGCAACACAACAGCATTTGCACCGATTCGAGCATTATCCCCTACCGTGATGGGGCCGAGGATCTTCGCACCTGCACCCACCAACACATCGTTTCCTAAAGTCGGATGACGCTTTCCTTTTCCATGGCCGGTACCACCGAGCGTCACGCCATGGTAGATTGTACAATTCTCTCCTATTTCGGCCGTCTCACCCACCACGATTCCCATTCCGTGGTCGATGAACAGTCCATGTCCGATCTTCGCACCGGGATGAATCTCAATGCCCGTACAGGTCCTACCGAACTGAGAGTTCCAACGGGCAAGTCCATAAAGCTTGATTCGATAGAAGAAATGGCTGACCTTGTGAAAGATCAAGGCATGGAATCCGGGATATAACAAGATAACAGAAAGCACGCCCCGGGCTGCCGGGTCGCGCTTCGCAATTTGTTTCGCGTCTTTCCAAAGTCCCATGTTACGTCCTTTGTTTCGGTCATAAGAAAAGCCCAAAACCGTCACTCACTTTTGACACCTAGCGTTCGCCAGGTGGGTATCCTGCGGCAGTCTAAGATCTTCCTCTCGGGAGCGTCTCTATAAAGAAACGGTAAGGCTTGATCGTCTCTGCACCGACTCCGGATTCCCGATTATGTCATGAAGGTTCAAAAACATGAGCTTCAGCTTTAGGTTGTCTTTATTATACCAGTATCTCTATCTAAATGGAAGAACCCGAAATTACCGATTTGTGACAATTCGGATTCGAATCAATGCGCTTTCTCAATTCTTTCTCGATGTGTCGCCGCCGCAACGCCTACAACAAGAGCCGCTCCAGCTTGATAGAGGACCCTGGCCGCTTCGTGGAGTGTCGCACCGGAAGTCAGGATGTCGTCCAGTAGAAGGATATTCCATCCGCTGATGTCCCATGATGACTCTACGGCAAAAGCACCCGAGACATTGCTGTCACGTTGAAGCGGGTCTTGGAATCTACTTTGCTGGCTGGTATGGCGTGTCCTTACCAGTACCTCCGGCAACATCGGAACCGAGATGGCCTCCGCAAGTTTCTCTCCCAATACTTCCGCCTGATTGAAGCCACGCGTCTCCCGTCTTTTTTCCGACAACGGAATCGGAATAACGGCCTGCCAAGTAACGGGAAGATCCTTTGGAAATTCTCTACCCATCAAAGTACCGATCAGTGTCCCACAGTAATGTGCCGAATGGAACTTCATTCTACGAAGTAACATTGTTACAGGCGTCCGATAATGAAGCATTGTCCACACTTTGAAGTCCGGAATCGGGTCGGTCTCATACGGGTTCGAAAGGCAAGGGAACCACCTCTCTTTCTCCAACCGAACAGGGAATGTGGACAGGCATCTCACGCAGATCTGAAGTTCCTTCAGCTGTTCACTGCAGTTGTCACCAACAACGAGAAGATGTCCACAGACCATGCATACGGAAGGAAAGAGAAATGTCATCCATTCCCTCGATATACTCGTCAAATTAAGTTCTTTCATGTCTTCTCTTTTTTGTTTCGAAGGAAGATCTGGAGTGCAGTTCTTCTTGTCTCGGAGTACTGGCTCCGAATCATTCGATCGATCGTCTGTACGTCGCCCAATATCCACAGTTCTTCTTTGGCACGTGTGACGGCCGTATAAAGAAGATTTCTGTTGAAGATCGGGCCGTATTCCGGTGGCAGAACGAGCAACACATGCTTCCATTCGCCACCCTGGGCTTTATGTACGGTCAATGCATAAGCAATTTCCAGTTCCGCAAGATTCTTCATTGCATAACTCGCTCTTCGGCTGTCGTCAAATACGATATCCAACGGAAACTGTGACGAACTGTAGACTCTGTCTACATATCCGATATCCCCGTTAAAAACACCAGTCCCCTCTTCACCGTCCGCTTCTTTGCAAGCAAGATTATAGTTATTTTTCGACTGAATCACGCGATCGTCTTTGGCAAAGAATCGGTAATTGCATTCACTTACCTCCAACTTATGTAGGATCGTACCTTTCTTAGAAGCGCGTGTTTTCTGTAGCGATTCATTAATGGCATTGGTGCTGATCGCTCCTTTGCGTTTGGGGCAAAGGATCGCGATGTCTTTCCAACGTTCCGGTTTCATGTCCGGATCCATCCGATTGGCCCACGCAGTCACCTTCTCAAGCATCTCGTCGGGACGACAAGGTATAAGATGGCAATCCGATTCAGCTTCGCCCTCTTTCGGGAAAACCATACTCTTGCCATGAAGGATCAGTGAAGCATTCTGGACGATCATGCTGTCATGGAGTTGTCTGAAATTCTCAACCAGTGTGCAGACCGGTACCGTGTCCGATCCAATCAGATCTGCCAGAACACGTCCCGCACCGACTGACGGAAGTTGGTGTGAATCGCCGACAAGAATCAGTGTCGCCTGCTCATCGATTGCCGAGAGGAAAGCATCGAACACCACCGCGTCGATCATACTCGCCTCATCCACCAGATACACCTTCCCCGGATGATGATTCTTCGAAGTATACGTAAATACTGTTTCTTCGGTATCCTCATCATAGACTGCACCGAGAAGTCGATGCATCGTGCACGCATCGGAATGAGTCGCCTCGGACATCCGCTTCGCTGCTTTACCCGTAGGGGCACAACAGAAGACCTTATCGGGAAACATGTCAAAATAGTACTGGTATATGATACGCAAGATCGTAGTCTTACCGGTACCCGGCCCGCCATCCACAACGACCATATTCTGCTCTAAAGCTTTGCGTACGATCTCAAGTTGATCATTCGATAATTTGAATTTCTCGCCAAGTTGCGACCACTTCAATACATTGGCCAGTCGCGGCTCATCGATGACCCGTTCGCCTACGCGGTCAGAAAGACGATGGGCAATAGAAGCCTCTGCTTTGATCGCCTCGTAGTCAGCCACCCAGACTTCTTCTGTTGAATGACTCGCACGTTGCAGTGTCTTGAAGAAATGTAGTTTCGATTTCTCTTTGTCATAGTAACAAAGCGCGAGTTTTCTTTCTTCGAGTTCTTCCTCGAAGAAAGTACCGACAAAGTTATGGAGTATGCCCTCTCGATAGGTCTGGCAAGATGGTTTGTCCTTGAATTCGCAGAAAGTGCAAGGTGTCTCGAAATCGCAGCGATGCCATGCTTGAGCAAGATAGCCGGCTGCTTCTTTCTTCCACTCACTCAATGGCACGAAAGTATGCCCGTTCTTCCCAAGAATTCCTTCGAAAGAACGGCGCAGATCTTCTGTGACAAAATGACTCATGCACATTCCATCCATGAACATGTCTCCTCTAAACTGCTATGACATTCATGTGAGAGAATCACAAACCGGATTATTCTATCTGTGTTCAGAGGCCTGCCTTCTCGCGGAGAATAGAAACTTTATCTGTCTCTTCCCATGGGAATCCAGCATCGTTTCTTCCGAAATGGCCGTATGCAGCAGTCGCCTTGTAGATCGGGCGACGCAGATTCAGATCACGGATAATTGCGGCCGGACGCAGATCGAATACTTCATTTACGATTTCCGTAATGCGTTCATCAGAGATGACACCGGAACCGAATGTATCCACCATAATGGAAACCGGACGTGCAACACCGATCGCATAAGCGAACTGGATCTCACACTCCTCAGCAATCCCTGCAGCAACGATGTTCTTCGCAATATATCTTGCTGCATAAGCCGCAGAACGGTCTACCTTCGTCGGGTCTTTACCGGAGAAAGCACCGCCACCGTGGCGTGCATATCCACCGTATGTATCCACGATGATCTTTCTACCTGTCAGACCACTATCACCCTGTGGTCCGCCGACTACAAATCTTCCGGTCGGATTGATGAAGATCTTTGTGTTCTCATCTACATATTCCTTCGGAAGGATTGGAAGAATAACTTCTTCTTTTACGAATTTTGCAAGTTCATCGTAGCTGACATCAGCAGTATGCTGTGTTGAAATTACGACTGCCTCGATACGCTTCGGCACACGACCTTCATACTCGATCGTAACCTGGCTCTTACCATCCGGACGGAGGAAAGAAACCTTACCTTCTTTTCTCACCTGAGTCAGACGACGCGTCAGCTTATGTGCAAGAGAGATTGGAAGCGGCATATATTCTTCTGTATCGTTATTCGCATAACCGAACATCATGCCCTGATCACCCGCACCGGTATCCAGATCGTCTGTATCTTTCTGCTCACGTGCTTCCAAAGACTTATTTACACCCTGTGCAATGTCCGGAGACTGCTCATCGATAGAAGTCAGAATCGCACATGTCTTATAGTCGAATCCAGAATCGCTTCCATCGTATCCGATCTCCTTGATCGTATCGCGAACAATAGACGGGATGTCTACATATGCGCTCGTCGTAATCTCACCCATGACAAATACCATACCGGTTGTGCAGGTCGTCTCACAAGCTACACGTGCCATGGAATCTTCTTTCAGAATTGCATCGAGTACTGCATCCGAGATCTGATCACAAACCTTATCCGGATGACCTTCCGTTACAGATTCTGATGTAAATAACCATTTTCCTTGTCTGTTTCTGTCCATATTCGAACCTCCATAAAAAAAACCTTTCCCGAATGATCCGAGGAAAGGTAGTCGTAAACATATATCAATCCTCATCTTTCAGGTTACACCTGCTGGACTTGGCACCGCCGCTTGCCGCGGTTGCCGGACTTCATAGGGCCAGTTCCCTCCGTCACTCTTGATAAGAGATGCATTCATTTGTGAGGAAATCATACCACTTGATTCGCGTAATGGCAAGGGATTTTTTGCATACGCAAGCAAATCATTCTCACATGTCAAAAATCACATCAATTTTGTCGAACTTTGTCGAGAATTGTCGGTTCCCGAGTGCTTTTCCCATGGTTAAATGATGCCAGAAGAAACGACAAGGAGGTGCACGAATATGGCACGTACGATTGCGATAATAGATGCAGACATTTGTTTTACTTATCTACTGATCTCGCGCCTTCAGAAACACCTTCCGGGCTTTCTTGCTTTTCCCGTTTCCGGAGACGTGCTGAAAGCGCATCGCAACTTCGTCCTGGACAATGAATTTGTCCTTTATAACCAGCATGAGATCACGAAAGAAGAAGTCCTCCTGCATTGCATCAATGAACCAAAGCCGACACTCATCCCCCTTCTGTCGACACATCCCCCCTACCCTCCTAAGGATGTTTTAATGTTGGTTCACGAAGTTGAATCTCGTGCTGGTCTCGGCCGCATTCCCAAACCAAGGGATGCTTCTGTACAGACATGCCTCACCCTTTCCTTTATTCCCCCAGAGGAAAGGGAGCGGCACGTCCGCCAGCAGATCAGTCGCGCCATGAGTGACTTCAAGCATGTGGTACGGCTCGATGTGATGCCCGGCATTCGCATGCCGCTCGATCCACCTTACATGCATACTGATCAGACCGTGAGTACCAGCGGCATATCCGCGTTAATCGACAAACTTCAGCACGGAAAATTCTCGTTCCAAGAGATTCCCTCTTACCTGGAACCGGATCCCTATGGTGACTTGCGCTTCGGTCGGCCGATTCACTCCGATGATGTCTTCACCTGCCATGCCAGAACATTGAACATTCTGATCAACCGTACCGTCAGATATCTTTCCTCTCTGGGAGAAACAGCCGTGTTGGATGTTGTCGTCGATGGTCTGAGTTTTACAAGAATGCGCACGCTTGCACGCGCACTTTCTCATATGGAGATCCTTACACCGCTTGATTTTGGTAAAGACTATATGCTCTGTCACGAGATCGATCTACTGCAGAAAGAACACGTCGGCACAGCTCATATGAACATCCCATTCTCGCTGAAGAAACTGGTCAGTTGAGAGTCATAAAGATTAGGAAGGAGCGACCGACTTCGGGCTTACCATGACAAAGAAAGACGACAAGAAGAAACTTCAATCAGACTCAACGATTGCTGAACTTACAACGATGATCCTGCAAGCCATGCATACCTATGACGAGTTGGATGATCAAGCATTTCAAGAAATCATTGCCGATATCATCAACCAATCCGACAAGTATCACAAACTCCCCTTGGAGGAGAAGCGTCAACTTGCCATTACGTTATTCAATCGTATGCGACGCCTTGATATCCTTCAGCCGCTTATGGACAACGAACAGATCACAGAAATCATGGTCAATGGTCCGAACAAAATCTTCTTCGAACAGAACGGTCAACTCTACCCGTCTGACCTGCAATTTGAGAGCGCAGAATCACTCTCTCAACTGATTCTTCATTTCTTTTCTTCTGCGAATCGACCGTTAAACGAGGCATGTCCAATCGCCGATCTTCGCTTACCGGATGGCTCACGTGCTAATGCGGTTCTACCGCCGATAGCGCCGGACGGACCAATCTTCACAATTCGTAAATTCACCGGCATTCGGCCTGACATACAGACATTGATTCGAAGCGGATTTATCAGTAGTGATGCCGCGCAATATCTTTCAAGTGCGGTCCGAGAACGGAAGACGATCTTTCTCTGTGGAGGAACCGGCTCTGGTAAAACAACTTTCCTGAATGTTCTTTCTTCTTTCATTCCCAAGACCGAACGAGTCGTCACGATTGAAGACTCCGCCGAACTATCTTTACAAGGAATCACGAATCTTGTTCGCCTAGAATCTCGTCTTCCAGGACCGGACGGACACGGTGGAGTTGACATCGGTCAACTGATTCGAACCGCACTTCGTATGCGTCCAGATCGAATCGTTGTTGGTGAAGTTCGTGGATCAGAAGCAGCCGATATGCTTCATGCACTTCATACCGGCCATCCCGGTTCTCTGTGTACCGGTCATGCAAATTCTTGTCTGGAAATGCTTGAGCGCTTGGTTACCATGGTCATGGCTGGTTCCACACTACCCTATGATGCCGTCATCCGTCAGATAACCATGGGCGTCGACATTCTGGTTCACATTACCCGAGGCAAATCCGGGCAAAGATACATCGACGAGATTTCAGAAGTATGTCCCATCCAGGATAACCGTTTCCACATCCGACAACGATACCAGTACAAGGAGGCGAATGGTCTTGAAGCATGCTAAATCACACACCCTACCCTTGCACAGAATACAAGGAATATCTGACGAGAAACAAGAGGAGATCAGTAAACTCAGTAGACGGACATACTATCTTTTCATGAGTAAATGTCTCCACATTCTGCCGGTCTGTTCCCTGTTCGTATTTCTGCTTTCCGGCACCTTCCTGCCCCAGACGCACTTACGTCTGATCTTAGCACTACCACTTAGCATTTTTCCTTTCGTCGCTTGTGTACGAGTGCTATATGGTAAGCGTACTTCTTCACTTCGTTCACAGAACAAAGTATTGATGCAATCACTTTGCACATCTGTATCCGATGGATATTCCATTGAACGCGCTTTTCTATGTGCTCGCGTAGACATTGAGAAAGCTTTTGGGCGACGTTGTGCTTTTGCCAAAGCATTAAAAGATGTGGAACATCAGCTCAACGCACACGAACCGTTGGACCGGTGTATGACACGTTTCTGTCACAAGCTGGACTACTATGAGACACTTCCTGTTCTCCACGCGCTCTCACTACAGAAGACAGTGGGAAATCAGATCATCTCCATTCTCCGCAGCAGCTGTCATATGCTATCCGAACTGCATGCTGTTTCAGCAGAAGTTGAAGCCAATAACTCTGGCAAAAATACAGAAGCTTTCATGTTATGCCTGATGCCATTTAGCATCACTTATCTTCTTTCTGTCACCAGTGCAGATTACCTTGCTCAGGCACAACAATCGGTAATTGGCAAACTTCTCATGATCGTAGCTTTCATCATTTCAATTCTTTCTTGTACCTTTCTATTTTCCATCATCGGAGAGAAACCAACCAAGCATACTTTCTCATTCGAAAAATCAGAGAAAAGCATGACGAAAAAGACCAAGAAAAAGCTTCATCATCTGGGAAGTATTTTGCCTTCCATATACTCCACTGCCATTCTTGAACGATGCGGTGAAATCTCATTCTCGCCGCAGGATGCATATGAATCTTTTCTCTACAAAGGTATCATTACGCTCATTTGCTGCACACCCTTGTTTTTCTTCATTTGCATCATGTGTCATCTGCCATGGCCAATCGCATTTCTCATGGATATCGTCATCATCGTACTATTACATGTTGACCAACAATCTGTCGTAAATAAACGAAGACTTATTCTAATGGAAGATCTACCTTTGTTTATCTCGATGTTGTCGACACTTCTTGAGTCCGGTCTCCTTCTTCCCAAAGCGCTTCACACATGTGGATATGCATTTTCAGACCAGAGTCTTCTCAGCAAAGAATTACAACATATTCTCCACGAGATAGAGGGAGGTCAAAGTGCAGCTGATGCACTGGAATCTTTCTCCCATCGTGTCAATATACCGGAAGCCCAATCGGCATTACTTCTTGCAGCCAGATATGAACGTTCTGGAAGTAACGAAGTACTCGGCCTTCTGCGGCTTCAATCTTCATCGTGCTGGGCACTTTGTCGTAATGCTTCACGCAAGAAGCGCGAGCGAGAAGCATTCATCATGATATTACCTATGATGCTTGATTTCGTATCTGTACTTCTGGTCACAGTCGCTCCGGCATTAGCAACATTTCAGCAAATCTAGCGAACTACTCAGGAGGTGCTTTATGAAAAAGCTTTTTAAATTGAACAAACACTCACTCATCACATCATCCCGTGGTATGGGGACAATCGAGGTCGTCATCATTATTGCGATCCTCGTTTCTCTGGCCCTCATCTTCAGAGGTGCACTGACAACTTACGCCAATTCCGTCATGACATTTGTATTCGACGAAGGCAAAATTATCGGTTCATTCTGATTCATTTTTGGAAGTGACTTATGAGTACAGCAATTCAAAATCAAGCCCTACGTTCGCCAGAACAATATGACATCATCCGTTTGGAAAGTGAAAACGAGATCTGTCTGCACGCGCTGACCATCTTGCAGGCAGATCATCTTTCCTGCTACATACCAATTCTGCCGACTGAAGATCGTGATTCCTACCTTCTTAATACAGATGATTGTGTGCCACTTTCGGATCTATCGCTTCGTGATCGATTCTATGTACGTCGACACATCCATTCATTGATCTCTGATTTTCTTCTCGACATTATTTCTTCCATGGATCATTTCATGGGACCACAAGGCATCTTTTTCTCTCAAGATCAACTCTACTTTAATCGCCAGAGGAAATCTCTGTCTTGCGTATATCTACCACTCCATAGTACCCTTCGTGGCAAGCAAGTCTCTCTTTCAGGAATTGAGGAAGCTTGGCTCGATGAATTGTTCCGTATTCCCTTGGATAACAAGTGGATCTCCTCTCAACAATTAGAAAAGCTCTATCAGTACTTCCGAGATGATAAAGAAGATGATGCGCGATTCTTCGTGTCTCATACGATCTGGAAACATTCCTCAACGCTCACAGCAAATATGAAGCGCGCGCTTAGTTTCTGGTGCATTCTTCTATTTCTTTATGCTTGCTTCTCTACTACTACCGAGAAATACTTTCAAGGAACGCTTATGGCCAGACTACCTTTCTTTCTACTTCTTATTTCTACCGTGACGATCGTCATTTCACTACTTCTATCTGAGAAACAACGACTGAAGGATCATAAACTTCATGATAGAGAGAAGTCACAACGAAGAAAGACACGAAATGCGCAGATCCTTTTCCCAGGAATCACGGACATCCGTAATGACGTTTCAAAATACGAATTTTCAGATGAACCCGTTCAGTTCACCGATGTATCCTCTCCTCCTGTACACGAACGTACGCAGTCGTTCACAATATGGACCAAGGGATTTACCGTGGGATTAGATTCGGATTGTTGCGACCTTGCAATTGATCACTCATCTATCTCACTTAAGCACGCATACTTTGGAACGGATGAGTATGGGTTCTTCATGGAGGATCTGAATTCTCGTCAAGGTAGTTTCGTAAACCGGAAAAGAATTGAACCTTATGAGAAGTGCTACGTATCAGAAGGGGACATTGTAGGTATCGGTCAGAAAGAATTCATCGTTCACTTCGTCCATGACACGAAATCCTAATCGTTTTCAAGGAAGAAAACGATGGAAATTACATTCATTTGCGGTCACTCTTACAATTATTACGTTCAGCCGCAATCTGAATACGTGCCTTCGCACGAAGAATAGCATGTTTGGCGTAGAAGCGCTGTTCTTCAGTGGATGTAACACTGTTATATCGTTTCGTCGCACGTTCAAGTGCCTGTTCTGCACGTTCAGTATCAATAGATTCCGGCCATTCTGCTGCATTACAAACAATGAGAACTGTGTGTCTGGCTACTTCAGCATATCCTTCTGAAATTACGAAAGACTTTTTCTCCTCACCAATATCGAAACGTGTAATTCCCGGCATCAATGCAACAACATATGGCGAATGTCCGGGAAGGATGCCGAACTGACCATCAGATGCCGGAATGACGACACGATCGACCTCACCCTCGTAGAATACCTCGTAAGGGCTGACAACCTTCAGGATCATCTTATTCTGCTGTACCTCTGAATTAGCCATCTCGATTGCTTAAGCCTCGTTCTTGTAAGATGCAAGTACATCATCCAGATCGCCCTTCATGAAGAAGTGTTGCTCCGGAATGTGATCCAATGAACCAGAGATAATCTCACCGAAAGCCTGAACGGTCTTCTCAATCGGTACATATCTTGGTGCAAATCCAGTAGAATCCGCAGTCACAAAGAATGGCTGAGACAGATACTTCTGTACCTTTCGTGCACGATTTACAATCTGACGATCTTTCTCGCCAAGTTCTTCCATACCAAGAATTGCAATAATGTCCTGCAGTTCTTTGTAACGCTGAAGCATCTCCTGAACCATTCTTGCAACGTGATAATGTGTCTTTCCGACTACATTCTCCGATAGGATACGTGAGGAAGACTCAAGCGGATCAACAGCTGGATAGATACCAAGTTCGACAACAGAACGTGAAAGAACGATATTCGCATCCAAGTGACCGAAAGTCGTAGCAGGTGCTGGGTCTGTCAAGTCATCAGCCGGAACATAGACTGCCTGAATGGACGTAATGGAGCCATTCTTGGTAGAAGTGATTCGCTCCTGCAGCTCACCGACTTCATTTGCAAGCGTAGGCTGGTAACCAACGGCCGACGGGATTCTTCCGAGTAACGCAGACACTTCAGAACCGGCCTGTACAAAACGGTAGATGTTATCTACGAAGAACAATACATCTCGTTTCATTTCATCACGGAAATACTCAGCCATAGTAAGTCCTGTCAACGGCGCTCTCATTCTGGCACCGGATGTCTCGTTCATCTGTCCAAAGACCATGACCGTCTTATCTAATACGCCGGAAGCTTTCATTTCGTTCCACAGATCATTACCTTCGCGGGAACGCTCACCTACACCGGTAAATACAGAATATCCACCATGTTCCTGCGCAATATTTCGAATCAACTCAAGGATCAATACCGTCTTACCAACACCGGCTCCACCAAAAAGTCCAATCTTACCGCCTCGGGCAAAAGGAACGAGGAGGTCAATGACCTTGATACCAGTCTCGAGGACTGTCTCAGAAGGGTACTGCTCCACAAAAGAAGGCGCATTGCGGTGAATTGGCCACATCACATCCGTCTGAACATCACCTTGGTTGTCGATTACTTTTCCCAAAGCGTTGAAAAGACGACCTGTGTTCTTCTCGCCTACCGGTACCATAACAGGCTTACCCGTCGCTATGACCTTCATGCCACGGGCTAGACCTTCAGTTGCTTCAAAAGAGACGCATCGTGCAACACCATCACCACGTTGTTGCATGACTTCTGCAGAAATCACACGATCTTCTGCTACGATTTGAACCTCCGTCTTGATCAACGGTACTTCATTCGCCTCAAAAACACAGTCAATGACCGGTCCGATGATTTGTGATACTCTTCCTTCTGCCATGTTATACTCCTCTATTCTACCTGACTGGCACCGTTCACGATCTCATTCAATTCGTTCGTAATGCGGGCCTGACGAGCTCGATTGCTCTTCATGGTCAAATCTTTCATCATTTCGTCTGCATTGCGGTTTGCATTATCCATCGCCTGCATACGTGCAGTCTGCTCACATGCGTAAGCTTCCACCATCGCACCGTACACGACTGCATTCAAACCTGTATCGATCAAGAATGAGAGCACTGACTCTGCATCTGGGTGATACTCGGCTTTCCAATCATCATCAAGATCCAATTCCGTATCTTCTTCATTATTCTGCATGAAGTTGGTAAGTGAATCTGCGCCAATCGGTACAACCCGTGAAATAACCGGTTTCATCGAGATGGCCGATTCCATCTTCGTATAGATCAGATATACCAGATCGAATTCTCCATTTAGATACTTCGCTCGGATGATATTGGCAACATTTCTTGCCTCATAGTACGTCGGTTCAGTAATAGGGTAGGAGAAGTCGGGATCGACGAGATATCCGTCTTTCTTCAGTTTCCCACTTCCCATCTGACCGAAAACATACAACCGATAATCCGTCTTGATCTTCTTGTGCGCATTCTCCATGATCTTACTCTGGATATGCTCTTCCGTGATCTTGACGATATTATTGTTATATGCGCCGGCCAATCCTTGGTCACCGGTCAACACAAAGTAACCGATCTTCCAAGTCTCTCCTGCTTTCTTCTCACGAAGTTTAAGAAATGGATTGTCCACATCTCCCATGTTGCGGTGCAGCTTCATCAGGCTGACTGCACACAATGAGAAAAACGGACTGACCTTCTCATGCTGTTGCTTGGATTTGCGCATCTTCGATGCACTGACCAACTGCATAGCATGTGTCAATTGAGAAATATCATTTACACTTTTGACGCGTTTCTTGATATCGTTCAGGCTTTCCATGATCCCACTTAATCCTCGCGGTTCTGGTATTCTTTACGTTCAGCAACGAACATCGAGTGATATTCGGCTTCGATCTCATCAATTTCCTTCTTGGTCTCATCGTCCAAGACACGGGTATCGATAATCTTCTTCAAGACATCCGGATGGAGGACCGACATACGTTGCAAGAACTCTGTCACATACTCTTTTGCATCTTCCTTATCCAAGAATGTCAACTTCTCATTGGTAGCCAAGTAGAGCATGACAACCTGCTCATCCAGCTGCATCGGTGCATACTGGCCTTGCTTGAGAATCTCATTCAGGATCACGCCACGCTTGATCTGCTTCTGTGTATTCGCATCCAGATCTGATCCGAATTGGGCAAAAGCAGCCATCTCACGTGCCTGAGCCAGACTAATACGAAGTGGACCTGCCACTTTCTTCATCGCCTTGGTCTGCGCCGCGCCACCTACACGGGAAACAGAGAGACCTACATTAATTGCAGGACGCTGACCCGAGAAGAAGAGTTCTGATTCAAGATAGATCTGACCATCTGTAATCGAAATTACATTGGTCGGAATGTATGCTGAAATATCTCCACTCAATGTCTCAATAATCGGAAGTGCGGTAATCGATCCGCCACCCATTTCATCGCTGAGTTTCGCGGCACGTTCCAGAAGACGAGAGTGCAGATAGAATACGTCACCTGGATAAGCTTCACGTCCCGGTGGACGTCTCAGCAACAATGAAATTGCACGATATGCCTGCGCATGTTTGGACAAGTCATCGTAGACAATGAGAACATCCTCGTGATCACCATACATAAATTCTTCTGCAATCGCACAACCCGCGTACGGCGCAATATACTGCAAAGAAGCCGGTTGCGAAGCACTGGCCGCAACAATTACGGTGTACTCCATAGCATTGTGTTGCTCCAAGATCTGCGCCACTTGCACAATATTCGACATCTTCTGACCGATTGCAACATAGACACACAACACGTTCTTGCCACGCTGATTCAGAATGGTATCAATTGCAATCGCCGTCTTACCTGTCTGACGATCGCCGATAATCAATTCACGCTGTCCGCGTCCGATTGGTGTCATGGCATCGATTGCGGTAATACCCGTCTGAAGCGGTTCACAGATTGGAGAACGCTCAACGATACTTGGTGCCGGATATTCGATTGGACGACGATTCGTCGAACGAATAATACCCTTTCCGTCGATTGGGTTACCAAGCGGATCTACGACACGGCCAATCATTCCACGGCCGACCGGGATAGAAACTGTACGACCGGTACGATGACACATCGCACCTTGCACGACGTCTCGGCACTCATTCAGAAGCACAACGCCAACACTGTCTGTCTCCAGGTTCATGGCGATACCATACGAATTCTCCGAGAACATGATCAATTCGCTGGCCACACAATTCTCTAGGCCGCTTACCTTCGCAACACCATCACTGACCGAGATAACCTGACCGACCTGTTCGACCTCACTCGCCTTCGCAAATCCGGTCAGAAGCTGTTCACGTGCCTCTGTCTGCTCCGGTTCATCTTCTTCCCAAAGTGTATCATCTTCGAAAAGTGCCGCCGGACGTTCATCGAATTCCTTCAGCGCTTCAGTCAATGAGCGATGAATCTCTTCCGCCTCATCCGCACCTTCCTTAAAGGAAGAATCATTTCCACGATCTGTCTTTAAGTGTTTGCCAATTCGAGCAAGTTGTCCGACATAACTATAGTCATACTTCGTACCCTGCGCAAAAATCACATATCCGCCAAGCAGGGACTTATCCGTCTCAGTCTCGATGGTATATCCCTGCTGGATGTGAAGATGCTCAGCAAAACGACGTGCAATCAATGCCACTTTCTCAGGTGGCATATCGTCCGAAGCAGTCACGATTCGAATGACTTCAAAACCACTGTTATTATTCACCGGTCTTCACCTCTGTAGAAGCAATCTCTGCCTCAACCTTCTGGCGTAACATCGCCGCATCTGTGTTGTTATCGCTAGTACTCAGAACACGTCCGGCAATGGAAACCGCCAAGTCAGCAACTTCGTCCTTCATTTCTTCCAGCATTGCTTTCTTTGTATGCTTGGCATCTTCCTCCGCACGATCACGGATATCCTGCGCTTCTTTACGAGCTGTTTCGATAATCGTCTCGGACTGCTTCTCTGCCTGTGTACGCGCTTCAGCAATAATCTGCATCGCTTCTTCATGAGAAGCATCCAGACGACTGGTTGCCTCGACCAGTTTCTCCGAAGCCTGCTTCTCTTTCTCTTCTGCAGAGGACAGTTCACTTCCGATAGCTTCCTGACGCTTCTTCATGACATTCATAAGAGGCTTAAACAGGAATTTCTTCAAAATGATGTACGCAATCAGCAGGTTCACGATGGTGACCAGGCCTGTTACAAGGTAGTGCGCGAACTGTTCCGGTGAAAGAAGTGAACTCTCTGTCTCGACTTCTTCCGCCAGGCGAACCAGCGGTATCGTTGAAATGCGACCACTCTGACCGAACGTCAGTAGCAATAATGCACGATTCATATACAATCACCTCAAAGATTAGAAAGTAAAAATCAGAAGGAGACTGACGACCAATGCGTAGATCGCGATAGACTCCATAAATACGATAGAAATCAGAAGCAGTGTCTGCAATTTGCTATACATTTCTGGCTGTCTGGAAGCACCTTCCAAAGCACGTCCTGCAGCAATACCGATACCGAGTGTAGTACCCAGAGCACCGAGACCGATTGCAAGACCTGCACCAAAACCTGCAAGACCCTTCGGGCTTGCTTCGGCTACATCCAATAATACTCTCGTTAAATTAAACATCTTCTCTTCCTCCTTATTCCATTAAGCTACTGTGTCTTCACATGTAACTTCATTGTTTGCAGAATTCTCTATTTCTTGATTCTCTACTTGCAATGCTTTCTTCTCTGCCTTTCGTTCCGAAACAGCATGCGCACTCTCTACCACTTCTCCGATATAAGAGATCGTCAGATAACAGAACACGACTGCCTGCAGAATACCATCCATCAGATCAAACCATAGACTGAATGCACCCGGAATGATAATTGGAATGACAAGTCCCAGGAACTCCATGAGAATAAAAGCACCAAACACATTACCGAAAAGACGAAGTGCCAATGAGACCGGCTTGATAAAGAAGTCGATGACTTTAAACGGCAGCATAAACGCTTTCGGATCCACAAAGGATGCGCCCAAACCTTTGAAACCAACCAGACGGATGGACATCACGATTACGTAGACGATGGCGAAAATACCCATTGCAAACGGGAAAGCGATGTTCTTGGCCGGCGGAGGCAGTTTGAAAATCGAGCATACGTTACAGGAGATCAGGAAAATGCCGATCGTACCGACCATTGGCACGACTTTCTCTGCCTGTTCCTCGTTGAGGCCGTATTCTTTACACACACCAAATAAGAGACCGATCAGTGATTCCATCACGGCCTGACCGCGTGTCGGAACCATCTCTCTCTTTCGACCAAGATAGCAGAAGAGTAGAATACCTACCGCCACAGCAAACCATGTCACAATAATGGCGTCTGTAATCAGGATCTTTGTTCCGCCTAAGGTAAAAGAACCTCTCCACTGGAGAATGGCTTCACGGATCTCATCACCGATATTCTTCGACCCTGGAATCAGGTCTTTCAATTCCTTTACAAAGGCCTCCCAGAAGCGAGTGCCCCAGGAAGCCGACAGTGCAACATTCATAGATGCCTGTACCTGTCCTTGTTAATTTGTTCCAAAGAGACGATCACCTGCATCGCCAAGACCTGGGATGATATATCCATGATCGTTCAGTTTCTCATCTTTTGCCGCGCAGAAAACCGGTACATCCGGATGATCCTTCATGACTCGTTCCGCGCCTTCTGGTGCAGCAATCAAGCATACGAACTTGATGTTCTTGATGCCACGATCCTTCAAGAACTGAATCGCTGCTGACGAAGAACCACCGGTTGCCAGCATCGGATCAAGTACGACTACCTCACGCTCCACGATGTCCTCCGGAAGCTTGCAGTAATATTCAACCGGCTTCAATGTATTCGGATCACGATAGAGGCCGATGTGACCAACTTTTGCGTTTGGCACAATAGAAAGCATACCATCTACCATACCGAGACCGGCACGAAGAATCGGAACCAGTGCAATCTTCTTTCCTTCCAGCACCTTGGCTGTGCTTGTCGTTGCAACAGGAGTCTCGATTGTAACTTCCTTCAACGGAAGATCGCGAGTCACTTCATAGGCCATCAACATGGACAACTCCTGAACCAATTCACGGAATTCCTTGGTGGAAGTGTTCTTGTCACGAAGCATCGAAATCTTGTGCTGAATCAACGGGTGATCAAATAAGAAAAACTGTGCCATAAATATCTCCTCCTGATATGATTATGATTTAAAAAGATCTTTCTCTTGTTCCTTAATATCATTCACGCGTGTCTGATGACGACCGCCATCGAAGCCTTCGCTCATGAATGCATCGACAATACCAAGTGCCAATGAACTTCCCACCACACGAGCACCCATGGATAACACGTTCGCGTCGTTATGCTGACGGGACATTCTGGCCATATACTCATTTGTACAGAGTGCGCAACGGATGCCTGGGAATTTATTGGCTACCATAGAGATGCCAATACCGGTTCCGCAGATTACGATTCCTCTTTCTGCATTCCCTTCCAGAATATCCTTTGATACTTTCTGACCTGCCAGTACATAGCTGTATGGAACTTCAGCTGAAGTCGCACCGCCCTCAACGATGGTGTGTCCCTGTTTGGTCAGGTAATCACAGACGGATCTTCTTAATGGATAACCTGCGTGATCGGATGCAATTGAAATAATCATAATTCTTACCCCTTATCTTATATAATTTGCTTATGTGTAAACTGACGTGTGCCGTTGGCATAATCCGCAACCAGATTACCATGGCCAACGATCTTGTACTTGTATGTGACCAGGCCCTCCAAGCCGACCGGTCCACGTGCATGAAGCTTAGATGTACTGATTCCCACCTCTGCGCCGAATCCATAACGTAAGCCATCCGAGAAGCGCGTCGAGCAGTTCCAGAATGTGTTACCAGAATCCACTCGGTTCATGAATGCTTCTGCGGTCGCCGCATCGCGTGTCACAATTGACTCGGTATGACCGGAACCATAGGTGTTAATATGTGCAACCGCTTCGTCCAGACCGGACACGATCTTGATCGATACCTCATAGTCCAGATATTCGTGATGCCAATCCTCAACCGGCAGAACATCCGGCAGGATCTTCTTGGTTTTCTCGCATCCGTGGAATACGACGTTCTTCTCGCTCAATTTCTTCACAAGTTTGGGCAAGAAATCTGTAGCGATCGATTCATCAACAAGAATGGTCTCACAGGCATTACATACTGCAACGTACTGTGTCTTACTATCGAAGGCAACGGACAGTGCCATCTCCTCATCAGCCTGTTCGTGGATATAGAGGTGACAAACGCCGTCTGCATGTCCCATAACCGGAATGGAGGAATGCTGCATGATGTACTGTACGAAGGCATTCGAACCACGAGGAATAATCAGGTCAATATACTGGTTCAGAAGCAACATCTCATTCACATCGCTTCTTGTCTCCATCAGATTGATCCAGTTTCTCGGAATGCCAGCCTGTTCAGAGGCCTCTGCAATTACTTCATAGAGTACGCGGTTGCTGTTCACCGCTTCGCTACCACCCTTTAGGCAACAAGCATTACCGGATTTCAGCGCAAGCGATGCAATCTGTACCAGCGCATCCGGACGAGATTCGAAAATAATACCGAGCACACCGATTGGACAGGACACTCTCGTCAGAACGAGATCGTCATCCAATTCAGTCTTCAGCAATTCGCGGCCAACAGGATCCGGCAGGCATGTCAAGTTCTTAAGACCTGTAACCACATCGTTCAACTTATGTTCGTCAAATAGGAGACGTTTCTGCAAAGGCTTGGGAAGATCAGCTTCAGCTGCATTCTTTACATCAATCTGATTTGCTGCAAAGATTCGTTCCTGGTTCGCAACCAGTGCATCGGCAATTGCAAGAAGCGCTGCATTCTTCACTTCCGTTGACAGTATAGCCATGGTAAAAGAAGCCGTCTTGGTCTCACTGGCTCGTCTTTCAAAATCTGTCATACCTTATCCTCTACTTTCTCGTGTCAAACACTTCCTATTATTATAACAGATTCCGACCTATATGAACGAAGTTCTCCATTCTTTTTTACTTTCACTTTCTTTCGTTTGAATTTTGAAGCGAAAGAAAATGATTTTCCACAATTTGAAAAAGTTTTCCACAGTTTTCATCTGTTCGTGAACAAAAAACCTGTGGAAAAGGTGGAAAAGTCTGTGGATAACTTTATGACAACGGTTTTCGGGAAACACACATCTCAAAGCTTAGAAACAAGGGGCTGCTTTTTTTGTCAAGCCTTTTTCGAAAAAACGCGGAGGTTTTTTCAAATCTCAAAGCCCCCGCACTATAAGGCTTTCCACGCCATCCAATTGAACAATTTGATATTTTACGTGTCCGCGAGTGGTGGACGGCCAGTCATTTTCCATCTCTGGGTGGAAGACGATAGTAATTTGTTAATTGGCAACGAATGGAACCGTTATACAACTTTCTTCTTTTATCTGCTTTTCGTATGACTTGGTTTTCGAAACTATCATCCGGTGTAATGACCGAAAGTCGGATTCCACGCTTGCAATATCCCTTCCAATCAAGGTACGTCTGTGCAATGCCTCGGTAAATCTCAGAAGCTTCCTCCGGTGTCAGCAAACGTCCACCGTACGGGGGATTACAAAGGATCAACTGTCTAGGAAGTCCGGTCCAATTGTGAAGTTCTTCCGGCGTCTGACGTTTAAAATCGCTCACTTTGAAACGAATAAAATCTCCCACACCTGCCGCACGTGCATTGCGTTCCGCAGTTTGTACAGCTTTCGGGTCGATATCCGATCCGTAGAAATAGACATCATCCATGGGTGAAAGATCCAGAAGATCCTTCGCTTCTTCTCGAGCAAGGTCATACGCTTTTCGACCGATATATGGTAATGCTTCGCCTGCAAAATCGCGCTTCAGCCCCGGTGCAATATTGAGCGCCATCATGGCCGCTTCGATCACGATCGTGCCTGAACCACAGAAAGGATCCACCAACGCCTCCTCACCAAAGAACCGGTAAGATGCAGCACTGACCATTCCTGCCGCTAATGTTTCCTTGATTGGCGCTTCGTGCATCAATGGTCGGTAGCCACGTTTATGAAGTCCGTCACCGGTAATGTCGATCATCACGCGAACGAGATCTTTTACTATACCGAAGACGATCTTAATCAGGCCGACTTTCTCATCTTCTTCCAAACGTGCGGTATCCGGCATATGTCTCTCAAAGAGCAATGCCTTTACAATTGCTTTCTTCGCCAGACTCTGACAGGCTGGAATTCCAAAGAGTTTGGAATCACGTGAATAACCGTTCACAACGAAGGCCGCGCCGTCCGGAATCCAATTTCTCCATTTCATTTTCTCGAAGCCATCGAAGAATGCCTCGAACGTTTGCGCTTCAAATTCAGAAACCGAAAGCAGTACACGTTCACCGCGGCGACACCACATACACACTCTCGCCGCATCGGTAGCCATGGTATCCGGAGTCGTTTCCACTAGCAACTGGCCGTCCGTAACGGTAATCTTTTCTTTCGTAAATCCATGTTCTACAAGATCCTCCACACAAAAATGTTCCAGGCCGAATAGACAAGTGATAACAATTTTCATACGATCGATGCTCCTTCCAAAATTACAATACCGGTAAGACAGATGACCACGGCATCAAAACAAGCATGGCCAGGAAAATCTGTAGTACAACGAACGGCATACCTTCCAGCATTCGCGGTTGTTTGCCAAAAAGCAATCTTTCCTTCACGACGCGTGTATAGGAAATCGTAACCACAGCCGTAAGCCACACCCCGATCATAAATGCGATCCACCAGATGAGTCTTACGCTGGAGACAGCACCTCCCTCTGCACGATAGTAATTCACGTACAACATCATTGTCAAAGTGGTGGTGATGATACTCAGAAACGGTGTGTAGCGATAACGATCAAGTGTCTGTCCCTGTTTAAATAACCAGATGATCAGCGTAAACAGCGTTACAGATATCAGCGAAGCGAACGTAACGATATGCGTTGTGTTCTGGATATTCGCCGGTGCAAATTCTACCATCGCCGCACCGATCGCACCAAAAAGGAGATTATAGATCAGCATACAAAGGCACAGTTTCACAAAGTCTTTCTCTTCCTGAAGCTGAATCGACTGATAACTCTTCGTTCTTCCTTCCTCCGTCTGAAGTCGATGTACACTGCCACCATTTCGGTGGAACATCACCGGTAGTGTCATTAGGCTGACTAACACCAGCAAAGCGCCACTCGGTGAGTGAGTCAGGCATGTTAACTTCACGCGTTCGAGTCCACTGATCTTGTGATTCCAAATCGTTGCAGCGCCAAGTGCTTCACGCACCAGTGAGATAATCGTTCCTGACACGATAAAATACAGAAAACCTTTGCTGCAGTCCGCGACGTCAACGCTGTGCTGAGCATCGAAATATCCGAATAGCGGTGCACTTAGAAAGAGAAAAGTAGATACCGGAAGCAGGAGAAATCCATTGTTTTCTGAGAAAAACGGTACAAAGTCTGCCAGAAGCAACACCATCTCGCCCATCAAGGCCGCGAGCACTAGGAAAATCCCCCAGCAGATACGTTTGTTCTCAATCTTATGGAAAACCACCAAGTTGACCAAACCAAATACCAATATCTGCACGCTTGCACTGGCAAAAGACTGGAGCGACGCAGTTGTAAAAATGAGCATCAACGCAAATGAGAGCAGGATGCAGTATTGTTTTTTGGAAATACATGTATACTCGCTCATATTAACCTACCCAATTCAGATATTCTCGCATAAACTTGTATGCCTGATTCATCGTACTCAGCAATGCCGCGCTCTCATTCTGCTTGCCCGCAATGCCATCAATATTCGATCTGATTTCGCTCATCGGAATACCATCAACACTATCCGATAAGACATTGGTCGCATCTCCGGATACCACACCATCTTCGCCGCCGATCACTTCGATCTCATTCTGGATCGGCTTCGGTGTAGGCGTCAGTTCCGAATATGTCGCATCCGGTTCTGTATCATCGGTCGGCACCGGCGTCGGGGTCACTTCTGAATCAGACTCACCCGTTTCCACTGCATCCTGTTTGTCCTTCAGATATTGATCTTTCGTATACGAAGTACGGGAGTACTGGATACATTGGTTCACAAGTTCAACAAAAGTATCAATTGAAATGGTGACACCATCGATAATCTCTGTCTTTGCATCTGACTTCATACCAAGTTTCACCGGATCTTGTACAACGACCAAATAGCTGGACAATCGGTAGGATTGTTCTGCCCACAAATTACCGGAAACTCTGTACTCACCACTGATTGAATCTTCCGAACGCGTCGTATGGGTCTGATCATTGTCAGCATCCCATGTCACACGCACGATCCTACCGCCGCGAACTTCCATCTCACAGTAATCGATGTAACCATCTTTGGCCGGCTCTGGTGCACGAGCATAGAAAGTGCCGTCATGCAAACCAAGGAGCGGGTCATACTCAACTTTGGAGCTGACATCCACCATGACCTCTTTCTTCAGTCCGATCGGGACGCGTGCCCCATCCAACTGAAGGCGAAGAGTCTCCAACTCCTGAGGAGTAAAGAGCGCTTCATTCTCTGCCTCGTCCAGAATGCGAAAATCCAGAATATTCTCACCATTTTCACTGATACTCATCTGTGTGTGGATCAGACCGACTGTATCCGTCTCCATCTGCACATCCACAATGTATCCGACCAGACGTTCATTCTCATCATAGGCAGCAAACACCTTCTTCACGTCCGGATGATTATCCAGCACATCGGTGTCCAATTCGTTGTAGGTAGAAGCTAGTAAGAGTGAACCATATTCTTCTTGGTAATGCTTCTGTTTAGCCTCTCTCCCCTTACGTCTGTTATATCCCAGACATCCAAGAAGGAAAGCAAAGCTCAGAAGTACAACCAGTATTGCGCGCCAGGTCAGGCCTCGAAAGAACGACTTCGTCATGATTTCACCTCCCGATACCAACTCGACTTAGAGAAAGCCTGTGGGCGAATATAACGATCGAAAATCGGTGTCGTCATATTCATCATCAGAACCGGGAAAATCATCGCATAAGTGCTATTTCCAAATCGATACATCAGAAGTGTGAGGATACCGGTACCACACCCAAAGAAAGCTCGACCCTTTCTAGACAATGGCATCGTCGTACAATCATTGAGCATGAAAACGCCAATCAGCACCAGTCCTCCACAAGTGATCCAAGAAGCAAAGTGACGCAGTCCGAGCGAATGGATATAGCAAGGAATGTAGCCAATGATCAAGGTCGCAAAATAGGCAAGTGACGCCTCGAAATGGAAGAGACGGCGTTCGATCAGAATCACCATTCCCAGTAGGATCAACGCGGTAGTCGCAGTACCAATCATGCTCGGAATTCTTCCGGACAAAATATGTGACCAAGATAGATCCGGCAAAGAAGGTGTGTCTACAGCTGGTTTACCGGTAAGTAACGATGTAACATGCCACAAGCCGTCGAACGGTCCTTCTACAACGGTCATCTGCGAAGGAAATGCAAATTCCAAGAACATCCTCGACGCCAATGCCGGGTTGAAGATATTGGTACCGACGCCACCGAACGCCTGTTTAATCAGAAGTGAGCCAAATAGTGCAGCCAGAAAGATTGCCCACACCGAGGTCGATACCGGAACCAGCAAAGTCAACAGAAGTCCGCTGACAATAGAACTATAGTCCACGTAGAAAGCCTGTTCCGGATACAATTTGCGGGTGGACAGATAATCCGAGAAGAAGAATGTCAGGATCGACACGGCCGACAGTACCAGCACTCGAAAACCATAATAGAACACGCCAGCGATCCAAGCCGGGAGAAGGGCAAGACACACATAGATATACCGCTCCGCTGCCGGCTGATCCGCATGAATATGAGGTGCCAATTGTTTACGTTTCATTGTCTGGCACTCCTTCTGGCTCGATATGCAGCCTTGGCAATATTAGTTGAAAGTTCAATACCTGCCGGACACACATAGGAACACGCTCCGCAAGCGATGCATTGTTCAACCGATTCAGCAGGCAGCTGATCCTGTTTTCCCAGTTCAATCAAGCGATTCAGCAAATTCGGGGTAAGATTCACAGGACATGCATGCACACATGCACCGCAGTGAATACAGTTCATGCGCGGCGGTTCAAATTTACGGATAATCGTAACCGCCGTGGTCGTCTTGATGATCGGCACATCTAAACGATTGATGGCTACGCCGGTCATCGCACCACCCCACACAATACGTTGGGCTGTATGCGCACCCGGAACACGTTCCAGTATCTCTGACACGCTGGTTCCTATCGGAACCA
The DNA here is from genome assembly GCA_018064475.1 of Candidatus Scatonaster coprocaballi. GTDB lineage: Bacteria > Bacillota > Clostridia > Saccharofermentanales > Saccharofermentanaceae > Scatonaster > Scatonaster coprocaballi. The sequence continues at coordinate 44,454 of JAGHVD010000072.1, forward strand.
AGACATTGTGTCCGGTAATCGTGTCTCCGGAAATCGTGACGATTCGAGATGTAAGTGGCTGATTCTTCTCAATCATTTCAGAGAATGCAAAGCAAGTCGACGCATTGAAGAGCACTGCCTTCACCTTCTCTTCCATCTCCGTTCCCAGAGGAAGTTCTACACCATACAACGCCTTGATCAGAAGTTGCTGGCACCCTTGAGGGAATCTCGTCTTAAATAACTGAACAGATATTTTGCGATCCAGATACCGGGATCTCGTCTCTTCCACCGCTTTGTTTATGGCTTCAATCTCATCTACCCAAGTATCCTCAATACAAAAGATGACTTGTTTGACGCGACAGATTCCACTCAACGCCATAGCCCCCTGCAGAACTTTGTTCGCATCCACACGGATATGGTGAAGATCGCATGCCAAGAACGGTTCACTCTGGGTGCAATTCACAAGAAGTGTATCCACCTCGCGTTTGACAGCGCGCATACACTTGGTATAAGTTGGCTCACCTTCGCCACCCATTCCGCATATTCCAGACGTCCATAGAAGTTTCGTCAATTCGCGCAGGGAAAGCTGAGAAGCGTTCTTGCGAGGCTGAATCGAATTGGATACCCGACGACGCAAGTCGTTCTTAATCGTGACCGCCTTGCAGCTCACTTTATTCGGTAGACGGATTGTGCTGATTTGGGTTACTGTACCAGAAATACTGGCATGCACAGGTACACCGAACATATCTGCCGGCACACCAATTAAATCACCCATGGCCACTTCGTCCCCAACTGAAACAACCGGATCACATGCCGTGCCAATATGCTGTTTCATGGGAATGGTGACTTCTCTAGGGGCGCAGACCTCAAGAATGGCTTCGCGCAAAAACTTACGTTGATGCACGAAGTCAAGTCCATCCTTGGGCATGATTCCTTTTTTGAAAGAGAGTTTCTTCATGAGCCCGCCTCTTCAACGAAGAAGGTAATCAGTCGATATAATCCTTCAACTTCTTGCTGCGGCTCGGATGACGAAGCTTACGAAGTGCTTTGGCTTCAATCTGACGGATACGCTCACGAGTAACGTTGAACTCACGACCAACTTCTTCCAATGTGCGCTGACGTCCATCGTCCAAGCCGAAGCGCAAGCGGAGTACTTTCTCTTCTCTTGCTGTCAGGCTCTTCATCGCATCCAGAAGTTGTTCTTTCAACAAAGTATATGCAACCTGGTCAGCAGGAGACATCGCATCGTCATCCGGAATAAAGTCTCCGAGGTGACTATCTTCTTCTTCACCGATTGGCTTCTCCAGAGATACCGGCTCCTGAGAGATCTTCTGAATCTCACGAACCTTCTCTACAGACATACTCATCTTCTCGGCAATCTCTTCAACGGTAGGCTCACGGCCGAGTTCCTGAATCAGCGCACGCTGCTCACGAACCAAACGGTTAATGGTCTCAACCATGTGAACCGGAATACGGATCGTTCTTGCCTGATCAGCAATTGCACGGGTGATGGCCTGTCTGATCCACCAAGTCGCATAAGTACTGAACTTAAATCCCTTGGAATGGTCGAACTTATCAACTGCCTTGATCAAGCCGAGGTTACCTTCCTGGATCAAATCCAAGAACTGCATGCCACGACCCAGGTAACGCTTCGCGATGGAAACTACAAGACGAAGGTTTGCTTCGATGAGCTGTGCCTTGGCGTCTTCATCACCTTCCATCATCTTCTTTGCCAATTCCTGCTCCTGATCAGCGTTCAGAAGCGGAACTTTACCGATTTCTTTCAAATACATACGGACCGGATCGTCCATGCCGATGCCATCTGTAACACCCGCATCGAGATTCAGGTCACGAATCGCATCATCCTCGATCGAGGTTTCAGCAGAAATACCAATTCCCTTCGCTTCGAGTTCATCGAAGATCTTATCGATCATATCCGGATCGCCATCGTTATCCTCGACAATATTCATCACATCCATAGATGAGATGGAGTTGTTATTGGCCATTGCCAGATTTTCGAGTTTCTGCAGGATGATAGAAAAATCACTTGCCATTAATTAGCTTCCTCCCCAAATAAATGCAAACGGATTTCAATTACCGTCTACGGCCTCACACTACTCGATGAATCAATCCTTCTCGTCTGCTTCCGACTCTTCTTCCGGAACATAGAACTCAATCTGGTCCTCTTTGGCCCCATCCTTGTTCCCCTCTAATGTAAATCTTCCATTCGGAGCATATACCTTAAGAACTACACCATCGTAGTAATGTGCACCATCATCGGATGAATATCCGTATTCTTCGCCGCGAATCTGACAGAATGACTCAAATGCAAGCAACACCTGGCTATTGTCAACTTCCTTCGCAGCAACCAAAGTCAATTCTTTATTTGTCTGACCATCGAGTTTGTAATTCTTTGCATATCCGTCTTCCGTTTCCAGAGAAACTTCCATCTTTGAAGACTCAATTACAACAGAAAGATCCTTTCTGATCGCTTTTCTATGAGAATAACGAAGTACGCATAGCGGAACAGAGATAGCCAGCACAACCGCAACTGCTGCAGCCGTACTGATTCCAACAATCTTCTTTACCTTGCTGGGGGCTTTGATATCATCTGGAGAAATCTCAAAGAGTTTCTCGACCTTTGTTTCCTTTGTTTGAGCACGATCCACTTTCACAGCCTGCTCAACAACATTTTCAAATACCGGTGTCGCCACATGGCGAACCGCCGCCTTTTCCCGCTTTGGCTGGGGAAGATTCGGAAATTCAACACCATCTGGGTTATTAAAAATCTCAATTGCTTCTGCTCCTGGGAATACACAATCACAGAAAACACATTCACACATTTCATCCGCTGTGCTCACCATCAGAAGTGAGCCACAATTCTTACAAATACCTTGTTCGATAGCCATTTACAATTCAATTTCCTTTACATAATCACCTAAAAAAGGGTATAATTCCACATATAGGCAAAGTACATTATATACGGAATGCCTTGGATGTGCAAATAGAAAATGCACAAATTTTATCGTATTACCTGGCCAGATATTCAGAGAATACGAAAGGAGTTTTCAGTTGACAGAACCGACCGCCCACCCTTATACAGAAACCCATGAGCATTTCATGTCAGAAGCCCTCAAAGAAGCGAGGAAAGCGTATGAGTTAGGCGAGTCTCCCATTGGTTGCGTAATCGTCAAAGACGGCAAAATCATCGCACGCGGTCACAATCTTCGTCAGACCAAGCAGGATGCAACCTTACATGCTGAGATGGTCACGATTTCAAAAGCATGCCGTAAGCTCTCCGCCTGGCACATCTTTGACTGTGATCTATATGTAACACTGGAGCCCTGCTACATGTGTGCCGGTGCCATCATTCAATCCCATATCCGCCATGTATACTTTGGTGCATACGACCCGAAAGGCGGTGCAGTCTGCTCTTGTTCACAGATTTTCGACCTTCCCCATAACCATCACGTTGAATATACAGGCGGCATTCTGCAAGATGAATGTTCCCAGCTTCTGAAACAATTCTTCCGAGAACTCAGAACTCGAAAGACCGACCGTCCCGAATCAGCCAAATAATTCTCCGCGCAACCTTCTTCCCCGTCGCGGAAGTGATCGCTCTAGCATAAAGATCCAATTGATTCCAGTAACGTTCTCGAAGGACCTGTTCCTTCTCTTCATCCGAACCGGACAATCGATCTGACTTATAGTCGATCAGTACCGCCTCATCTTGTTGATCGATGAACCAACAGTCAATCATACCTTGAACCAGTGTATAGTCGTGTTTGTCAGAGGTGATCGTCTCAGCATTCCCTGTACCCGCACGTTGATCAAAATCTGTCACAGCCAGAGCAAACGGGATTTCGCGGAATGGACCTCTCCCCGTCTGTTTCTCCGCCTGCGCAATTTCTTCGCACAAGTCACTCTCCAAAAATTGCTGCATTGCTGGAGCAAACTCTTGCAGTATCGGAATTTGTTCCGAAGTAATCATGCCAAATTCACTCAATCTTTCCAATTCCCGATTCCAATCTACTTCCTTACCCGAATCGACCAGTCCAGCAAAATCCAAATATTGCCACACGCTGTGAATCAGCGTACCCATTTGCGTCGCCGTGTAGCCTTTGGTCTTCCACTTCTCATTCGTCTCACGAAGTCGTAGATTGATCGCCTCTGCCGAAATTCCTTCATCTTCTTCCTCATTCTCTTCGCTGGCCAGCAGACGCTTCATCTCGCTGACCGTCGACTTCGCAGGAACAAGATGAACCTGCTCAAAATCATCTGCATCTTTTCTTACCTGACGAAGAAGAACATTCACTTCACTATCATATTTCGGTGTTTCTACTTCTCCGGCAAGTATCGACTGCCGTGCGCACTCGTATGCCTCTTCTGCCAACGGTGTTTCGGTAACCTCATATTCTTCAAGCAGATTCCCATCGCCTGCCAAGACCGCAAGCTTCGTACTACTTGTGTCACGGACCGGCGAAGCATAATCCAAATCTCCCCATTCAACCGAACCACCACTACAAATCACGTCCGAAATTACATGGTAGTTTCGAATCAGTCCGCCCAGAATCTTCTTTAGATGGGTAGACAGATTCCACATCATTGATCGGGAGAGTTTTCCATCCGGGGCCCGCTTCAATGCCTGAATCACAGCAGAATCGAAAGACTCGATTACGTCATCCGTTTTACGCTTGAACGTGGTCACGATAAAGAGTTTCTTCTCTGCTCGTGTCATTGCTACGTACAGAAGTCGAATCTTCTCCGCATCTGTTTCTCGACTCTCTTCCTCTTTCAGGAGGAAGAAGTCGTGGGGTTCATATCGACTCTGCCAATTCGGACAATAACGCATACAAGCCATCTCGCCACGTTCGTTCAGGAGAATGCGGGAATGATCCGAATTTTGGGAGTTTCGAAGACCACACAGGAATACATATGGGAACTCCAAGCCTTTGCTCTTATGAATTGTCATGCATTTTACGACATTCTCCAAGGACGCAGACAATTCAATATCTGTGTTCGCATCTTTCTGCGCGTCCATCTCTTCCATATAATCAACGAATGCTCGAAGTCCGGTATTTCTGGACACATCGAAGCGCTCTGACCAGCCAATCAGGGCCATCAACGCGTAGTATCGCGCCTCGCCCTCCCGTTGCATCAGTACCCAGTTTGTATAATTGGTCAGTGCATACACATGTTCGAGCCATTTTGCCACATTCATCTGCATCGCATACGTTCGTAGCGTATGAAGGAAAGCGTAGAACGCCTGAACTTTCTCAGCTAGTTCGCCTTCCGCTTTGGATGCATAGTAATGTACTTTCTCACAGAAAGGCATACGTCGTTTGCCGGCCGCATTTGCGAATAGGCTGATCGTCAGCAGTTCTTCATCTGTAAAGGAGGCCTGCTCAATATTGGATTTCATAACGCCGGCTAACGGAATATCCTGAAGATCATTGTCTGTGATTCTCGCAAGATCGATCATGACCCGAAGATCAGGATGTTTCAACATATTATGCGTAGATGGCCCTTGTGCAGGAATACCGCATCTCATCAACACTCCTGCAACCTTCGAAGCCGCTTCATTGGAAGTTGTCAGAACGGCACATTCCCGGAATTCAAAGTCGGGAAGTTTCTGTAATTTCGAGATTTGCGTAGCAACGATCAACGCTTCCTTCTCTACGTTCTCGGAAATCTCCTCGTCGGTATTTTTCGATTCGTCTGTCCCCCACGTATCTTCAGCAAAGATCAGCATCACGGGTGATCCAGAAGTCTCCTCATACGAAGATCGCCCTGGATTCAGCTGATGCGATTCATTGTATTCAATATCCGCATACTCTTTACTCATGATTGCATCAAAGACTTCGTTGACAACAGATAGTACATCCGGAACTGAACGGAAATTCTGCTTCAACTCGTAGAGTGTTCCAGATTCGGAACGAGAATACTCCGCATACCGATCCAAGAAAAGCTGCGGTTTCGCATGGCGGAAACGATAGATGCTCTGCTTGACATCACCTACAAAGAACACATTATTCTTGGCAAAGCACTGTACGATTGCATCCTGCACACCACTGTTATCCTGATATTCATCGATATAGATCTCATCAAAGAGATCCCGATAGTAACCGGCAACTTCTTCTTTGGACAACAGCGTCAGCGCCAATTGCTCTTGATCAGGAAAATCCATCGTACACTCGGCATGTTTCTTCATCGCATACTGAGAATCCGTTGCCAAAACCACCTCAAAATATCTAGCAATACACGGATAGGTATCGCGTGCTTCTTCCTTCAGTTCATCCATCGTTTTCCCAAAGAAGAAGCGAATATGCGACCTGAAGTTTTCCGTCTGCGAACTAGTAAGTTTCTGACCGGCAAAGCAGTACAGGAGTTCACAGAATGGAATATAGTTGGCGACGAAATTCTGGAGTGTCTCATCACTCGTCTCCTTGACAATAGGTGAAGTAATCTTTGTTGTCGGCTTGCGGTTTACCAGCGCACTCATTTCTTCCCAGGTCATCGCTTTATTCGCAAGAATCGCATCACCCGTCTCCACGACATAGTTCAACCATTCCTTCATCGTTTCCTGACGATCCGCATTCTTCTTCGCATCTTTAAGGAAGATCACCTCGTCGACATCTTTCAGTAAAGGCCGGATCAGCTCGATTCGTTCTTCAATAAGTTCAATAATCAGCGACTGAACTTTCTTGGCCCAGGGCGTTGAGCCAGGATCGTTCATCTCTTCTTTCTTCGAACGAAGACTCTCTTGGAGCCACTGACGATACTGCGGCAAACTTCGAAGATAAGCAAGTTTGCCCATCATGTCCTCTTTCAAAGACGTGTCATCTCGGCCACTGCCAAATGCCTCTGTCATATCAAGAAACTGAGAAGCCCACTCTTTTCGAGTCAACCCCTGGTCCACGATCGTCCATGGCCAGTACTCCTCATCTTCAACCATCACTTCGTTTGCAAAAGTCTCGTCTTCTTTAACTTTTGAAACCAGAAGATAACCTTTCTCGAACACATCGTCGAAAGCTTCACGAAGCATGATTTTTCCGTGATTCTCATCAATGATCGTACTTCCGGGTTCAATCAGTAACTCGCCGTGTTCGTCCCGCGCTGAAGCAGCAAAGCTTGCGATTACCTTATTACAGAAGGCATCGATCGTTGAAATATACGCAGAAGGCAATGCAGCAAGTTGTTCACCAAGTCTTCGACGCATATCCGGATCAGATTCCAAAGCCAGACGCTCTCTCAGTTTCTGTTCCAATTTCGCACTCATATTCGCAGCTGCCGCATTTGTAAATGTCATGACCAACACGCGATCTACCGATGTCTCACCATTTACGATGCGCGAGACAATACGTTCCGTCATGACAGTCGTCTTACCGGAACCCGCCGCTGCGCTAACCAGAATATTTCCACAAGGCGCCTCTATGATTCTTTCTTGTTCAGGAGTTGGTCTCATCTTCTTGTTCTCCTTTGACTGCCTTCCAATAACGGGCTTCTTTATTCTTCGACTTTCCATCCGAAGACTCCGGAAGTTTGTTCAAATCCCTGTATCTTCTGTGATCAATATCACCATTGCAGATAAATGCCATCTTACATTTTCCGCAGTCTATCGTCGCTGTCTCTGTATATCTACCAGGGCGAGAAGGAAATGTTCCACTGAAGATCTGCTCGCAATTGTCGCGTATTCGCTCAATTGCCAGTTCGCCTGCTAATGTCATATCCTCCGATGCGGCTTGCATGAAGAAAGCCTTCTTACCGTATGCATCTTGAGTTGCTTGGCCTTTGGCCTTCGCAACAGACTCTGGATCAAGCCGTTCATCCAATAGTGCTGTCTTGTTCTTGGCCGAAGTTACATGCATATAAGAAACGCCTGTGGGCGCGTATCCCGGATGCATTTTCTGGTACATATGCATGTATGCAGGGAGTTGTACACTGGCACCCGCATAGAGTGCATCATACGCGATTTCTTTCGTACCGGTCTTGTAATCCACGATTCTGAACTCTTTCGTCTCCTGATTCAGATCGACACGATCGATCGTTCCGTTAAACGTTACGCTTCGACCATCCTGAAGATTCATCTCATATCCCGGTAAACCATCCAAGCCGAATTTCATCTCAAATTCCACCGGCACGTATGAATCCGGATCGATCTGTTCGAAGATTTCCTGCAAGGTTTCGGAAGCGGCGCGAAGAAGCTTTGTATCCGCCTCCGTCTGCATCGCAATGTCTTCCGAATACGCGAACGGTTCACGTTCTTTCGCCACGACCAACAGTTCTTCCGCCCATGCACGTTTGTCTCTATTTAGGTACGATGCATGGATCTTCTGACGTTCTTCTTGATTCTCCGTACCGAAGAACTGGTCGTGATATTCATTCAACGCCAGTTCCATAATGGAATGTGCAATGGTACCCATTTCTGTCGGCTTCACCATCTGAACCTCACGCTCCTGCAAATTCAGAATATTCTCGCTGAAGAAGTTATATGGGCACATCACATATTTCTCCACTCCGGAGACACTCATATGCAGATTATCATGGTAATGCTGATCGATCAGTTCCGGCGGAATCTGAAGTTCCGTATTCTGTGGATTCTCCGAAGAGAGTGATTGCATGTTGAAGTGTGTCTTCCACATATATAGCGCATCGTTCATCTCATCGTCATCAACTTCCACACGTCTGGTAATTACCTCACGCAGATAATCCTTCATGCGTGCTTCCAATATCATTCGAGGATCTCCCAATTGCAGATGATTCACCACTTTGGTCTGAATCTTCGGATAATTTTCCGTTAGGAAAAGCACCACCGAAGAGGGTTCAACGGAATTCTGAACAGTAAATTCAATACGTTCTAACGCCGTATCAAGCAGCGCACAAGCAGTAAAAAAATCCGCGTAACTCTGATCCTTGGCATGGTTCGGAAATGCAATCGAAAGTTTCTCTGCGATTACTTCTCTCTCTCGATTCTTCAGATACCCTTCAGAGGGTGATGAGTAGGGAAAGTTCTTCCGGTTCGATCCAACTACGAACATGACTTTGCACGGCCGACGATAGGCGCCGGAAGGATCCGTGACCATCACTTGATCTACGAAGGAAGGAATCTTACCCAAACTCTGTGTCGCCACTGCAGAAATCAAAGCATTGCAGAAATTGTCCAATGAAATATTGAACTGTCCCAGTTCGCCGGACAAGGCAAGCAGTGCATCATCCATAACATTGTATGATGCCGCCAGCGCAAGAGAAGCCTCTTGATTTCCACCTTTGCTCCACTCATTCACCCAGTATTCCAGTTGAGATTTCTTCTCCATCAGAAGATTATGGAGGGCAATCGCGCGTGCCTGACACGAACGAGCACTTGTAAATGATTTCAGATTCTGATCCAGATTTTCCAGTGTTTCTGCGAAGCGGGTCAGATACTGCTTCTCCCAGTCATTCTTGGCATAGGATACACAGTCCAGAATCTTCTTCTTGTTTCGAAGCCCATGGGCCAAGCAGAAGTTCTCGAAGCGTTGAACCTCTTCTGGTGGGAAAGCAACAAAACCGGATTTCAACAAATTCATCACATACGGAATTCTCCAGTTGTGACAGCACATGTCTAATATCGCTTGGACATACTGCATCCAGGATGTACCGATCAGCCGTGATTTGGAATCCAGAAATACATCTAGTCCATACTTGGCAAACGCCGCATGAATACCGTTGTTGTACTTATCCGATTCACATAGCACTACCGTAATATCACGATACTGCATCTTCCCGGATTCGACCAATTCTCGGATCCGTGCCGCCACATACTCCAATTCATCGCTCACACGTTGGAATACCCGAATCTCCACAGGCGCACACAAGTCCTCGCGGCGACTTGCGGAACGTGCGGCATAATCGGAAGCAATCTGAGCCAGACCAAAATCTGCCTTCGGCCGTTCTTCTACCATCGTTACAGAGGCAAATGGGAGTTTCTGCGCAAACGCACGAACAGTCTGATTTCCAAAATGGCAGATATCATTCGTACCTGTCCCATCTTTTGATTCTGAAACAGCCGTCATCGTCACCTTAGACGTTACCTGCTCTAGCAAAGAAACAATGGTGAACTCCTCAGGTGTGAAAACACGATTCTCCGCAAACCCAAGGATCCAAACCGAAGCATCTTGCAGGAAAGACAGTCTCTTCAACGGCCATTCTTTCGTAGACGGATCCTTCGCCGCAAACTGCTTGAGTACCTCAATCAAACGCTTCATCGAGAATCGTTCCGGTACAAAGCCATACTGTTGATGCATGGCATCCATCTTCTGCATCAGTACACCAAAATCTGTGATCTTCTGGGAGGTGATGGGATCCACATCTTTACGGTCGATCTGTGTGAGCATCTCGGGAGATACGTCGTAACGATAGAAATCTCCCAACACTTCATCCACACTTCTCACGAATCCAACTCGTTCAGAGAAGTGGGAAAGAAGTGAGAAATCTTCTTTATCTTCTTGGAGAATACGATGGATCAGAATCGTGCGTTCTACAGATGACATCGTCTTCCCGCCAACACCACCGACTTCACTTAATACACGATATGCAAATCGGGAAAAACTAACGACATCAATCATCATGAAAGCCGATCCATCATCCTGTTTTCCACGTTTCGCTTGGAGAATCTCAATATATCGGCGTTCTACTTCCGCCTTCATCTTCTCTGGAACAATGATATATCCACGGCGGGTCGGCCACTGAATTGCTTCCTCGCAAATTCGGTCGAGTGCATGATCCATCAATGTACTCGGGTGTATCCCACATAGCAAATGGAAACCCATAACTGTACCTCCTTCTATTGATCAAGATCGATCATGATCAGAGGGTATCGAGGTTCTGTCCGTTCGCCGCTTTCATCGTCGTACCAGAAGCCGAAAGCTTATCTTCTATCGCTTTCTGTTCCTGTGGTCGTTTCACCTTCAAGGTCGTCGTCTTCACCATCTCTGTCTCAGAGAATACGAAATATCGAATTACCTTGTATGACGGCATCTGATGGTTCACATCTTTCACCTTGGCATTCAGATACTCTCGAATCGCCTTGTCACCGGCCGTCGTATCCGGAACCGGAAGATTCTTTCCGATTTCCTGACGATCGATCAGTAACTTCGCGCAGATCTCTACGGCATCATGCTCATCCTTGGCACCCCAGACAAACGTCTCTTTGACACCCGGAATATTGTTAAGGAGTGACTCCATCTCTTCCGGGAAAGCCTTCTTTCCGTTCGTCAGAACGATCATAGACTTTACGCGTCCGGTGATATGGAGACATCCCTTCTTGTCGAGATAGCCCATATCGCCAGTGTGGAACCATCCATCCGGTTCCAACGCTTCGGCCGTTGCCTCAGGATTCTCGTAGTAACCCTGCATCACACAATCACTCTTACATAGTATCTCACCGACTGCACCATTTTTGGTACTCTCAGAATCAATTTTAACTTCTACACCAGTTAATGGACGACC
>JAGHVD010000025.1 GCA_018064475.1 Candidatus Scatonaster coprocaballi
TCCGGTGGCTTTGGAATCAAGAAGAGGTTACATGCGTGCTGTCCGGCATGAATTCGATGGAGATGCTGGAAGCCAATTGCAAGACCGCTTCTGAAGCGGAGGTGGGTGCTTTTGCCAACGAAGAAGAAGCATTCATTGAGAAGATCCGAGGGTATATTCGGGCGAACACCAAAGTGGATTGTACGGGATGCCGGTATTGCATGCCTTGTCCCAAGGGCGTGGATATCCCTGCGATCTTCTCGTGCTTCAATCATATGTTTTCTGAGGGGAAGAAATCGGGACGGTTCGAGTATTTGCAGACGATGGCGCTCCGTGTCGAGCCGGCTTCGGCGAGCTTGTGCGTCAAGTGCGGAAAATGTGAGCAACATTGTCCGCAGAGCGTGCCGATCCGTGAGAAACTGGTCGAAGCAGACAAAGCGTTACAGCGTTTTCCGTATCGGACGATGGGAAGACTGGGGCGCAGATTCATGGTTGGTCGGAAAAAGAAGGGTTGATAAGTATATCTGAAGCATATTCTGAAGCATATTTGGTATAATTGTTTCAGATGAGAACATAGGTGCCTGAATATAGAAGATGTTTCGGCTGCGTTCTTGTGAAGGCGCAACTACCGAGAACGTAATCACAGAGAGGACGTTGAATATGACGAAAGCGGACAATTACTTAATCAGTGACATTCACAACATTCTGGACAATGGCTTCAAGGATGTGGACCCGAGACCGAAGTACGAGGATGGTACTCCGGCGCATACGATCAGCGTGAACCATGTGATGAGAAAGTATGATCTGAGTAAAGGTGAATTTCCGATCTGCACGCTTCGCAAGCAAGCTTGGAAGACCGGCATTCGAGAGATTTTCACGATTTATCAGCGCCCGACCAATGTGCTGTCTGAGATGGAGGAACTTGGCGTGAACTGGTGGGGACCGTGGGATATCGGCGATGGTACCATCGGCCAGCGTTATGGCGCTACCGTGAAGCGCTACGATCTTGTGAATCGTTTGATTGAAGATATTAAGAATGATCCTTATGGAAGAAGGAAGATCATGTCCCTGTGGCAGGAGAGCGATCTTCGCGAGACGCGTGGCCTTGCGCCTTGTGCGTTCCTGACTATCTGGAATGTTCGTGGGAAGTATTTGGATATGTGCATGGTGCAGCGTTCCGGCGATATGCTGACTGCGTCCGGCGCAGGTGGTATCAACGAGATTCAGTACGCGGCGCTGTTGATCATGATCGCGCGGGTGACCGGCTACGAAGCGGGTGTTTTTACCCATTTCGTTGCGAACGAACAGATCTATGATCGCCATTTTGAGAATGCACACGAGCTTCTGCGCCGTGCCGAGGATCAGGCGGCATTGTCAATCTATACGGATGGCGTGGATGCCTCGAAACTTCCGCCGCTCAAGAACCCGATGCTGGTGCTTCATAAGGAACCTGGTTGCGCGCTGGAAGACATCACGTTGGATGATTTCGAGATGATGGATTATGACCCGATGGGGCCGCAGCTGAAGTTTGAGTTGGGAATTTGAGTTGGGGAGAACGAGTGCAGTAGCGCGAGTGATTTTACCAGAACAGTATGATTCCGAAATGATGTGGGCTTGCGACAGGAGTGCGAGTTTTGTCGAAAAATGTCGGAAGAATGGCATTGAAGTGCGAATCGAAATTGATTGTAATGAAAGCGTTCCATGAGGGGCGCTTTTTTGATACTTGGTAGGCCTGAAGGGAAAACATGGAGACCTAGGCCTAGGCAAATCGAAAACATATAGGCCTGAAGGGAAAATATGAAGGCCTAGGCCTAGGCAAATCGAAAACATATAGGCCTGAAGACGAAATATGGAGACTTAGGCCTAGGCAAATCGAAAACATATAGGCCTGAAGACGAAATATGAAGACCTAGGCCTAGGTAAATCGAAAACATATAGGCCTGAAGGGAAAATATGAAGACCTAGGCCTAGGTAAATCGAAAACATATAGGCCTGAATCAGGAAGCGAGAGACTCAGGCCTAGAAGAAGGAGTGTATAGATGCGTAAAATCACAGATGTTCTGATTAACAGGAGAAAAGAGTTGGAATATTTGGAGAATATGATTAATCAGAAAATGATTAAAGCTCCCAAAGGTCATTTGCGAGTTACATATTCAGAAGGGAAGCCTCGATTTTACTATGTTTCTGAATTGGCGAATGACAAGTACAAGTATCTAAGAAAAAACGAAAGCAATCACATTCGCGCGCTGGCCCAGAAGGAATACTTTACCAAGCTTCTGAAATCAATGGAGCGAGAGCTGCGTTGGATTGAGGACGCCTTGAAGCGCTACCCTGAGGAACTGCCGGAGGAGGTCTACACGAAGCTGATTCCTGCGCGGAAGAATCTGGTGACGCCGGCGCTGCTGGACGATGAGGAGTACGCGAAACGTTGGCAGGCCGAGTCGTATGCGGCAAATCCCTATCGGCCGGAGGACAAGGTCTTCGCAACCAAGCGTGGGGAGAGGGTGCGCTCGAAATCAGAAGCCATGATTGCGGATGCCTACTATGACTTGGGGATTCCGTATAAGTATGATTATCCGATAGAAGTACCTGGCGGCCGGAAGCGGTATGTGGATTTTCTGGCATTGGATGTGCACCGCCGCCAGGTGTATTATCACGAACACCTTGGACGCCTAGACGATCCTGAATATCTCGCGGACAACATGCGGAAAATTCAGGAGTACCGCGCCATGGGCATCTATACAGGCAAGAATCTGATTCTGACGCAGGAAATCAAGAACCATCCACTGGACATGCATCTCTTCCGCGAGAACATGAAAGAATTGTTCGGGAAATAAGTGGAGAATGATATACTGATACCAGATGCAAAACTACAACGCGAATAGGAGGATTTCATTATGGGAAGTATAGAAAGAGCAGCTCAGTTTCTGAAGGATGCGGAAGTGTATTATCTGGCGACGGTAGAAGGTGACCAGCCAAGAGTCAGACCCTTCGGCACAGCGAATGTTTTTGATGGGAAACTCTATATCCAGACCGGCAAAGTGAAGCCGACTTCCAAACAGCTCCACGCCAATCCGAAGGCAGAGATCTGCGCATTCAAGAACGGCGAATGGATCCGAATTGCAGGCGAACTGATCGAGGACGATCGTCGTGAGGCCAGAACTTCCATGCTCGATGCATATCCGAACCTCCGTGGCATGTACAACGAGGACGATGGTAACACCGAGGTCTTCTATTTCCAGAATGCCACCGCGACATACAGTAGCTTCACCAAGGCCCCAGAGGTAGAGAACTTCTGATGCCGAAGAAGAACATGATTGCGCACTGCTGAAGAGCATCTAGACTGCCCAGGTATTCAATAAGCGAGCAACGTCTCGCTCGTGCTTGATTTGTGGATAGAGGATCAAGCCAACTTAGGCTTCCGCCACATTCTCACAGATCATCGCAATCACTTTCTGGCTTTCTGGCCAGGTGGGATGGGCAATCTGATACACATGATGCATTGGCCGGTCATCCGTGGAGACGGCATAGTCGTACTTCACCGGGATACCGGCCTTTTGTACGCTCTTCAGAAGGAATTCGTTCTCCTTACGCATGTCATCTTTGTCGCCGGTGGTCAGGACCAGTGGCGGGCAGCCATACTTCGTGATCGCCTTAGTTAAGTCGTAGATATAAGCAGGCATTTTCTTGTCAGCATCGAAGAAGATACCGCAGAAACGCTTCGGGTGGTGACGGAAACTGGTGCAGATCGGATTCGCAGTCACGGCACGGACACCCTCTTGAACAGCGCCACCTGCGAGAATCTCGTCAAACTGAGCAAGACCGCATTCCTTGCGCGCTTCTTTAGAATTGATCAGGATCGCTGTCAGGATTGAAAGATAGCCACCGGCTGAATCGCCGATGGTGTGAATCTTGCGCACACCCTTGTTCTTGATGACATAGGACAGAGCCAGGAAAATGTCCTGCAACAGCCCCTGAAGATCGGCGTGGGGAATCAACCGATAGCCCACGTTCGCCACGGCCACACCGGAAGCTTTACTCAAGTGCATGGCGAAGTTCTTGTCCAGTTCCTTGCATCCATATACAAAAGCACCGCCATGGATGAGTAGGAACATCTCGCCTTCTTTCGCGTTCGCCGGTGTGTAGATGTCCAGCACGCGATCGCAGCAGCATAGTTCGTATTTCTCGTCGGCAAAAGCACCCGCTTTCTTCGGCGCTTCGGCATAGGGTATGTCGGATTCGACTTTCACATCTTCCGGGTAGGTCTCCTCCGCCAGACGGGGCGTATCGAATTTGATGCAGTTCGTGATGAAAAACTTGCGATTCTCGTGCGCAGCACGTTCCATGATGTTCCGTAAACCCATATATTGATCCTCCTGCATCCTTGACCAGAACTAAGAAATATTCATAGATTTAAGGTAGCATAAGGCCTTTGAAAATTCAATTTGATTGGAATTTAAAAATCCTGAAGACCCGACGAATCGGATCTCCAGGATCTTCGTAGTTACTGGTGGAAACTATGGGGTTTGAACCCATGGCCCCTCCCCTGTGAAGGGAATGCTCTCCCGCTGAGCTAAGCTTCCGTCGACTATGATAGCACACATTTCTGATTTGTGCCATGTTTTTTGATAAAAGACTGCCTTGTAAAGAATGAGCTCTCGAGACAGCGCGGCGATTGCGGAAATCATGGGTATCGCGCCCATTGCGGAAATCATGGGTATCGCGGCAATCGCGGAAATGGTCTCGGCAATGTAGGCATGAAAATGCAATAATTCGGAAGAATCTGCGTATCGATTTGAATGCGCTTCGCATACAATGGAAGTAGAAGATTACAACGATATGAAATAGATGATTACAACGATGAAGAAAGCGAGGCAATCTGAGTATGGTGAGATGGGGTGTATTGGGTACAGCTGCAATTGCGGCAAATTGCACGATCCCTGGAATGAAGAAGGCTGGAAACTGCGAGCTCTATGCCATTGCCGGACGTTCTGAAGAGAAAGTGAAACAGTATCAGGAGAAGTTCGGATTTCAGGTCGGCTATGTCGGATATGAGGCCCTTCTCCAAGATTCCAAGGTGGAAGCTGTCTATATTCCACTTCCTAACCATATTCATAAGCAGTGGGTGATTGCGGCACTTCGGGCCGGTAAACATGTACTATGTGAGAAGCCTTTAGCCCTCAATGCACAGGAGGCGCAGGAGATGTTCCAAGTGGCACGTGAATACGGTGTGTATCTGATGGAAGCATACGCGTATCTTCACAGCGCCTACGTCGAGTCGCTCTGTGAGGATGTCGCTTCGGGCATCATCGGTGATCTAGTATACATTGATACCGCATTTGTTACCCAAGGTTATCGTAGAGATTTCCGACTCCATAAGCCACTGGGCGGTGGCATGATCTATGATCTTGGCTGTTACTGCACCACCATGATCCTCTCGCTTCTGCGTGCCGGTGCGATGACTTCTTCTGATGAGAATCAGCATTTGGAGACGGAAGGCTTAGAAGATTCATTTGACTGGACGTCTCTTTCGCCGGTCTATGTTCGTGCCATGGCAGAGATGTCTGATGAAGCTTCCGAACTGGGCGATGGTACAATGGGCGAATCCCCAGCCAAGACGAAAGAAGAAGACAGGGTGGATGCTTTTGCCGGTGCCATCATGAAATTCCCTAATGGTGTTCGCGCTTCCTTCGATGTCGGTATGATCCTCGGCGTGGATGGATTCGGACGGTACGATCGACTCTATATTCACGGTACAAAGGGTTCCATCCGTTCTGAGGTGGAGTATAACCAGGAAGGTGAACTGAAGTATCGCATCACAGTCGGAGATGTACAGATCGAACGCCGTGTATTTGTTGAGCAGAATTACAAACTGGAAGTGGAACAACTCGGGCGTTGTATTCTTGGGGACGAACATCCGCATATTACACCGGAATTCTCGATTCAGAACGCGAAACTTCTCGATACGCTCTTGGAAAGAATCGGGTTCTAATCGTTAAGAAGAAGTAAATTTTCTTGCTTTTGCCGTATACGCTAGCTAAACCGTAGTATAATAGCAGGGTAAGTGAGATGACATCGTGTGTTGAATCGATGTGCTTCACTTACTTGAAAGAATTTAGAAACGGGGTTTTTCCTGGTGAAATATATAACAAAATTAACCAAGCAGGCGAGCTTGTTCCTGATTGTGGCTTCCCTGCTGTCCGGATGTTCGAAAATATCCGAACTAACCGAAACAACAAAGAGAGAATCACAGACTGCGCCTTCAATCTATGTGGCTACAGTCGAGACGACAACAGAGAGCACGCAGGATCCTTCTGAAACAACGGAGCGTGAGACTTCGGCTGTACCTAGCGGAGACTATCTTGAAAATCTGAAGGCATTGCGCAAGTGCATGGAAGAGCGGGCCGGCTACTACAATACGCTGACGCAGGAGGCACCGGATACATGGTGCTTCATCCGTAAGAAGGATCACGAGCCGTCCGGCGACTACGAGAACTTCGATATGAAGAAGTACGATAGCTACTATCTGAACGATCATGTTCCTGAAGGAGATAAGGTCGTCTATCTGACTTTTGATTGTGGATATGCGACGAATCGTACACAGTCGATCCTCGACACGCTTGCTAAGCATAATGTGAAGGCGAATTTCTTTGTAACGAAGATGTATCTTGAAGGTTGTCAGGACTACGCGAAGCGCATGAAAGAAGAAGGTCATATGGTATGTAACCATACGGTTCATCATGAAGATCTGACGAAACTGGATGCGGAAGATATTATCAGTGAGATGTTTGACGTGGCGGAGTACTTCTATGAGATCACCGGCTATCCGATCGATCCTTATTTCCGCACACCTACGGGTTCTTATTCAGACCGTGTACTGACGATGGTGAAGGATGCCGGGTATCAGACGGTGTTCTGGAGCTTTGCCTATGACGATTACGATCAGAATAACCAGCCTTCGGTGGACTTCATCTTAGACCATTACGAAAAGTTCCACCATAACGGCGCGATCATTCTTATGCACAATGATTCCCAGTCCAATGTTGAGGCATTGGACAGAGTACTGACGTATATGGAAGGTCAGGGTTATCGCTTCGGTCTATTGGATGAGATCTATCCGAGAGAATCGACGATGCCTGTGATGCTGACACCAATACCGACGTCAGATGTCACTGCGAATACGACAGCCGCTTCGACTGAAACCACGATTGATCCGTCTGCGCCTACAGCGTGATAAAGGAGTAATTCTATGTCGAAATATGTAACCTCCGCAGAGCAGTTGATTGGCAATACACCGATTCTTGAGATGACTCGCATGGCGCGCGCCGAGGGTGTTCGCGCGAACCTGTTCGCGAAATTGGAATACTTGAATCCGGCAGGCTCGGCAAAAGACCGCGTTGGAAAGGCGATGCTGGATGACGCAGAGGCGAAGGGAATCCTTCATCCACATGCGACGATCATTGAGCCGACATCTGGAAACACCGGCATTGGTCTTGCACTCGTTGCCGTGGCACGTGGATATCACCTGATCATTGTCATGCCGGACAACATGTCGGTGGAAAGAAGAAAACTCATGAAGGCCTACGGCGCGGAACTGGTGCTGACTGAGGCAAGCCTTGGTATGGCAGGTTGTATAAAGAAGGCCGAAGAACTTCATCAGCAGATCCCGGGAAGTTTTATTCCCTCGCAGTTTACGAATCCGGCAAATGCCCAAGCTCACTATCAGACAACGGGCCCAGAAATCTGGAATCAGATGGACGGAAACGTGGATATTTTTGTAGCGACAGTGGGAACCGGCGGCACCATCACTGGGACGGGAACTTACCTCAAAGAGAAGAATCCGTCTATGAAAGTGATTGCGGTGGAACCGAAGGAGTCACCGTTGCTGTCCGAAGGACATGCAGGTCCTCATGCGATTCAGGGCATCGGTGCGAACTTCGTCCCAGATGTGCTGGATACCGGTATCTACGACGAGATCATTACGGTCAGCGGTGAGGATGCTTTCGCAACCGGAAGAAGGATCGGTAAAGAAGAAGGCGTGCTGGTAGGTATCTCTTCCGGCGCGGCGATGCATGCGGCGCTTCAAGTAGCAGCAAGACCGGAGAATGAAGGGAAGAACATTGTCGTGTTGCTCCCTGATTCCGGAGACCGATATCTGTCGACCGAACTTTTCGAATCTTAAGTAAGTCATAATGTCACTTTTAGGAAGTCCTCTTGACGACCTGTGACTTCAAGTGGTATTATCCATGACAAGCCGAAGAGGAAGAGTGAGTAGGAACAGTTTTTCTTCTACACAGAGAGTTGCCGTAGGTGAGAGGGCAGCATGAAGTTTCTGATCTGAATGGACTTCCGAGGGCAAGGGGAAATCTCCTTAGAACGTACACCATCTGGCGGACGGTTCTTCAAGAAGAGAGTATCTGCGCCGGGGTTCGATCCCCCGTCAACAAAGAGAGGCATATGTTGGTATGCAAAAGTGGTTCAACAAGGATAAGTTGTTGATCAAGCCGGGTGGCACCGCAGGAAAGAATTGTATTCCTGTCCCAGCAGTAACCAATAAGCTGGGACGGGATTTTTGTTTCTTCAGGAAAATTCCAAGGAATGAGCTTTCGTCCCAAATCAACGAAAGGAGACAGTAAAGATGTCTAATGAAATTCCTTACAAGATCTACTTGAACGAAAGCGAGATGCCGAACGCTTGGTACAACGTTCGTGCGGACATGAAGGAGAAGCCGGATCCGCTGATCAATGCATCGACCCATCAGCCCGTGACGAAAGAAGAACTCCGAGAAGTATTCTGCGACGAATTGGTGAAGCAGGAACTGGATAACGAGAATCGTTTTATTCCCATTCCGGAGGAGATCCGCAATTTCTACCGTATGTATCGTCCTTCGCCGCTGGTCCGTGCGTATTTTCTCGAGAAGAAACTGGGTACACCGGCAAAGATCTACTATAAGTTCGAGGGCAATAATACGAGTGGCAGTCATAAGCTGAACTCGGCCATTGCGCAGGCCTACTATGCAAAGAAACAGGGCCTTAAAGGTGTCACGACCGAGACGGGCGCTGGACAGTGGGGAACGGCCATGTCCATGGCATGTTCCTACTTTGACCTGGACTGCAAAGTCTTCATGGTAAAGTGTTCGTACGAACAGAAACCCTTCCGCAGAGAAGTGATGCGTACCTATGGTGCATCGGTGACTCCATCGCCATCCATGACTACGAAGGTGGGTCAGCAGATCCTTACTGAGCATCCGGGTACATCCGGTTCACTTGGATGCGCCATCTCTGAAGCGGTGGAGACTGCGGTCACAACACCCGGTTATCGTTATGTTTTGGGAAGTGTACTGAATCAAGTTCTTCTTCATCAGTCGATCATCGGTATGGAGACGAAAGCCGCAATGGATCAATACGGCATCAAGCCGGACATCATTATCGGCTGTGCCGGGGGCGGAAGTAACCTTGGTGGCTTGATGTCCCCATTCCTCGGCGAAGCGCTGCGTGGGGAAGCGGATTACCGCTTTATCGCAGTCGAGCCGGCATCCTGCCCCAGCCTCACACGAGGTGCTTTTGCCTACGATTATTGCGACACAGGTAAGATCTGCCCCATGGCGAAGATGTATACACTTGGTTGCGACTATATTCCGTCGGCCAGCCATGCAGGCGGACTTCGTTACCACGGTATGAACCCGATCCTGTCGAAGTTGTATGACGATGGCATCCTGGAAGCACGTTCTGTGAAGCAGACAGAAGTCTTCGAAGCAGCAGAGATGTTTGCCCGCGTGGAAGGTACGCTGCCGGCACCGGAAAGTTCCCATGCGATTCGTGCGGCCATCGACGAAGCACTCAAGTGCAAAGAATCAGGGGAAGAGAAGACGATCGTATTCGGTCTGACCGGAACGGGATATTTCGACATGTTCGCATACGAGAAGTTCCACGATGGAAAGATGGAGAACTATGTGCCTGCCGATGAGGAGATTGCCCAGGCATTGGCAAAACTTCCCCAAATCTGATTGCTGATTCAGCTCCTAAAGGTTGACTATATACTTATTGAGATGTAATATCAATAAGAAGTCTTCTGCATGGAAGAATAGCAATTGTACTTGTGGCGAATTAGCAGAAAGAGTCGGAAAATGCAGGAACGCAATACTTTGCAGAAACAGATCGTGCAACAGAAACTTGCTGAACTAGGTGATCATCCTACGGCGGACGAGGTTGCTGCACGTGTGCAAGAAGAGTATCCAACGATCAGCCGTGCAACGGTGTATCGGGTGTTGAATAAACTTGCAGATTCAGGCGAGGCTATGCGTGTGCGGATCAACAACGGTGCTGATCACTTCGATCACCAGAATTTTCCACATTATCATGTTCATTGCAGCATATGTGGCAAGGTGGCAGATGTGGAGATGCCGATCGAGGAAATGGAGAAGTTCCTACAAGATACATCCGGTTACCGAATCTTGGGATACACGCTACAGTTCGATGGTATATGTCCAAAGTGTCAGAAGAATCAATCAAAACAATAAGGAGAATGTGTATGGAAAAGTTTGTTTGTTCAGTGTGTGGTTATGTGTACGAAGGTGAAGAAGCTCCGGATGAGTGCCCTGTTTGCAAGGCGAAGAAGGCTGCTTTCAAGAAGATGGAAGCTGAACTTGCACTGGCCGCTGAACACAACTATGGTGTGTATGCGAAGACAGTAAAGGACAATCCGGATATCTCTGAAGAAGATAAGAAGTATATTTTCGAACAGTTGAAGGCAAACTTCACGGGTGAGTGCAGCGAAGTCGGTATGTATCTTTGCATGGCTCGTATTGCGCATCGTGAAGGCTATCCGGAGATTGGTCTGTATTGGGAGAAAGCAGCTTACGAGGAAGCAGAGCATGCGGCAAAATTTGCCGAACTTCTGGGTGAGGATCTTGAACCGAACATGAAGGCTTCTACTAAGGCCAACCTGGCATGGAGAGTAGACTGCGAATTCGGCGCAACAGCCGGTAAGACAGAACTGGCTACCGTTGCGAAGAAGAATAATCTGGATGCAATCCATGATACCGTTCACGAGATGGCCAGAGACGAAGCCCGTCACGGCAAAGCACTGAAGGGTATGCTGGAGAGATATTTTAAGTAATCTTCAGCATCGTCATGCAGGGAAACCTGCACTCGAATTCTAATAAATGATTTTATTTTCATACGGACGCTCGAGAGGGGGGCAGCCCTCTTCCCGATGCGTCCGTATTTTTATGCAGAAAGGGAAAAATATGAATATCAGTAACGACATTAAATATGTAGGTGTAGATGACCATCAGATCGATCTGTTCGAGGGACAGTACATCGTGCCCAATGGCATGGCGTACAACTCGTATGTGATTTCTGATTCAAAAGTTGCAGTGATGGATACGGTGGATAAGCGATTTACCCATGAGTGGCTGGATCACCTTGCCGAAGCGTTGGGTGGGCGAGAACCGGACTACCTTGTGGTGCAACATATGGAGCCGGATCACTCGGCGAATATCGTAAACTTCATGATGAACTATCCAAAGACGCAGATCGTCTCCTCTTCAAAAGCATTCAGCATGATGAGCAACTTCTTCGGAACGGCGTTTGAAGACCGCCGCATCGTGGTGGGTGATGGCGATGAGTTACCATTAGGCAAACATGTGTTGCACTTCGTGTCGGCCCCCATGGTTCACTGGCCGGAGGTGATCATGAGTTATGATTCGTGCGACAAAGTGTTATTCTCGGCGGATGCTTTTGGAAAATTCGGCGCGTTGGATGTGGAAGAAGAGTGGTCGTGTGAAGCACGTCGATACTATTTCGGTATCGTCGGCAAGTTCGGTCCCCAAGTCCAGAGCGTGCTGAAGAAGGCTGCAGATCTGGACATCAAGACCATCTGCCCACTTCACGGTCCGATACTGAATGAAGACATTTCCCAATATCTGAAACTCTATGATACATGGTCTTCCTACGGCATCGAGAGCGATGGTGTTGCAATCTTCTATACCTCCGTCTATGGAAACACGAAGAAGGCAGTCGATCTTCTGGTGGAGAAGTTACAAACCAACGGATGTCCGGAGGTGGTCATCCATGACCTTGCCCGCGAAGATCTGGCGGAGTGTGTGGAAGATGCATTCCGTTATGGAAGAATCGTGCTTGCGACCACGACTTATAACGGAGACATTTTCCCGTTTATGAAGGACTTCATATCCCGACTGACCGAGCGTTCATTCCAGAATCGGATGGTGGCCTTGATGGAGAACGGTTCCTGGGCGCCACAGGCCAATCGCATCATGAAGAAACTTCTGGAGAATAGTCGGGCCATCACGTATGCCAAGAATCAGGTGACGATCATGTCGGCGTTGAATAATGAGTCGAAGTCTCAGATCGAAGCCATGGCGCTAGAACTTTGTAAGGATGATCCGTCGAAGGAAGAAGCGGCGGCGAATAGTATGGATATGTCTGCGCTATTTAACATTGGCTACGGTCTTTATGTTGTGACTTCGAACGATGGACGGAAGGACAACGGCATCATCGTCAATACGATTACGCAGGTGACCAATACTCCGAATCGTGTTGCGGTAACCATCAATAAGGAAAGCTATTCCTATCACGTGATCCAGAAGACGGGCTTCATGAACATCAACTGCCTTTCTGTGGAGACACCTTATGAAGTGTTTCAGAACTTCGGGTTCCGTAGCGGGCGCAATGTCGACAAATTTGCCCGATACGATCATCTTTTTCGATCCAACAACGGACTTGTCATTCTACCTGAATACATCAATTCATTCATGTCTTTGAAGGTGGAGGATTGTGTGGATCTGGGCACTCACGGTATGTTCATCTGTTCTGTGACCGAGGCGCGTGTTTTCTCCGATAAAGAGACGATGACCTACACCTACTATCAGAAGAATGTGAAGCCGAAGCCACAGACGGAAGGCAGGAAGGGATATGTCTGCAAGATTTGCGGATATGTCTACGAAGGTGATGAACTGCCGGATGACTTTATCTGTCCGACTTGTAAACATGGAGCCTCTGATTTCGAACCGATTGTGTAGGAAAGAAGTGAGCAAGCGGTGGTATCAATCTTCATGCCGACGCTTAGATAAAATCAGATACCGGGTGATCGCCGAACTGTTCTCGATACAGTCTCGGCGTGACCCCGGTATTCTTCTTGAATACATTGGTAAAATAACTCTGGCTGGGAAAAGCAAGCGACACGGATATTTCGGCTATGGAGTAATTCGAAGTGGTGAGCATTTCCTTGGCCATCTCGATCTTCTTGAGCTGAATATACTGGCTGATGGAATATCCCGTTTCGTGCTTGAAGAGTCGGGAGAGATAGGGCGCAGATAGATTGCTGACTTTTGCAAGCTTCTCTACCGTAATTCGAGTATGCATGTGCTCGTAGATATAGTTGATGCAGGTGCGGATCGGGCGAGAATTACTGATATGGGCGCGGCGCTGGTTCATCAGTCGGGCATAATTCCGACAGGCTTCATCGTGAATCTCTGAAATCTCTTCTGCACTTTCTGCTTCGTCGGTCATCTGAATATAGTAGTCACTGAGACTATATGCTTCTGAAAGACTCATGCCACCGGACATGCAGTAACGAGCAATCAAGGCGATGGAGATCGTCAGGTGATATTTGAGATTGGAGAGCGGATTCTTCGATAGTACGCCTATCCCGCGCTTCTCGTGAAAAGGTTCCTGAAGAAGTGCTTCCACCGCTTCCAAATTGCCTGAACGGATCGTCTCATAGAAGGCGGCCTCGGGTTCAAAAGGTGCATGGAGCAGTTCATACTCCTTGTGCAGGAATTCTTGGTAGGAGATGGTACGTTTGTGCTTGGCCATGGATGATTCCTCCAATATCGCAAAAATACAAGAGATGCGGTGCTTTTTCCGTATGATTATAGCATGAAAACGTAAAAAAAGTTATCAGAAAGCAATATCGGCATATGGGCTTTCTGCTATGTTTGATGTAACAGAAATCTATGCTTGGGGTAAAGGAGGCATATATGAAGAAGAATCAACTATTGAGCTTGACGCTGGTATTGGCGACGATGGTTTCCATGGCATCATGCTCAAAGAAAGAGGAGACGAAAGAGAGTGCGGACACGACACCGGTCGTCCAGTCTGAAAGCACGGAAGAGACGGGTGTTCCGCAGATTGAAGGATACAATCTGATCTGGAACGATGAGTTCGATGGAGAGGCACTGGACGAGACCAAGTGGCGCTATGACCCACATCAGCCTGGCTGGACCAATCACGAACTGCAGGAATATACCACATCTACAGATAACGTATTCCTGCGCGACGGAAAACTGGTGCTGAAGGCCATCAAGACCGAGAAAGACGGCAAACCGTACTACACATCCGGTAAGATCAACGGTATGAAGAAGTCGGATTTCATGTATGGTAAAGTTGTTGTTTCAGCGAAAGTGCCGGAGGGACAGGGACTGTGGCCGGCTATCTGGATGATGCCGACATTAGAGAGCCTTTACGGTAGCTGGCCAAAGTGCGGTGAGATCGACATCATGGAAAGCCTTGGAAATGATACTTCTACCTCCTACTCAACGATTCACTATGGTGAACCGCATGGAGAGCAGCAGGGAACTATTATCAAGACCGGCGCAGATAGCTTCTCTTCGAAGTTCCATGAGTACTCCGTGGAATGGGAGCCGGGCGAGATGCGTTTCTACACAGATGGCGAATTGGTATTGACTTGTAATGACTGGTTTACCGGAAGTGAAGGCGCGGACGAAGTACCATATCCGGCACCTTTCGACCAGGATTTCTATATTCAGTTGAATCTGGCAGTCGGTGGAGATTGGCCGGGAAATCCAAATGCATCTACGGACTTCTCTAAAGCTGAGTTTGAGGTCGATTATGTTCGTGTGTATCAGAAACCTTCTTACGATATGAATGTTACCAAACCGGAGAAACAGTATCGACAAGCGGATGCAGATGGAAACTTCATCCATAACGGTGATTTCTCCGTCGCAGAGAATCTTGACGATGAGTTGGACTGGAAGTTCATCCTCTTAAACGGTGGAGAAGGAAACG
>JAGHVD010000003.1 GCA_018064475.1 Candidatus Scatonaster coprocaballi
GCGGAATGGCGTGCAGTTGTATCGGAAATGCGTGCAGATGAACCGGAATCTCATATGCAGGTCTTAGCGGAATTCGCGTGCAGTTGAAGCGGAATCTGCACCATTGGTTTTAGTGAAATGCTTGGCATTTCTATCCGGCCAAACTTCGATCACCCGTATGCTTCGTTGTCGATTACTGAATTCTGGCGTAGGTGGCATGTTTCACTTGGTGACTGGTTCAAAGAGTACGTATATATTCCTTTGGGTGGAAATCGAACTGGAAATGTGTATGTAAACCTCTTTATCGTATTTCTGTTGACCGGAATATGGCATGGCGCGAATCTGACTTTCTTGATTTGGGGCGTGGCTCATGGCTTAGTGATTGTTGTGGAACGTGCTATACGTAATAAGAACTGGTATAAACGAGTTCCTTCGCTAGTAAAATGGCTCTGCACTACGTTATTTGTGTTCATGGCTTGGATTCCGTTCATGTCTCCGAATCTGAAAGAAACCGGTTTGTTCTATAAGCGAATGTTCGTATTCTCTTCGAAACTGGTTAACTTTACTTGGCGGTTTTTCTTGACCAGGAAAATTCTAATCATTCTTGTGATTGCTGCAGTTTTGGCAATATTGGGACGATTCAAATTGAGTGAGAAGATTTCGAAGCATATTCAGAAGACATACTTTGTATGGATCAAGTATGTTTTTCTCATTGGACTACTTGTTCTTTCTATTCTGTTCATTGTGAATGCTAGTTACAGTCCCTTTATCTATATGCAGTTCTAGGAGGTTGAATCGATGAGAAAAGTCTTCGACTATTTATTTATTCTTTTGGTTCTTTGCATATTGATCGTTCCTGTAATTCGTATGAATAGAGAACACTACGCTGTATCGGAAATCGATAATCGTGTTTTGGCTTTCGAGCCTGAATTTAAAGATAAAACATTTCGTGATGACTTGGAAGCTTATTTGAAAGATCGTATCGGATACCGTAAAGACATGATTCGCGTATATGATCAAATCAATGATATATTTGCTCATGAGATGACACATCCTACGTACACCTATGGCAAAGACGATTATGTTTTCTTCAAAATGCATAAGAATGTTGAATATGGAGATTACCATATTGTTTTTGCTCAATTCTTGAAGTCTGTGCAGGACTACTGTGAGGCTCGTGGGGCAAAGTTCTATTTCGCCTTTGAACCTGAGAAGTTGAGCATCTACAGAGAGTATTTGCCGAGTGGCGTGAATTATAATGATGAATGGGTAGATGCGTTTTTCAAGCAATTGGATGAATTGGGCGTTCATTATATTGATAATTCCTCCTATTTACAAGAACAGGCGAAGAAAGAGCAGGTATTTAGTGTGCAGTATGATGCTGGACATTGGAATGAACTTGGTTGTTTCTATGGAACAAAGAATATTATGGATCGTATCTCTCAAGATTTCCCTAGTATACCGGGCATGTCATTTGATGACTATGAGATATCAACGAAGGTTGCGCAGTATTTGCCAGTCTCTGAATTTACAGTAAATGAGACCATACCGAGTTTTAAACTGAAAGAGAGTTATCGTAATGTAACGACGGATTATGCGCCGTACTTAGAAATTGATCCCAGTCATAAGTATTTTCATTATGTGCGATACGAGAATAAGGCTGATCTTCCTCGTATGTTGGTTTTCCAGGGAAGTTACTACAATTCTCGACCTCAATTTATCGCAAGTCAGTGTAGTGAGTATATCGCTGTACATAATTATGTGAATGTATGTAATCTCGATTATTACTTTCAGGCTTTCCAACCTGATGTTGTTCTCTTTGAAGCTGCGGAGTATACATTTCAGGAACAGTATTTTCCAGTGAAACAGATGAAGGAACCAAAGTGGTCTCCTGCTCTGATTGATCAGCGAGAGAATAGTAACTACGATGAAGATCTTGCAACATTGCTCTCTTCATGTGAGGTCGGTGATTCGATCTCACTTCATGCACAAGATTGTAATCAGTTGACGCGTTTCTACATACATCAAGCTGATGTATATTCGGCTGAATATGTATATGTGATTTCTGATAATCAAATCTATGATTTGTCATTAGATACGAATGGGGATTTCAGTGCATTGCTTCCTTACGATATTGAGCGGAAGAATATGAGTATTGTTTTAGTTCACTATGATGGTCTGATGTCGGTGCATGATTGTAATTTGAAACCAGCATCTTCATATGTATTTGAACCGGTATTTAGTTCGAACGTTTCTTGTGAGGAGGATGTCTCTTCTTACGTAAGCCGGAAGAATTTTGCGCCTCAAAGTGGATATGTGTTCGGCACAGATGTAGATGAGAATCGATTCAGTTCTTTCCAGATTCAATTAATAAACAAAGTAAACGGTAAATATTTGGAGACAATACTTTCCACGACTAAAACCGGAAAGACAACGCTAAAGTATCAGATGAAGTATTCTTCAGGGTGGTACACCATTCGACTCAAGGCGAATTCTTCGCTTCAGGACGAGTACATGGATTATCTCATGTACATGGAAGAAGGTGAGTGCTACTATCTGTCGCTTAATGTAGAAGAAGTGAATCAATCCAATATTGTGTTGGGTACTTCTATATCGATAAGTGGAACTGGATTGCAAAGTGCAAGTGAGCATGATCTGCAGTATGAATGGACATTATCAGAGCATACTTCCATGACGGCAGATCAAATGATTACGATGACAACAGACGTTGAGGACAATCGATTCAGTTCTGCTATTCTTCAGGCCATGAATAATGATAGTTGCCAATATACACCTGTCATTTGCAAAGCCTCAGATTTAGGTGAATATCACGGATTCTATTATCACGAAGATATTGGTGGACAGTATCAACTTCGTTTACGAGCAAATTCTAATATTGAAGATGAGTATCTAGAATGCGATATGGAGTTCAAGGAACATGCCCTCTATGAGTACTCATTTACTGTTGATTCAATGAGTGAAGATTGCGTTCAAATTCGTGATTTCACATTTGTTGAAGTTGCTGAAGTGGATAACTAGAAGTATTGACGCTTAATTTCTTTTCCTTTTTTGCAACAGAATGAATATCATTTTCGTCTATAACTACGAAGTGCAAAAAATGAGGGGAAATGTTGTTTGCAAAGTATCTGTATTTGCAATAGTATATATTAGATATATTTTGTTTGACAACTAACCCGAAAGATTTGTTGTTTGGAAGGAGATATTAAATGGAGAATCATTCTGAAATCACGAATGTTGAGTTGGAGAAGAGCAAAGCGATTATTTCCAAAATCAACGATTATTACTATAGAAAGATGGTAGGTCAGACGAGACTTGGCTGGTCATTGCTGATTTCCATCATTTCTAACGGACATATTCTGTTGGAATCTGTCCCGGGTCTTGCGAAGACAACCGCTGCGAAGACACTGACCGATGCAGTGAACGGAAAGTTCTCACGTATTCAGTGTACACCGGACCTTCTGCCTAGTGATATCATCGGTACACAGATCTTCAATTATACGACGAATACATTCGAGACCAAATTAGGTCCTGTTTATGCAAACTTCGTTCTTCTCGACGAGATCAACCGTTCCAGTGCAAAGACTCAGAGTGCTATGCTCGAGGTCATGCAGGAACATCAGACAACAATTGGTGGTTATAACTATGCAATGCCGAAGATCTTTACGGTAATTGCTACACAGAACCCAATTGAGCAGGAAGGTACGTATTTGCTTTCCGAAGCACAGCTGGACCGTTTCTTGATGAAGGAAAAGATTGATTATCCGAATAAGGACGAAGAGTATGAGATCCTGAACCGTATTGAGAAGGACGTTTTCTCTAAGTCTGAAGCAGTTGTTGAACTCGAAGATGTTTATTTCCTGCAGCAGATGGCAAAGCGAGTCTACATTGATGATGCGATTAAGAAGTACATTATCAATATTGTAAGTGTTACAAGAAATCCAGCTCCGACTATTGGAAAAGAACTTGCTGAGTATATTACGCTTGGTTCTAGTACCCGTGGTTGTATTGCGTTGATGGAAGTCTCGAAGGCTGTTGCGTTGATTAACGGTCGTAGTTACGTGACACCAGATGATGTGAAGACATTGATTCACAGTGTTTTGCGTCATCGTATTTCATTGAACTTCGCGGCAGTGGCTGATGGCGTGACAGTAGAACAGATTATCGATAAGATCGTTGGAGCAATTCAGACACCATGAACCTGGATTATATTACAAAAATCCGAGCAAACATCTCGATTCATACCAAGATTAAGGCTACGAGCATCCTGGATGGTTCGTACAAGTCAGTTTTTATGGGACGTAGCCTGAATTTCGAGGACCTGCGTGAATATATTCCCGGCGATAACATTCGTGATATCGACTGGAAGGCTTCTTCGCGAAGCAGAATGCTCTTGATCAAGCGATATGTGGCTGAGAAGAAGCATAATATCATGATCGTCTTTGATACTGGTAGTAAGATGAATGCTCATACAAGCACGATGGAAGAGAAGAAGGATGTTGCCATTTATTCAGCCGGAACATTGGCATATCTTGCTTATTCGAATGGAGACTTTGTCGGCTCTCTCTACAATATAGACGGCAAGATGAAGTTCTTCCCATTGCGCACCAGACTCTATGATATTGAGAACATTCTTGCATCTTATGATAATGATGTTCAGAATTCTCATAAGTCGGATCTGAATCAATCTCTTGAGTACTTGTTGAAGAACTTCAAAAGAAAGATGGTTGTGTTTGTGATTACCGACCAAGGTGGTACTTCATCGGTATCTGATCAGATTCTGAAGAAGTTGATCTGTCAGCATGACATTCTGTTCGTCAATATCAATGATGTCAATGTGACGGGTGATCGCTCTTTCAAAGTGCAACAGAATCGCTATCTGCCTCGTTTTATCACTGAGGACAAGAAACTGATCAAGATGGAGAAAGAAGCTAAAGAGAAGATCATGATGGAGAATGAGAAGAAACTATTACATCATGCGATCATGTCTACTGAAATTGGAAGTAAGGAGGATGTGACAAGTGGGATCACGAATCTTCTACAGCGGCACAGATTTGCCAATATCCGTTGATCTGCAGGATCCATTTTCCTACAGTAAACTACCAATTTGGATTACGGCTGCCGTGATTGTCGCTTCAATCGTCGTTCTGCTCCTGATATTCCTGCTTCGCAAGTTGTTACGTAAGGACACAAGCAACACATCTGCAGACATTTCTGTCTTTAGACCGAAGTCTTTGCCTGCTGCGAAGAATGAGTATCTTGCAAAGATCAATGCAGTGGAACAGCAGTATCGTGGAGGCACTATGAATGCGCGTATTGCTCACCAGGAACTTTCTGCGATTGTACGTATGTTTGTGTATGATTTGACAGGTATTGAGGCACAGAATTTCTCTTTGAATGAGTTAAAGGCCAGAAATATCAGTATCAGTCATTTGATTGAAGAATTTTATGCACCGGAGTTTGCGCAGCGAAGCGATAAAGAAACGCTTTCTTCGGTTGAGGATGCAAGGAGAGTGATTTTGTCATGGAATTAAAAAATCCATATGCAATTTACATCGGCATTCCTGTAATCCTTATTCTGACACTGATCTCATTCGGGGCTCGTAAGAAGTATATTGATGGCCGTAAAGTAGCGAATACTGAAGTAATTGAAGGTATGAAGTACTACAAGCAGAGAATGATGGAATATCGTATCTGCAGTGTTACGATGATCATTAGTCTTGCGGTTGCATTGTCTTTCTTAATGATGCTGATTGCTCGACCTTTCCGAGCTCGTCAGAAAGTGACGGAGATCCATAACAGAGATATCTATGTGTGTCTGGATACTTCTTATTCAGCATTTCAGATTGACTTGGAGACTGTCAGAGAATTGAAGGATTTCGTGAATGGCCTGCAAGGTGAACGTTTTGGTATTACGATCTTTAACTGTAAGACCGTTCAACTTGTTCCGTTGACCAATGACTATGAGTACATCATTGAAGTACTTGATAAACTTGAAGAATCATGCCTTCTTGCGACCAAGTACGTAGATGTATACACGGGTTTTGCTAGATTTCCATCTGTTGAGAAAGAGCGTCAATTCATGTACATGATTGATGGTACGGTCAAAGATCCGGATCCGGAATACCATGGCTCGTCCATTGCAGGTGAAGGTCTCGTTACGACATTGTTTGAGTTCCCTGAGTTGAAGGAAGATGAGACAAGAACGAGAGTGATTATACTTTGTACGGATAATCAGGTTGAGAACATACAGAGTGAAGATTCTTACGTCCATCTTGAAGAAGCGATGGCGCTCTGTAAGAAGTATAATGTCATTGTTTTTGGTGTTACACCAAAACAGGACGAAGTGCGAGACTTCGACATGTTTGAAGACGGTTGTAAGACTTCCGGTGGTGATATTTTCACATTGGATATGAGTAACATGGCGGAACGACTCGTTGAGGCAGTTGAGAAGACCGATACTTATACGATCTACAAGAGTGACATCATTGAAACGGAATACCCTGAGGCGATTGTTGCCTGTGCTACGATTGCATTAGTTGTATATTACGTGTTAGGTAAAAGGATAAAACTATGAAAATACATCCGATTCTGCCAGTTTGGATTATGGCAATCATATGTGTCGGCATGCTGCTGATGAAGCGTAAAGGTGTTTGGAACTTTATCAGACAGTTCTTAATCGTTGCCTTGTTGTTTGTAATCAATCTTCGAATCATGGTTTTCTCATATGAGGTGAAGAAAGAAGAACTTAATGTCGATGTATTGTTTGTTTTTGATAACACAATGAGTATGCTTGCAGAAGACTTCGATGGAGAGGGACGTCGTATCGATGCAGCCAAAGAAGACTGTGCATACATCATGGATCAATTTGCAGGTGCGCGTTTTGGCCTGATTTCTTTCGGTAATCGTGCAGATGTCATGTCACCGTATACCGAAGATGAGAACAATATCATTTCATGTCTTGACAGCATGAATGGTGAGACGATGTATTATGCCAATGGTACCTCGCTCAACCTGCCATACGAAGTGTTGTTGGAAACGCTCAGTAATCATGCAGAGCGTTTTGAAGACCGTGTTCAGATCGTCTTCTTCTTAAGTGATGGTGAGATTACGGAGAAGGAAGAAGAACTGGCCTCCTACGCAAAGGCTGAAGATTATATTCTCACAGGTGCCGTCCTTGGCTATGGTACAGAAGAAGGCGGTTATATGAAAGTTAAATCATATAATGACGATTATACAGAACCGACTTACATGATGACCAATGCACAAGGCGAGTACGGTAAGGCTGTATCGAGAATTGATGAAGACAATCTTGAATCGATTGCAGATGATTTAGGTGTTTCCTATTACCACATTGATAATTCGGAAACGATCATGGATGTGGTGGATGAAATTAATGTAGAACTTGATGATTTCTCAACGAATGGTATTTCCACAACAGCGGGTTATGTCGACACGTATTACTGGTTTACCATCCCGATGATTGCTTTGCTGGTTTACGATTTAGTTTATTACAAGAGGAAACTGAGAGAATGAAAAAGACGATACTAATTACAATTTATGCGATTGCGGCTGTGATCCTGTTCAAGTTTGCTTTTACATATGCTTATAATGAATGGGTGATTTCGAAGTATAGCGAGGAAGATTATTCCGAGAACTTCTCACTTCTTGAAGTCGGAAATCTGACAGAGAAGTATATTGTTCACTTCAATAACGGCAATATTCGTTACAAGCTATATGACTATGAGATGGCGATTGAAGAGTATGAAAAAGCACTTTCATTGGATCCGCCGGAAGGAAAAGAATGTCCGATTCGAGTGAATATCGCTTTGTGTAAGCTTGCAGAGTTGTCACCTGATTGGTTGGGCGAAGAGCATATTGAAGAATCGATTGAAATTCTTGAAGAATGTTTGGAAGTACTCTCCGAAGACGATTGTGCAAACGAGGATGGCGATGGCCACGACGAAGATGCACAGACTCTGTATAATGAGATCCTCGAGATGCTGAATCAGGCACAGCAGGAACAAGAGCAGCAACAACAGTCACAGCAGCAGTCGCAACAGCAGGAGCAGAGTGATTCTTCAAGTGGGGGCGGTGATTCACAGAGTGATCAAACAACCGATGCTTCTCAGTCCAAGTCCGAAGAAGAATCTCGCAATCAGCGTGAGAGCTCGATTGAGCAGAAAATGCAGTCTCAGATGGAAGGTGCGGATGATCAGCGTCGTAACGACCAAAAGGGTAATGACGAGGAAGGCAGTGGCTGGAACTACAATTACGATGATGAAGAGATTTGGTAATTATAGTGTTGCTTTTTAGAGGTGATTGCTCTATTATCTTAACAGTGTATCCTTTAAGCCTGTTCCGGAGAGAGCAGAAAGGTCATTGTTCAATCGTATATCCTTTCTCGAATTGCACTTCGAGAAACTACATATAATCAGATCATGACGGCTTGTAAGGATACCGTGAGGTTCATCTTACAAGCCGTTTTTGTCGGCGTTTATGTGGAAGGAGTGTTGTTTGTGAAGGAGTTTCATGAGAAGACCGTTCTGATGGATGAGCAGGCGATTTCCCGTGCTTTGAGTCGAATCAGGCATGAGATCATTGAGAAGAACAAAGGCCTCGATGATGTGGTACTGATTGGTATTCAGCGACGTGGTGTACCACTTGCGGAACGTATTGCGAATGTACTTGAGGAAGTGGAAGGGAAGAAACCACAGGTTGGAATTCTGGATATTACTTTCTATCGCGATGATCTGAGTACACTTGCTGCGCATCCTGTAGTGAACGGTACCGCGATTCACTTCAATATTAATGATAAGAAGATCGTCTTGATCGATGATGTCTTGTTTACCGGACGTACGGTACGGGCAGCGATTGAGGCGATTTTTGATATGGGAAGACCTGCTTGTATTCAGTTGGCCACTTTGGTTGACCGAGGACATAGACAACTTCCGATCCGTTCAGATTATGTAGGTAAGAATGTTCCTACATCAACATCTGAAATGATTCAAGTTCAGCTCAATGAGATCGATGGACAAGATCAAGTAGTATTGTGCGAAGAGGTGAAATAATGGGACTTAGAAGTAAAGATCTGCTGGGACTCAAGCAGTTAACCGCTGAAGAGATCATGGAGATCCTTGATACAGCGAAGATGATGAAGATGGTACTTACTTCTGGAAATAAGAAGACATCTCATCTTCAGGGTAAATCAGTTGTTACGCTTTTCTATGAGAATAGCACACGTACAAGATTATCGTTTGAGCTTGCATCGAAGTATATGGGTTCTGCAAGTGCAAACATCTCTACATCCGGAAGCTCAGTAAATAAGGGAGAATCTCTTCTTGATACAGCAAGAACGATCGATATGATGGCTACGGATATTATCATCATGCGCCATAGCCAGTCTGGTGCACCGCATTACCTTGCACCGAGAGTGAAGGCTTCTATTGTAAATGCCGGTGATGGTATGAATGAGCATCCGACACAGGCGCTTCTTGATATGTTTACACTCTACGAGAAGTATGGACATATTGATGGTTTGAAAGTTGCAATTTGTGGAGACTTGTATCACAGTCGTGTCGTTCGAAGCAATGTCATCGGACTTACGAAACTTGGCGCAACCGTGAGTGTGGCCGGACCGAGAACGATGGTCCCTGTTGGACTGGATCAGATGGGATGTACGGTTTGCCGTTCAGTAAGTGAGGCAGTTCAGGACGCAGATGCCGTGATGGGTCTTCGTGTTCAACTGGAACGTCAGCAGAAGTCGCTCTTCCCATCGGTTGCTGAATATTCTAGATTCTATTCCATCTCAGAAGATGTACTCAAACTTGCGAAGCCTGGTGCTTATCTTCTTCATCCGGGTCCATGTAATCACGGGGTGGAATTGCCGACATGTGTTTATGATTGCCCACAGTCTGTAATCAATGAACAGGTAACGAACGGTGTTGCGGTTCGTATGGCTGTGCTCTATCTACTCATGGCAAGGAGGAATCAGAATGAACAGAATTGAGATTCGTAATGCGAAGCATTATCAGACCGGGGAAGTTGTTTCCCTGTATATTGAAAATGGTGTATTGAAAGATCAGCTTTCCGGTGAAGCTGACAAAGTGATTGATGCTACGGGATTGACCGTTATGCCGGGCTTGGTCGATATGCACTGTCATCTTCGTGAACCTGGCTTTGAGTATCGTGAAGATATTAAGACGGGTACTGCAAGTGCGGCGAAGGGTGGTTTTACCAGCGTATGCTGTATGCCAAATACCAAACCAGTATGTGACAATGCTGCGGTAGTAGAAGGTATCTTGAGAAAAGCGGAGTTGGTGGGATCTTGTAATGTATTCCCAATCGGCGCTGCAAGTAAGGGACTCGAGGGCAAGGAAATTGCAGAGATGGGCTTAATGAAGGAAGCTGGTATTGTTGCCGTTTCTGATGACGGTAAACCGATTGCTACTTCCAATCTTCTGAAGAAAGTACTCGAATATGCTTCGGATTTTGATATTCCTGTTCTGAACCACTGTGAAGACTTGTCCATTGCAGAGGGTGCAATGAATGAGGGAGCGATTTCTACTTCTCTGGGTCTTCGCGGTATTCCGGCTATTGCAGAGGAGATCATGATTTCTCGTGATGTGCAGACAGCAGAGTATTTGGATATGCCAATTCACATCTGTCACGTAAGTACAGCCCGCGGTATCGATATTATTCGTCAAGCCAAGAAGCGTGGCGTAAAGGTGACTTGCGAGACATGTCCACATTATTTCTCCCTGACAGAGGAAGCTTGTGTCAACTATGATACAAACTATAAGATGAATCCGCCGCTTCGTACGGAGAAAGACCGTATGGCCGTCATTGAAGGACTGAAAGACGGAACAATTGACTGTATTGTAACGGATCATGCTCCGCATCATATTGATGAGAAGGATATTGAATTCTCTCTGGCGAATAACGGAATCATTGGATTTGAAACTGCTCTGGCCGTGGGATATACTTATCTGGTTAAGCCTGGATATCTTACTCTCCCTGAATTGGTTGAGAAGATGACCGTGAATCCTTCAAAGATTCTGAAACTGGGACGTGGTACACTTGATCAGGGTATGCCTGCTGACGTGACGCTGGCAGATCTCAATACTTCGTTCGTCTACACGAAAGAAGAAATTCTAAGTAAAGCCACGAATTCACCATATATCGGTGAGACACTTGACGGTAGAGTGAAATTGACAATTGTTGGAGGTAGAATCACTTATGATGAACTTTGCTGATCGTTTACTTGGTCGAATTGAAGCATGTAACAACCCGACGGTTATGGGACTTGATCCAAAACTTGACTATATTCCATCTCCGATGATCGATAACTGGAAGAACACTTCTGTTGCCGCTGATACTGCAACAGCTGAGGTGATTTTCGAGTATAATCGTCTGCTGATCGATGCGGTGTACGATCTTATCCCTGCAATAAAGCCGCAGTTTGCATACTACGAGATGTATGGTCTGGAAGGTTTGAAAGCCTTGAAGAAGACGATCGAGTATGCACATGAGAAGAATATGATCGTGATTGCAGATGCGAAGCGTAACGATATCGGCACGACAGCAACCGCTTATGCGAATGCAATCATTGGTGAGACGAAGATCATCAATGATTCGAGTGAAGCGATGTTCGAGGCTGACTGCGTAACAGTAAACGGTTATCTCGGCATTGATGGCATCAAACCATTCTTGGATGTTGCAAAAGAGAAGGGCAAGGGTCTGTTCATTCTGGTTCGTACTTCTAATCCTTCTGCAGGCGATCTTCAGGATCTGAAGCTGGAAGATGGTCGACTTGTATTTGAGGCGATGGCTGAACATGTTGAGAATTGGGGATCCGAACTGATTGGTGAGTCAGGATTCAGTTCTGTTGGTGCAGTTGTAGGCGCAACATGGCCGGAACAGGCTGTTCAAGTCAGAAAGATCATGCCGCATGCACTGATCCTTATTCCTGGTTATGGTGCACAGGGCGGTTCCGGTAAAGATGCTGTAGCTTCTTTTGTAAATGGTAAGGGTGGTATCGTCAATGCTTCTCGTTCGTTGATGTGCGCATGGAAGAAACGTGAGGACATCGATCCGATGGCATTAACAGATGAGATTGGTCCGAACGGAGAGAAACTTCTTGGTTTCCAGAAGGCAACAAGAGATGAGGCTATCCGTATGCGTGACGATCTGAATGCAGCATTGAAGGAGCAGTAATTGTTCATATGAAAGAAGAGTATACAATTCAGCTGGTGAAGAAAGAAGTGCTTGGACCCACTTGTTCGGTGCTCACTTTTACATGCCCACAGATTGCTGAAGAAGGGAAACCTGGGCAGTTCGTCAATCTGTCCTGTGCTTGTTTTCTAAGAAGACCTTTCGGCATTATGTGTGTTGATCGTGCAAATGGTACTTTCTCGATTGGCGTTCGTAAAGTGGGTAAAGGAACCGAAGCGATTCTGGCCTCGCAAGTTGGGGATAAGTTCACATGTCTGGGACCTTTGGGAAATGGCTTCTCATTTGATGGAATCAAGAACCTGATGCTGATTGGTGGCGGAACGGGTATTTTTCCCATATATTTTGCCGCGCAATATGCCGATGAGAACCATATCGCTTGCAAAGTTGTGAACGGATATCGAAGCAAAGCGGATGCGTTCCTCTCTGATGACTTCTCGAAGATCTGCAAGGATTTCCACATTACTACGGACGCGGGTGACCTGGGTGTGAAGGGTAATGTTATGAATTACCTGGAAACATTAACTGATGATGACCTTGTTGATACGACTTGTATGGTCGTTGGACCTGGTATCATGATGCGTAAGGTCTCTGAGTGGGCTAAATCTCATGGTCTAGACTGTTATGTCTCCATGGAGGAACGTATGGCATGCGGAATTGGTGCGTGTCTTGTCTGTGTATGTAAGATCAAGGCAGAACAAGAAGGTAAAGAATTTGTTCATAAACGATGCTGTAAAGATGGGCCTGTCTTCCGAGCAGAGGAGGTGATCTGGTGAGCATTTCTGTTAAAGTTGGTCAGGTAGCACTGAAAAATCCAATCATTCTTGCTTCCGGAACATGTGGTTTCGGCCGCGAGCTTGCCGAGTACATGGATCTTTCGAAGTTGGGTGCGCTTTCTTCGAAGGGTTTGACACTTCTTCCTAGAGATGGAAATCAAGGCGTGCGTGTGGCGGAAACACCATCCGGTATGTTGAATTGCGTTGGACTTCAGAATCCTGGTGTGGACGCTTTCCTTCGTACTGAATTAGATTATATGGTAGAATCTGGCGCGGGTGTTGTCGTGAATGTAGCCGGTCATTCAAATGAAGACTATATTTCAATGGTGGAGAAACTCAATCCGTATCAAGATAAGATTGACGCGTTGGAATTGAATTTTTCTTGCCCGAATGTCAAAGAAGGATGTATGGTGATCGGCTCTTCTGCTAAAGCAATTGAGGCACTTGTTGCGGATCTGCGTAAACGTACGACGCTCCCACTGTGGATCAAATTAACCCCGAATGTTACTTCAATCAGTGAGACTGCTCGTGGTGCTGAGGCCGGTGGTGCGGATGCAATTGTTGCAATCAACACTTTACTTGGTATGGCAATCGATATTCGAACAAGAAGACCATTGCTTCATAACAATACCGGTGGACTTTCTGGTCCTTGCGTGAAACCTGTTGCGCTTCGAATGGTGCACGACATTTATGATGCGGTAAAGATTCCTGTAATTGGTTGTGGCGGAATCTCGACCTATGAAGATGTTCTTGAGTTTATGATTGCCGGCGCTTCGGCGGTTGAACTTGGAACGATCAGTCTGGTCCATCCGACTCGTCCGGTTGAAATTGTAGATGCATTAGAGCAATACTGTAAAGATAATGGAATTGATGAATTGTCTTCCTTAACAGGAACACTTCAGTTGTGGAGGTAAAAGATGAAATCGATTATTGACTATTTGTTTGAAACAAACGCGATTCGTGTAAGTGATCCGGAGAAACCTTTCTGGTATGCTTCCGGTACGCTTGGACCATATTTCGTAAACACGCATTTTCTGTTTGAATCAGAGGCGCGTGCGAATGAACTTCTTGCACTCATTGAGAAGTCTGCCGCAGGAAATCGCGAAGATTTCCTTACATCTTTACTCCCTCTCGTGAAGGAAGTATATGAGACTTCAGAATCTTACAAGGCTGTGATTGACTTAATCGTTTCAAAGGCACAAACACTTGACTTTGATTTCATTTCCGGTGGTGAACGACGTGATTTCTTCTTCTCTTTGATGCCTGCTTATCTGCTTGGAAAACCGCATCTTAGCATTTTTAAGGATGGACAGACATGGTATTCCGAGAGTGTTGAGTCAAAGGCTAGCTTGATCAATGAGAATGGCCTTTCCGGAAAGAAAGCACTTCATATTGCAGATCTGATTACAGAAGCTTCCAGTTATACGAATGCATGGATTCCATCTCTGCAGGGTGTGGGCACTGGAATCACGGATACCATCGCAGTTATTGATCGTCTGCAAGGCGGTGAAGCAAATCTTGCCAAAGTAGGCGTAAATATGTATACATTTGCAAAGATTGAACTGTCTTTGTTCGATGAAGCGGTTCAGAAGGGTATTCTGACCTCGACTCAACGTGATATGGTAGCAAGATTTATGAATGATCCGATCGAGTATATGAAGGAATATCTGATCGCTCATCCAAACTTCATCGATGAACAGATTGCACTTGGCGGCAAACCGCAGCAACGTGCTGAACTTGCCATTTCTCGTGGTTATGTTCCGGGCCGCAGCAATTGATCTTTCTGTCATTTCAATATGAAAGACATTTCGTTTACGACAAGTGAACATCAGATCCCGGTCAACGTCGTCTTTGGAAAAAGAGTGAGACTCAAGATTCAACTTGACGACGATGGCCGGGTATTTGCTTTCGCTCCTATGCGTACACGAATCCCTGATATCGAGCGTTTTGTTGAAGCAAATTATGAATGGATATTTGCACAACAGAAGAAATTGTCGACGAAGATTCGTCTTCCATGTGTAGATGAAGTAGAGCAACGAAGAAGATCGAGAATCATTAAGACCATCGTGAGGGAATGGCTTACCCATTACGATGGCAAGAAGCCCCAAAGTATTTTCGTCCGAAATATGACCAGCCGATGGGGATCTTGTTCGTCTAAAGGGAATATTTCGTTAAATGTACATCTTCTTGATGTAGAACCCGAGTTATTTGAGTATTTCCTGATTCATGAGTTATCTCATTTATATCATATGAATCATTCGAAAGACTTCTGGAATCAGGTTTCAAAATACTGTCCGGACTACAAGGTGAAACGACAGATGCTCCGAAAGTATATCATCTCCAAAGCGTGAAAAGTGCCGTCGTTGAGGTGCTCGCGTGCAATCATTAGTCGAACAAATAGGTGATTGAAATTCTTTGGATTAAATGTATAATAGGAATAGTTGGATTATCAAAGTATCCAAATTGTCATGGTGATGTTGAGGTTACATATGAAGAATATACCGCTATATGAAGTTCGTCATATTGAAGATCTACGTGATATGCTCAAGCAGAGCGTCGAACTCTATGCAGATCTTCCATTGTTTTATTATAAGAAAGTCAAAGGCGGAGAGTACGAGTATTATACGTTTAAAGAGTATAATCAGGCGGTTCAGGCTATGGGAACCGGACTTTCGCACCTTTGTGGTTTAGGTTCAAGAATTGCTTTGCTTGCTGAGACTCGATATGAATGGTATGTATCGTATCTGGCTGTTACGAATGGTACAGGTGTTGTGGTTCCAATCGATAAGGAACTCCCTCCGGAAGAGGTTGCAAGCAACCTGAATCGTGCAGAAGTAAACTGTGTGATCTATTCTTCTTCGAAGCAGAAAGTAATCGATGAAATCCGCGATCAAATCCCCGGCGTAAAGACATTCATCTGCATGGATCAGTTAGAACGTGAAGATGTTCTTTATTTCTACGATGTCTTGAATCAAGGTCAGAAACTTCTCGATGGCGGAGACCGGCTCTTCCTCGATGCACCACTGGACAGAGAAGCCATGACCATTCTTCTGTTTACAAGTGGTACCACAGATAAGAGTAAAGCGGTTATGCTTTGCCACAAGAATATCTGTAAGAATCTGGAAGGTATGTGTTCGATGATCTATATTGACCAGAATGATATGTTCCTATCTGTGCTTCCGTTACATCATACCTATGAGTGTACATGCGGATTCCTCTGCCAGATCTATCGTGGATCTCATATTGCGATATGCGAAGGTCTTCGCTACATCGTTCCGAATATGCAACAGTCGAAGGTCAGCATTATTCTTGTAGTGCCGTTAATGCTGGAAAAATTCCATAAGAGCATTATGAATAAGGCTAAAGCCACGAAGAAGATGGCGCGCAAATTTGAGTTCGGAAGAAAACTTAGCAAGTTCCTGCTTTTCTTTGGTATTGATAAGCGTAAGAAGATCTTTAAAGAAGTCCATAAGACATTCGGTGGAAATCTCCGACTGATCATCTGCGGTGGTGCAGCAGTTGATCCACAGATTCTTCAGGATATGCAGGATATGGGTATACTTTGTGTTCAGGGTTATGGTCTGACTGAATGTGCACCGATCCTTGCGGTGAACCGTGACTGTGATTACAACAATCTTGCAGCTGGACTTCCTATGCCTGATGTGGACATTCAAGTCATTGATCAAGATGAGAATGGCATTGGTGAATTCATTGGTAAGGGCGACAATGTTATGATTGGCTATTATCAGAATGAAGAAGCCACGAAGAATGCAATCGATGAGAATGGCTATTACCATACCGGCGATCTTGGATATATCGATAAGAATGGTTTCTGTATCATTACCGGTCGTAAGAAGAACGTGATTATTGCGAAGAATGGTAAGAACGTATTCCCAGAAGAGATTGAGACAAAGCTTTGTATGTCTGATTTGGTTGAAGAGTGTCTGGTAACGGGTGAGGAAGAAAATGACGATATTATCCTGACCTGTACGGTATTCCCCAATAAAGAAGCAGTGAAAAATCTTCTTGGTGCAGACCCTGATCATGCTGCAGTACAGAAATTGATTGAGGCAGAAGTAGCAAAGGTCAATCAAAATCTGGTAAACTATAAGCATATCAAGCGTGTTGTGCTGCGTGATACTGAGTTCGAGAAGACGACCAGTAAGAAGATCAAGCGCCAGTACAAGAAGTAAGAGACTTCCTCGCTGATACATCATTTTGAATTTGTCGGGGGTATTTTCATGCTGTCTGATGTCAGTATTTCTCGAACCTTCAAGCCGCACTATCACATGGCGGTGATTTTTCCGAGGTATATATTGAGCGAGCAAAAAGATCGTCTGTATCACTTCTGAATCGTGTTGTGGAGCGTACATCTTCTTCAATCGATTCCGGTATCGGAATTCGTATTTTGGAAGGGGATAAGTGTGTCTATGTCTATTCCAATGATTTATGGAATGAAGACAAATTGATTCGAATGGCGAAGGAAGCTTCTGCTTCGTTGAAGGAAGTTCCCGACGGAAAAACAGTCTATCTTCGTCCTTGTATCGAGTATTTCTCACAACGGTATGAGATCTCTCCGACCTCTGTATCGAAGGCTTCTCGTATTGACAAACTTCGTCATGCTTCGGAAACAGCGATGAACTACTCATCACTGATCTCACAGACTTCTGCAAGTACGGCTGACATAGAGAAGGATGTTTGGATCGCAAATTCTGATGGCTTATATGTCAGTGACCATCGTTGTCGTACAAGAATCATGTTTGAATCCATTGCAAGTTCCGGCAATAGTAAAGAAACGGGTTATATGGGACCGGGAAGCGGTGAGGGATTCGAGTTCTTCGAACGATATGATCTTGATGCGACTGCAATTGAGACGGCCCGTGTAGCCACAACGATGCTTGAGGCCAAGCCCTGTCCGTCCGGTAAAATGCCGGTTGTGATCAGCAACGGTTTCGGTGGAGTGATTTTCCATGAAGCTTGCGGTCATGCGCTGGAGGCCACATCTGTCGGCATTAAGGCTTCCTGCTTCACAGATATGCAAGGTAAACAGATTGCAAGTTCGATTGTTAATGCCTACGATGATGCGAAGATTGCAAAAGAATGGGGCAGCTATGAGGTGGATGATGAGGGCACGCCTTCCACGACCAATTTGCTGATTAAAGACGGTATTTTGAATAGTTATCTGATCGATAAGATTGGAAGCAGACGTATGGGCATGCCATCTACTGGATGTGCCCGCCGTGAGAGTTATCTCTATGCGCCAACATCCCGTATGTCGAACACGTTTATTGCTCCGGGTTCCAGTACGCCTAATGAGATTATTTCGGATACGGAGAATGGACTTTTCTGCGCCAAAATGGGTGGCGGTTCTGTGGATACTGCTACCGGTGAATTCAATTTCTCAGTAAGTGAAGCGTACATCATTCGTAATGGTAAAGTATGTGAA
Organism: Candidatus Scatonaster coprocaballi; assembly: GCA_018064475.1. Classification (GTDB taxonomy): domain Bacteria; phylum Bacillota; class Clostridia; order Saccharofermentanales; family Saccharofermentanaceae; genus Scatonaster; species Scatonaster coprocaballi. The sequence continues at coordinate 18,451 of JAGHVD010000003.1, forward strand.
CCTGTCAAGGGTGCAACATTAGTGGGAAAAGGCAATGAAGTATTGCTCAATATCGATCGAGTGGGTAATGATCTTGCTCTTTCTCAAGGTATGTGTGGATCTGAAAGCGGTTCTATCCCGGTTGATGTCGGGCAACCTACCATTCGCGTTTCCGAAATTACAGTTGGCGGACAGATGTCAGAATAGGAGTAGTAATGGATAATCAAATCAAGGTTTTCATTGATCAAGTTTTTCTTCAAGCGAAAGAGGCTGGTTTCTCCGAGTATGAAATCGTTTATCAGTCTGATATAAGTACAAGTGTCTCGGTGCGTGAAGGCAAAGTCGTACAGTATGAGAATTCAGATATTTCCAGTATTTCCTTCCGAGGACTATATGGTTCTCAGATGGGATATTCTTCAACCGAAGATTTCAGTCTCGACCAGATCCCGTTTCTGATAGAACAGGCAAAGGATAACTGTAAGATTCTTGAACTCAAAGAGAAAGTAACTGTTTACGAGGGTGATCCAGAATATCCGGAGTATAACGGATATAGCGAAGAAATCGCGGATATGGGCTACCAGGAGCTCGCGGATATGGCTCTGAAATTTGAGCGAAAACTATTGGACTATGATCCTCGAATCATCGCAGTGGATGAGTGTGCTACATGCTATTCTTGTGGCGAATTCTTGATGATGAATTCTAAAGGCCTCTCTTGCTCCAGCCTTGATAATGCTTTCGCAAGTATGATCTATTGTCGTGTCAAAGACGGTGATGATGTGCAGACCTATGGTAAGTCTTGGGCATTTAAGAAGAGAAGTGAATTTGATATTGATGCCTGCGTGAAATTCGTTGGTGATCATGCGCTTGCTCGTATTGGTGCCGCCCCAATTCCTTCTAAGAAGACGAAGATTGTACTTGATAAGGATGCGGCTCGATCGTTGCTGGTTTCTTTTGCAAAATCTTTCTCCGCAGAGGCGATGCAGAAAGGACTTTCCCGCTTGACAGGAAAACTTGGTGAGCAAATTGCCAATGAGAAGATCACGATTATTGATGAAGGTATGATCGGTGATAGTTATTTGAATATTCCTTTTGACGGTGAGGGCGTATGCTCGAAAAGAACCGTAGTCGTCGATCATGGCGTCTTCGTTTCACCACTTCATAATCGTAAGACTGCCCTTGTTGACGGGGTACAGAGTACGGGCAATGCGACACGTTCCGGTGGTAGTTCTTTGGGAATCTCACCGATGAACTTCTATATTGAGAAGGGCAATACATCTTTGAACGATTTGTTGAAGCAACTAGGAAATGGCGTCTATATCACGGATGTTGCTGGACTTCATGCGGGCATAAATGCCGTTTCCGGTGATTTCTCACTGATGGCGGAAGGCTTTGTGGTTGAAGACGGCCAGGTTGGTCAGCCAATCAATCAGATTACAATTGCTGACAATTTCTTCGATATCCTTAAGAAGATTGAAGTGCTGGGTGATGATGTGAACTATTTTGACTTAGATGCATCGCATATTCAGTCACCGAGTCTACTGATCCCTGATGTGGCTGTTTCCGGCACGTGATCGACGCTTGAGAAGCGTGTGACTGATCCGACTTGGAAAAAGTTATAGGATTCTTGGATTTCGATGGTTCTTATTGAATTTGCGTTTCTTTGTCATTCGACGGAAAACTGCAATGGCACCAATAAGAATGGCCGCTAGCGCAATGATTGCAATCGACATTATGATGATCGATTTGATGTTCATGCTCTTATCTTTTTCCACTTCTTCCGTTTCAACCGCAGTATAGGTAGTGTCTGAAATGGTTACGATCATATGTCCGATCTCGTATTTCTCGTTGTTTGAGAAGGTACGATAGATTGGAAGTTGAAAGACCTGGTGCGGTTTCTGAGGATCTATAAGTAGAGTGCTCAGATCGATCTCGTGGCTATAACCTCCGCTTGAGAGGGACTGGTATGTGGAGTAATAGGAGATATGCTCGATATTTACTTCTGTGATCTTCAAATTGGTTCCCACTAAAGATTTCTCAATCTGAGATTTAATGGTATCTACTTTCACATTCAATTCTGAAGAATCGATCATGGTGGTTGAGTAATTGGTGAAGCAATACTCAAATAGGCTGATCATGTCATCATAACGCTGCTCTGCATTTGAAGCTCCAGTCATGACACCTACAAGAATTCTTCCTTCTTTCTCAGCTCCGGCGATGAGCAAATAACCTGAATCATCTGAGAATCCGGTTTTGCCTCCGATATAATATTCATAAGCAGTTGATGGAGTGGATACAAATCGATTCGCATTGTTGAGTACACGCGTATCATTATACTTGTTCGTTGCTTCAAGCGTATAGGAGGCAGAGGTGGAGATAGTCTGGAAATCGGAATGCCTTAACGCTTCTTGAAGGATAATGGCAAGATCGTGGCAAGTAGTGTAGTGTGCGCTGTCTGCTTTGCCGTAGCAATTTGTAAAATGAGAAGAAGTACAGCCAAGTTCTTGCGCGCGTTGGTTCATTTTCTTTACAAAAGCACTCTCACTTCCGCTAATCTGTATAGCCAGTGCGAGACAAGCGTCATTCGCAGATTTCAATAGGCAAGCATTGATACAGTCTTTTACAGTTACCACTTCGCCTTCGGTAAAGCCGATTCGAACAAATTCCTCTGGGATGGACTCGTACATTTTCTTGGTGATGGTGATGGTATCAGACATCTCCAGTTCCTCTAGCGCAATCAGAACAGTCAAAATTTGCGTTAATGCTGCAGGTTGAAATGAGTTTGCGTAGTCATTACCAATCAACATGGTTTCGGAAAGGGTATCGTATAGCAAATATTCCCTGGCTTCAACCTGAGGAAGGTTCTTGGGGGTAGGATCAAGAAGCGCGTCCATCAAATTCGAAGATTCATTCTGGTTGGAACCTGAACTCTCCTGAATCTCACTTGGTTGCGTCTCGTCGGGAAATGCAAAAACAGATGGAATACTCGAAATCCTGAGTACTCCAGAAAAACAAATCGCTAAGATTACACAAAGCGCTGTCGTCAAAGCTTTAAGACGATGATTCATTCTTTCTTTCATCCGAAATCCTTTACCTGTCTGTTCGATCAATCACGTAAAAATCATTGCTTTATCCGTTCACAAAATGCTTCCATTCATGTATCATAAAGTAGGTAAAAACAACGAAATAAATCGAAATAGAAATCGAGGTAATTTACGTGTCAACAGTTATTGTATCGCAAGATGACCTATTGCGCTATCATTCATTGCTTGCTTCATTAGAAAAGCGAATTTCAGCTATGTCTTCTGAGCTTGGTCATCCACTGACCTATCTTGTCAAAACCTATGGTTGCCAGCTAAATGAATCAGATAGTGAGAAGATCGAAGGAATCCTTCAGTCCATTGGCTTAATTGAAGCGGAAGAATCAGCTATCCCTGACTTCCTCTTTCTAAATACATGCACGATCCGTGAGAATGCGGATATTCGACTATTCGGAAATCTTGGTGCATATAAGATCAATAAGCGCCAGAATCGAGATATGTTTATTGCAGTTTGTGGTTGCATGATGAAACAGGAAGAGAATGTGGCGAGAATCAAGAAGAGTTTCCCTTATGTGGATGCTTGTTTCGGCCCATCAGATATCCATCTGATTCCTGAAATCATTGAGCAGAAACTGAATCAGCGTAAACGAGTCTTCTCCGTATCTGAAGAAGATTACTTGGTGGAAGATAATTTTATTCCGGTCAAGAGGAAACGTAAATTCCGTGCATTGGTGCCGATCATGTATGGTTGCAATAATTTCTGTACGTATTGCGTTGTGCCTTATACCAGAGGTCGCGAGCGTTCCCGTGATTCGAAGGAAATTCTGAAACAGCTGAAGTCATTGGCTGAAGAAGGATATAAAGAAGTCATGTTGCTTGGCCAGAACGTGAACTCATATGGCCACGATCGTCCGGACGAGATTTCTTTTGCTGAATTATTAGAGAGAACTGCTCAGATACCGGGTTTTTCTAGAATTCGATTCATGACTTCACATCCGAAAGATATTTCTGAAGAAGTGATCCGAACGATGCAGAAATATCCCAACATAGAGCGTCATCTCCATCTTCCTATGCAATCAGGCAGTTCTCGTGTGCTGAAACGTATGAACCGCCATTACGATCAGGAACAGTATCTGAAGACAGCATTGTTGTTCCGTGAGTGCCTCCCAGATGCAACCCTGACTACGGATATCATCGTGGGTTTCCCAGGGGAGACGGAAGAAGACTTCCAGGAAACACTGAATGTGATTGCTAAGTGTAAGTTTGACAGTGCTTTTACCTTCCAATATTCAAGAAGACCCGGCACGAAAGCGGCCGAATACCCGGATCAGATTCCACAGGATGTCGTAACAGAACGTTTTGGAAGATTGTTGGAGCTTCAGAATGATCTCACGTTCCAGTCCAATCAATCCATGGTTGGGAAGACCGAAGAGATTCTGATAGAAGGAAGAAGTGCGACCGCTCCGGACGTTCTGACCGGACGCACAAATTCCAGTCGACTGGTCAACTTTAAAATCCCGAAAGGGATCCAGTTGGATGGTAAAGAAATCAATAGTGATGATCCGAATTTCGATGCGGATGAACTGGAAGGAAGACTTTGCATGGTCAAGATTCTGAAGGCAAAGCCTTATTCAGTAGAGGGTGAATTGGAGCGTTTCTGCGAATGATGAATGATGATCTTCTTACATTTGAAGCCGTCAAGGATGCTGAACTTTCTCCAATGATGCGTCAGTATTTTGACATGAAGAAAGAGGCGGGCGATGCAATCTTGATGTTCCGTCTCGGGGATTTCTATGAAATGTTCTTCGACGATGCGATTCTGGTATCACGAGTTTTGGAATTGACGCTTACATCCCGTGATTGCGGACTTGAGAAGCGTGCACCGATGTGTGGTGTTCCGCACCATTCTTCATCCGGTTATATGCAACGGCTCATCACACAGGGATATAAAGTTGCAATTTGTGAGCAGATGGAAGATCCGGCCTTAGCTAAAGGACTGGTTAAACGTTCGATCATACGTGTTCTTACTCCCGGTACTGTAATTGATACGACAGGTCTGGATGAGAAGAAGAACAACTACTTGATCAGTGTATATAAGATTGGTTGCCAATATGGTCTTGCTGCTGCAGATATTACCACGGGTACGATGGAAGCTACACAGTTGATCACAGGAAATACGACGCAACACCTTGTTAATCTTCTCTCTAAATATCGTGCTTCGGAGATGATTTTTAACGAAGATTTCCGTAAGGATGATGTATTCGGATATGTAACCGATAATCTTGTTGGCGCAGTTACGCTACGTCCCAACGCTGATTTCTGTTGTGGACTTTCCAAACGAGTGCTTCCGGAAGAGTATCAGCACACGAAAGAAAACAAGAAAGGGAAACTCTCTTTTGCGGAAGAAACAAAGAATATTCTTCTGATTTCAGCAATTGACGGAATACTTGCTTATCTTGATGAGACACAACAATCGGAAGTGACGCACTTTGCGACAGCTAGGATATTTGAAGTGTCTGATACGATGGAACTTGATGTTGCGACCAGAACGAATCTTGAGATTACATCAACGATTCGCTCGAAGTCAAAGAAGGGAAGTCTCCTCTGGGCTATCGATAAGACGACGACCTCAATGGGTGGACGTATGCTTCGTGACTGGGTGGAAGAACCACTGATCGATGTTCGGCTGATCGAAGCACGTCTTGATGCTGTAAATCAAGCCAAGGATGACTTTATTCGAAGACAGGAACTTCGTGAGGCATTGATCGGTGTGTACGATATGGAGCGTCTTGCTTCCCGTATCGCACTTTCATCTGTGAACGCGCGAGATTTACTTAATCTTCGTAATACATTAAGTAAACTTCCATACATCAAAGAGTGTGCAGAAGCTTTTCATCTTGGAATATTAAAGGATGCAATCAACGATCTGGAAGATCTTGGTGACATCTATGAATTGCTGGATGCATCACTTGCAGAAGATCCGCCGATATCCGTAAAAGAAGGTGGCATGATCAAAGAAGGCTACCATGAGGAGGCCGATCGCTTGCGTCATGCGTCCAAGGATGGTAAATCCATCATTCTGGAGATGGAAGCACGTGAGAAGGAGCAAACTGGTATCAAGAATCTGAAGATCAGTTATAACAAAGTCTTCGGTTACTATATTGAAGTATCGAAATCGAATGTCTCACTTGTTCCGGATCGCTATATTCGTAAGCAGACGCTGACAACAGGCGAACGATATATTACTTCTGAAATGAAAGAAGTCGAAGACATGATCGTCGGTTCGACCGCGAAACTCGTGCAACTGGAATATGATCTATTCTGCGAGATCCGTGATCGGATTGCCGCTCAGGTTAACCGGCTTTTCAAAGTCGCAAATGCAATTGCTACCATAGATGTAGTGATGGCACTGGGTGAACTTGCAGAGCAGAATGGGTATTGTCGTCCTGTTGTGGATGATTCTACTGCACTTGAGATCGTAGATGGACGTCATCCCGTCGTGGAGAAAATGCTCAAAGAAGGCGAGTTTGTTCCCAACGGAATTTCAATGAATGAAGATACTCAGCGCATCATGATCCTGACCGGTCCGAATATGGCTGGTAAGTCGACTTATATGCGTCAGACTGCCTTAATCGTATTGCTAGCTCAAATCGGTTCTTTTGTTCCGGCAACGGAGGCACATATCGGTATCGTTGACCGTATTTTTACCAGAATCGGTGCTTCGGACGACATTTCACTTGGTCAATCAACTTTCATGGTTGAAATGAATGAGGTTTCCGGAATTCTTCGAAATGCTACATATCGTAGTTTGCTTTTGCTTGATGAAGTAGGACGAGGTACCAGTACCTACGATGGTTTGGCCATTGCATGGTCAATCATCGAGTTCATTGCAAATCGTTCCATTATGTTTGCCCGTACGATCTTTGCTACCCATTACCATGAGTTGAATCAATTGGAGGGCACGATTCCAGGTATTTTCAATGCACATGTTGAAGTGGAAGAGAAGAATAAGGAAGTTAAGTTCCTTCATCAGATTGCAGCAGGTGGCACCTCAGACAGTTATGGTATAGAGGTGGCTCGTCTGGCTGGCGTACCAATTGAAGTAGTCGATCGTGCAAATGTGATCTTGACTGAATTGGATCGCAAGAAAATGCAATTGTCTTATGCAGAGGAAGAGGGCTTCGATGCACCGATGAGCGGTCAGATTCCTATATTCTCTGCAAATCGCGAGAATACAGTCGCTTCCGACTCGATTCGTACTGAATTGATCAACCTTGATATCTCAAGATTGACGCCATTGGAAGCGATGAACATCCTCTATTCCTTCATAGAGAAGGCGAAAGGAAGTGATTCTTAATGGGTAGGATTCAGGTTCTCGACACCATTACTGCGAATGCAATTGCTGCGGGTGAAGTAATTGAACGTCCAATGTCCATCGTAAAAGAATTGATGGAAAATGCACTTGATGCGGGCGCTACGGCTATCACAGTGGAGATTGAATATGGTGGTATCACGTTGATTCGTGTAAGAGACAATGGCTGTGGCATGGATGCAGAAGATGCCCAGAATGCTTTCCTGATTCATGCAACCAGTAAGATTCGCTCGTTAGATGAACTCTTTGCTTTACATACTATGGGATTCCGTGGAGAGGCATTAGCGAGTATTGCGGCCGCTGCCAAAGTCACCTTGTCTACCAAAGAACCCCAAGCTGAGATGGGTACCTGTGTTAAATATGAGGGTGGTCATTTCATCTCGTGTTCGCCTGTGGGTATGCCTTCCGGAACGATTGTAGAAGTGCGAGACCTCTTCTATAATCTTCCTGCTCGATTCAAATTTCTGAAGAAAGATCAGACGGAAGCGGGATATATTCAGACTTTGGTTGAACGATTTATACTTTGCAATACGGACGTTTCATTCAAGTTAATTAAGAATGGTAAGACAGTTCTTCAAAGTCCGGGTAATTGCGATGCGCAGTCAGCATTATATAGCGTATACGGCAAAGAGATCGTGGCGTCCTGTCGCGAAATCAATAGCGTAATTGATGGGATCACGGTAAAAGGATTTGCCGGACTTCCGAAGATTGCCAGAGCATCACGATCTGAACAGATTATCTTTGTAAACCAGAGACTGATCCGAAGCAAGACGATCTCTGCGGCCATTGATGCTGCCTATACGAATATGCTCATGAAGGGGAAGTATGCTTTTGTAATTCTTGACGTCTACATGCCTTTTTCGGATATAGATGTCAATGTACACCCACAGAAAGCCGAAGTTCGTTTCTCGAATGAATCTGTCGTTTATCGTGCGGTTTACCATGCGATTATGAACACACTTTCTTTGGAATCGATGAGTATCGATTATTCATTCCGAGCGAATTCCGTGGAGAAAACCACGTCAGCGCCTCAAGCCTCTGCAGTTCCAGAGGTCACAAAGAAACCTACTCCAACAACTCAGAATCAATCGACAACAGTTGGCAAACAGATTGGATATCAGAATCTGTATTTTCATGAGACGCCTAGAAGTACGTATGTGGCAAAGAAGGAAACTGAACCTACAGAATCTGTAAGTCAAGCGAATGTTACAGAAGTTGATCTTCCTATGGCGCCTAAGGTTGTGTCTCAACCAGCGGAAGAAGTATCAGTATACAAAGAATCAGAGAAGAACGAATCGGAGAAGACTGAATCCCAAGGAAACGCTCGTCCTCCGGAGATTCCGGTTCAGGATGAGATTCTTCTTGGAAGCAGAGAAGAAAGTCTACATGAATTGGTCTCTTCGCGTGTCATCGGCACACTCTTTGATACATATATTCTACTTGAATCGCCGCAAAGAACGTTACTACTTATTGATCAACATGCGGCACACGAGAAGATCCTTTATGAGAAATTGGTTGAGCAAGAATTATCGAAACAAGTCGTCTCGCAACCATTGCTTGCACCTGAAATTGTTTCGCTCTCACGCTCGGATTCTGCATTTATCGAAGAGAATACTGCCTCGCTTGAAGCAATTGGATTTGAAATTTCTTCTCTTGGTGACGGCGAAATCGCAATTCGTGCGATTCCATCACAGGTGGACGCCAAGAATGTACGCCAGGCTTTCATCGAGATGATTGATGAGTGGATGCATGCAAGTAAGACCCGTAATGACGCATTGATCCTTTCTTTAGCGACTGCAGCTTGTAAAGCTGCGGTCAAAGGTCATGATCATTTGCACGATATTGAGATCAAGGGACTACTGGAAGACCTTGCTACCCTGAAGGATCCCTATCACTGTCCTCATGGACGACCCATTCTCATCCGGCTGTCCGAGAAAGAAATTGAGAAAGAATTCAAACGAATCGTGTAATAGGTGGAAGAGATCAGATGGATGCAGAGCAATTCTATAATCAAACCGGATATCACGCGATTCCAGTGATTTGCGGACCAACGGCAAGCGGAAAGACTGGTTTATCCATCCGTCTGGCCCAAAGTGTCAATGGTGAGATCATATGTTGTGATTCCATGCAGATCTATCGTCATCTTTCAATCGGTACGGCCAAGCCAACAGCTTTCGAACAATCGCAGGTACCACACCATTTGATCGATCTAGTAGAACCTGATGTCTCTTTCAATGTTGCTTCGTATTTGGAAGCAGCGTATGCAAGCATCGAAGCCTTACTAGCCAAGGGGCATATGCCTGTCTTCTGTGGAGGAACCGGTCAATATGTCCAGGCACTCCAGAAAGGATTCTCATTCGATCAGGCACCCATCGACAGAAGTGTAGAAGAGAAGATTCGACTGGAGTATGAGGAGAATGGTATCGATTCTATCTATCAACGATTGATCACCTTGGACCCTGAATGTAAGGAGAAGATTCACCCCAATAATACGAAGCGAGTGATTCATACTTTGGCTCTCTTATCATCCTTACAAACGACGACAAAAGAAATCCGAGCACGCTCCGTAGCGGACGGAGCACGCTATCCTTTTCAATTGTTCTGCATCGATTGGCCAAGAGATGTTCTATATCAAAGAATTAACCTTCGGGTCGATCAAATGGTGAAAGAAGGTATTCTTGATGAAGCAGAATGGCTCTTTCATCAGAATTATCCAGCAGATGTCACGGCCATGCAAGCAATTGGATATAAGGAGTTTTTTCCTTATCTCAAAGGAGAATCTTCACTTGAAGAATGTATTGATCTTCTTAAACAACATACGAGAAACTATGCCAAACGCCAACTCACGTGGTTCCGTCATATGGACAATATTACTTGGATTCCAGGAGATGAATTGGAGTCATATAATCCTTTGTTATTGATCAGCCAATAAGATATACGAAACAAGAATAAAATCGCGCTTATATCATGCAGACGCATGAAAATATAGATGCTATAGTTGGAGTACATTATTTAAGGAGGTATTCCAACATGATCAAAACAGACATTTACTATGAGAAACGCCCCAAGGCCAGCAAAGTTCAAACTGCACGTCCACTCAATGGTAGAAATACCAATGTCTCTGTGTCCGTACCCACCACAACCAGAACGCCGATCCATGTTCATGAGATTTTTCTGAATAGTTGCAGGAAAGAGTACATGACCGTTGAAGTCGTCACCAGCTCCGGTGAAATCATTGAAGGCATCATTGATGGATATGATCGTGACACGATCGTGCTGCACAACGATATGACACAACTACTCATCTATAAGAAGAATATCACTTATATATCACCAAGAAACGGAAAAAAGTTGATCCTTCCTGAAGGGGAGATGACTGAGGTGAAAGCCTTTATCGCCAATGAAAACTACATCTGTGAGAATCGATGATCAGTTAACTTTTGTTCTGAAAATACCTTCCACAACACCAATAATACGACAATCATCGTCCTCAAACGGAATCTGGGAGTAAGCAGGATTCTCAGGCTGTAAGAAAGCATGTCCATGCTTGTAGCACAAGCGTTTTACGGTCGCTTCATTTCCGATCATGGCCACAACGATCTGGTTAATGTTTGCCATATTATCACGGCGCACGATCACTAAATCGCCATCGACGATATGTGCGTTGATCATACTATCTCCCTTTACTTTAAGAAGGAAATACTCCGCAGAGTTAAAGTACTCAGACGGGAAGGGGAGGTAGTGATCAATGTTCTCTTCAGCGAGAATTGGAACACCGGCCGTAACGGTACCAACCAGTGGAATCTTGTTGGTTGTCACACGGGAATTACGCTTCTCCACATCTTTCACCATGATGGCGCGACGCTTGCCCGGTGTATATTCAATCTTTCCTTCTTCCATTAAACGACGAAGATGAGCATGGACGGTGGAAGTTGAGCGAATACCAACACCTTGACAGATTTCACGAACAGACGGCGGATATCCCTCTTTCTTCAGATAGGAAACAATATATGAATAGACGAGTTCAAGTGTCTCATTCAGGTTGCTCTTCGTAAATCTGTAAGTGCTCATAAATCAACCTCCATTCATGTATTAAACCTATCTTACCATTCATCATGTATTGTGTCAAACGATTGTTCGCATTTGAAAGGAGTACAAAATAATGAAAGATAAGTATGATCTAATCACGAAACGAATTGTGATGATAAGTGCGATCACGATGCTGTTGATCTCAGTTCTAACATGTTTGAAAGTGATGATACTTCGGAACAAAAATCGAATAGAACAGGACAATTGTTTCATTCAGCCTATAATTTCGTTCGATGATGCGAATATAGAGTCATTATGCTATAATCTTCATGATGAAGGATGATAATGGCATGAAAGAAAAGAATACCAATCTAGAGCAGTTGGATCAGGAAGCGGATGAAGGGACATTCGTCCGCGATTCAAGTGTGGACAGTGATGATGATTTCGACAATGAAGACGATGACGTACTCATGTCGATCATATACTCTATTGGTGGTTTCTTCCAGTTTATTGGACGCACGACGGTTACATTCTTTAAGCATCTTCCGCACATGATCTCGACAAAAGTGAAGGCTAAAGTTGCAGAACGAAGAAGAATGCCCAAGCGTCGTACAATAAATAAAGTATACGTTCTCGTTGGTTACACAACGAAGGAATATGTAGATCGTAAATACCGGAAAGAGCGGATTCTACTGAGAATTCGTAAAGTATTGATTGCTTGTATTGTGATTCTAATTCTCGTCATGTCCTGGCGCTGGTTCTATCCGAAGATTGATACGGATGAATACAAACAGATGATTGGTGTCAACGATATGAAAGATCTGACCCGTGACGATCCTTTTGCAACAGAATCCACAACAGTAGCCATATCACCAGAGTCGCAGGAAGTAACACCGATACCAACGAATACCACGTTACCATCTGAAACATAATATCGTTTCACATATTAAAGAGGTTCCATCGGAATCTCTTTTTGTTTCTTTTATAAAAGAGAAGGATTGAAATTGCTTATACCCGATTAAACAAAATCACAGTTTTGCTTAAATGGGAAGAGGTTATTCAAGAATAATAGGTACAAATAGATATCATGCAAATTTCACGATTCTATTCATATATAAATGAATCATGCCAATCTGGTAAAAGCACCTGAAATTCGATGACCGCTCAGGAGCGTTTTATTTATTCCTGAACGGTCAATTGTACGATTTGAAATCTATTATTGAATTGCGATTTAACGAATCATTCTATTCAGTGCGCACACAACGGCTCGCAACGATGATTTCGTTACAGAACTTGATATACCGGCGCCCAGATGCAAATGATCATCCTGATCCGCAACCTGTACATATGTAATAGCTGCTGAATCTGAACCACTCTTAATAGCGTGCTCATTATACATTCGGATCGACAGTTTGATATGAAGCGTTTTCTCCAAACCATTACAGAACGCATCCAACAAACCAATACCGTCGCCAATGACTTCGATGATTTCATCAGCATATTTCAATTGAACTGTTACATGTGCTTTCTTGTCGCCAAGCGATTCTTCACGATAACCAATCATGTTATATGGTGTCATGACATTTACATAAACATCATCAAAGAGATCAAAGAGTTCCTGAGGCAACAGATCGCTGTGTCGATTTTCGGATTCCGCAGTCACGATCTGCATATAGTCTTTCTGGAAAGCCTTTGGCAGATGCAATCCATAGTTTTTCTCCAGGATAAATGCCAAGCCGTTTTTGCCGGACTGGCTGTTGATCCGGATGATTGGATCATAGTTTCGGCCAACATCCTTCGGATCGATCGGCAGATATGGTACATACCATGTATTATTTTCTTTGACATTTTCCATTCCTTTGCGGATCGCATTCTGGTGAGTGCCTGAAAACGCAGTAAATACAAGCCTTCCAGCCCATGGTTGACGATCTCCGATACGCATGCCAGTGGAACTTTCATACATATCAATGACATCATCTATATCGGAAAAATCCAGTTCCGGATCAATGCCGTTCATGAACATATTCATGGCCAGGGTAATGATGTCACAGTTACCGGTACGTTCGCCATTACCAAACAGGGTCCCCTCTACCCTCTCCGCCCCTGCCAGAAGCGCCAGTTCAGAGGCAGCCACGCCGGTACCACGGTCGTTATGAGTATGGATCGAAATGATGATGGAATCCCTGTATTTCGTATGGGTCGCAAAGTATTCGATCAAATCAGCAAATACGTTAGGCGTCGTCATTTCAACGGTTTCCGGCAGATTAATGATGGCTTTACTATCCGGTGTTGGTTGCCAGACATCCAAAACGGCATCGCAGATTTCAACAGCATAATCAGGCTCCGTTTCGGAGAAATTCTCCGGTGAATACTCCAACTGCCACTTGGTATTACTCTCATCTGCATCAATCTCAGCCTTAACCATCTTGGCGCCTTTGACAGCAAGTTCCTTACACTGTTCTTTCGTGAAACCGAAAACGACTTCACGTTGTAATGGTGAAGTAGAATTATACAGATGAATGATTGCCGAAGGCGCGCCTTTGACCGCTTCAAAAGTTTTCTTGACCACATCTTCACGGGCCATGGTCAGTACCTGAATGGTCACATCTTTCGGAATCAGATCATTATCGATCAGATATCGTGTGAAATCAAACTCAATATCTGAAGCAGCCGGATAGCCAACTTCAATAGTCTTGAAGCCCAGTTTTACGAGATAATCGAAGAACTGGATCTTCTGATTCATATCCATGGGCACTTCCAAAGCCTGATTACCGTCACGTAGGTCAACACTGCACCAGATCGGCGCATGGGTAAGCTTATTGTTTGGCCATGTACGATTCGGCATATCAATCTTTTTAGGCATCCAATATTTATTAAACTGCATTCTATGACCTCCACTTCATTCAAAATGAGTATACAAAAGGCTTCCGTCTCTCATACAAGAGACGAAAGCCTAACTTCCGCGGTACCACTCTCATTCATCACGTTCCTGTGATGCACTCATCGGATACGGGAAAAGAACTTCCGATATCCTACTCTCTGATAACGGTGAGCCTCCGATCTCCCCTACTCATTCTTCAAGGAGACGCACTCCAGGGCGAGTTCAAGATCCAACCTCTACCCGTTTCCAGCAACCACGGGCTCTCTGTAAGAAGAAAGTATCTCTACTAATCCCTTTCAACGTGTTACACAAGATAAAGTATCACAAATTGAAATCTTTGACAAGTCAGTAACCTCTATGCGTTCAGGTTGATGCCAATTGATAATAAAACCTTTTCAACTCTTTCAATGTTTTCTTTTCCATAAACATTACTTGATATATGAATGTTATCAATATATCCTTCAACATCAAGTCCAATTCTCCCGTCTTCATAAGTACAGTAATATATCTGTACATAAACATCATTATCTTCAATTACAATCGACTGATCTTCAAAATCAGAATCGTGCCAAGCACCATAATCAACAATTGATTGATAGATGATTCTCGCACCCGTGTTGTCTGGACAAACTTCAAATTTAATATGTTCTGAATTAAAACCATCTGAATATATGTAATCTCTGACAACGGTTTGCCAAACATCATAATCAACAGAGACGGAATAATTGTTCTTGAGCGTATACTCCAATCCTAGCTCTTTCATTGTTGAGAGAAATCCTTGTTCCATTTCAGCGGAAGACATACGGGTATATGTCCACTTATGTTCTGCAAAAACCGAATCCGTTTCGCTTTCAGAAGTAATACTCGTTTCAGAATATGAGGTTTGAGTTGCGCTATTCAACGTGGTGTCATCTGTCTCTTCAGATGATGCAGTAGTAAGCGTAAGATCTGGCGAAGAATCTGTTACCGACTTACCCTGTTCTTTTGTTTCTTTACATCCACTGAACAATAGCAATAATGACGTAATGCCAATCACTATCCCAAGCTTCATCAATCTTCTGTTCATCATGATTTTACCTCATTCTGTAATTTGCTATGGATTGGCAGTTTCTTGCAAATATAATGTATTACGCACCAGGATAAGAACGCTTTACGATCGTCGCCATCTCCTTCACACGCATAGCAAGTTCAGCATACGCTTCCGGTGTTAACTGCTGGGCTGCATCCGAAAGAGCGTGCTTCGGATCCGGATGAACTTCAACGATCAGTCCATCTGCACCCGCTGCAATGGCTGCCAACGCCAATGGCTGAACATACGCAGCCTTACCTGCCGCATGGCTCGGGTCCACGATAATTGGAAGATGTGTCTTGCCCTTGAGAACCGGAACAGCACTGATATCCAGTGTACTTCTTGTCGCGGTCTCAAATGTACGGATACCACGTTCACACATCATGATATGGTAATTACCTTCACTCATGATATATTCCGCACTACCCAGCCACTCATCAATGGTTTCTGCAATACCACGCTTCAGCATAACCGGAATGCCGGACTTACCTACTGCAGAAAGCAGACGGAAGTTCTGCGCATTTCTGGCACCGATCTGGATAATATCCAGATAGTTGGAAGCATACTCAATATCGTTCTCGGAAGTGATCTCGCTAATGACAAGTAAGCCATACTTATCCGCAACACGACGGAGAATCTTAAGACCAGTCTTCTCCAGACCCTGGAATGCATACGGAGAAGTTCTCGGCTTATATGCACCGCCACGAAGGACCTTCACGCCACAAGCAACCATCTTCGAAGCAACCGCTTCTACTTGCTCTTCGCTCTCGACTGCACAAGGACCAGCCATCATGACTAGCTCATTGCCACCGAACGTTACATCCTTTACATTGAATGAAGTGCCTTCCGGACGGAATTGTCGACTGGCCAGCTTGTAAGATTCCATGATCGGAACGATCTTCTCAACGCCGGACAGTACTTCCAGAGAACCAGGAGTCAGTCGGCTCTTATCACCGATGACACCGATGATCAAACGCTCAGATCCTTCTGAAACATGCGCTTTCAGCTCATTTCTCTCCAGTACATCGAGAATCTCATGTACCTGCGA
Source organism: Candidatus Scatonaster coprocaballi (assembly GCA_018064475.1). GTDB lineage: Bacteria > Bacillota > Clostridia > Saccharofermentanales > Saccharofermentanaceae > Scatonaster > Scatonaster coprocaballi. The sequence goes on from JAGHVD010000003.1 coordinate 34,867, forward strand.
ATCATTTGCACCTGGTTTTACAACAATAATCATAATTAACCTTCTTTCCCATGGTGAAACCTCACCATGCCTACCATGCTACGAGATAGTATTATATCTTATTTGATGTTTTCAATAAAGCATTTATAGGCAAGATAGGTAAAATATAGATCGATTTTACTGATGACTTCATATGGCGCATGCATGGAGAGAACCGGAACACCGCAGTCAATGACTTCCATGCCAAGTTTGGCAAGATATGCGGAGATCGTTCCGCCGCCACCTGCATCGACTTTACCAAGTTCACCGGTCTGCCATGGAATATTATGCTCGGCAAAAACACGAAGGATGGATGCGAAGAATTCACTGTTTGCATCACTTGCACCAGATTTACCTCTGGAACCCGTGTACTTCTCCATTTTCACACCCTTATTGAGATAAGCTGTGTTGCGCTTATCCGATACACTAGCAAACTTCGGATCAAATGCATTCGAAACATCTGTAGAGAGCATCTTGGTATTGGCGATACACTTTCTATAACCGAGTTCATCATAACCACCATTCGCCTTCGCAAACAATTCGACTAAGAAATTCTCATACAGACGAGACTGCGCACCAGAGTTACCATAGGAGCCAATCTCTTCTTTGTCCGAGAGCATGCAGACACAGGTTCTAGCAGGTGTCTCCTGCGCCATGACAGCCATTAGCGCCGGATATGCGCAGACTTTGTCATCGTGACCATATGCGGCGATCAAAGCGCGATCAAATCCGACATCTCTAGCCTTCATAGCCGGTACAATCTCAATCTCGGCTGATACGAAATCCTTCTCGTCAATACCATACTCTTTATTCAATATCTTCAGAATGGCATATTTGCATGCATTGGAAGAATCATCATCCGGCAGCATACTCGCACCGATCATGACGTTCAGATCTTCACCCTTAATGAATTCATTCGCACGCTGGCTCATTTGCTCAGAACCGAGATGCGGCAACAAATCAGAGATATAGAAAATCGGATCTGTATCATTCTCACCGATACGAAGTTCAACTTTCTCACCGTTCTTCTTTATGATGACACCATGAATAGCAAGCGGAATCGTGGTCCACTGATACTTCTTAATGCCGCCATAGTAATGCGTCTTGAAGAAGACCAGATCATCTTCTTCATAGAGCGGATTCGGCTTCAGGTCGAGTCTTGGTGAATCAATGTGAGCACCAAGAATATTCATGCCTTTTACAATGTCATCTTTACCAACAACTGCAAACATTAAGCCTTTGCCCTTGATGGATGAGTATACTTTATCACCGCACTTCAAGGATTCAACCGATTCAATATCTACATAACCCGAATCTTCCAGTGCCAATACTGCAAGGTTTACGAATTCACGTTCGGTCTTGGCCATATCGAGGAATGTCATGTATTCTTCTGCGAAAGCCATGGTATGCTCTATATCGTCCTGTGAACGGGACTCCCAAAGATTCGGGTATTCAGCAAAGAGTTCTTTCTTCTCTTTCTTGCTTACTTTACCCTTCTTTTCAGATAAGGATTTCTCGTTCTTCTTTTCTTTTGCCATTTTGAATCAACTCCTTTATTTCAAAGAATTACAATTACTCTCAATATGATACCATAAGCAGACCACGATGACTCATCGTCTTGTCTGAAGTCGGGCAACGAGTTTCTGAATCACAGGTACAATCGATAGAACGTCCTCTTCCGTATTCTCATGTCCAATCGTTATACGAAGTGCAGAACGGGCCATAGAAGGTGTCAATCCAATCGCCTGAAGGACGTGTGAGGACTCGTGACTTCCGGAGGAACAAGCTGAACCGGACGAACAAGCATAGCCTTCCAGATTCAGATATAGAAGCAAAGCCTCCCCCTCAACCCCATCAAAGACGAAGTGCGCATTCCCAGGAAGTCGATCCATGGGGTGTCCGCAGAGCTTGGCAGATGGAATGCTTGACAGAACATTCTTAATGAGCAGATCTCTGATTTCTGAAATTCTCTTCGTTTCAGAAGACATCTCTGCTACAGAAATCTCTAAAGCTTTCGAAAGTCCCACTGCGCCAACTACATTCTCTGTTCCTGCGCGTAAGCCATATTCTTGCGCACCGCCGACGATGAGTGATGGAACTTTCAGATTATTCCTTAAATACAGACCACCGATTCCCGAAGGACCGCCGAATTTATGACTGGAAAAAGAACCTGCGTCCACGCCAAGTTTGTGGAATGAGATTGGAACAGCTCCTACTGCCTGAACGGCGTCAGTATGAAACAATACACCCTGCTGATGCGTAAGATCAACCAACTCAGAAATTGGTTCAATCGTACCGATCTCATTGTTCGCATACATGATGGAAACCAGACAAGTTTCAGGAGTGAGTGCTTTTGCCAACGAATCAGGCGAAATCAGGCCATACTGATCGACCGGAAGATAGACGACTTCAAAACCTTGTTTCTCCAAATATCTACAGCTTTCCAATACTGCGGGATGCTCAATGGCAGATGTGATGACACGATGTTTAGAAGGATCGTCTCTTGTGGCATACTCAGCAAGACATCGAATCGCCCAATTATCCGATTCTGTTCCGCCTGAAGTGAAGTAAACTTCGGAAGGCTGGCAATCGAGACTCTTCGCAATCGAATCGCGCCCCTCTTCTAGCAGTCTTCTTCCCTTCTGCCCTTCTTTATGAACGGAAGACGGATTTCCAAACTGTTCGGATAGCGCAGATTGCATAGCTTCCAAGACTTCCGGACGAAGCCTGGATGTTGCTGCATGATCCAGATATATTCTTTGATTCTCACTCATAACAAAAACCTCGGTCTGTATCTATTAAACACAAACCGAGGTTTCTTTGCAATCTTTTAAAGCGATGAAAGATTACTCTGTACGAAGTGCAACGACCGGATCCTTCTTCGCTGCGGAGCGAGACGGGATGATACCAGCAATCAAGGTCAGCAATACGCTGATGGCAATCAAGATAATTGCGGTCACGATCGGCAGAACACCTGTAAGGTTATTCAATCCAGTCAGGGAGTGGATAATGATGTTGATTGGGATCAGCAACAAGTAGGTAATCAGAACACCCAGTAAACCTGAAGTGAAACCAATGATGACAGTCTCTGCATTGAACATGCTGGAAACGTTCTTCTTGGAAGCACCCAAAGCACGGAGGATACCGATTTCCTTTGTACGTTCCTGAACAGAGATCAATGTGATAACACCGATCATGATGGAAGAAACAACCAAGGATACTGCAACAAATGCAATCAATACATAAGTGATCGCGTTGATGATCGTTGTAACGGATGACATCAGAATACCCACAACATCGGTGTACTTGATCTTCTGAAGTTCAGGTACAGACTTGTTATATTCAGAAATGGCATCTACAATTGTGTCTTTGTTCTCGAAAGAAGATGCATACAAGCTGATTCTGGAAGGACTTTCAAGATCTAGGCAACCAAGACGGATCAGATTGTAATCGTAGGTGAAACCAGAGAATTCAATACATGTCTCGTAAAGTTTGGCACAATATGCATCATCAAAAGAAGAAGATGTTGCTGCCAGGGCCTGTGCCAATTCAGCATCAGACTTGCCGACGAATTCCTGCTGAACCTGTGCGGCATACTCGGCAGCATACTGATCACGGATGCTCTGTGCAAACATATTCTTCATATCTTCATCAGACATAGAAGAAATGTAACCCTTCGCAGAATCCGGATCCATACCCATCTCTTCAGTCATCTTCTGAAGCATCATATCTTCCATGGTTGCACGATCAAGTTGAGCCAATGTCTGCTCAACATACTCGTTAACAGTTTCCTCAGAAGGTGTGCTGACGATCTTCTTATATACTTCTGCCTGACCATGTTCATCGAGTTTCTCAAGATAGCTACGGAAGTAAGCAGCCTTATCTGCATCAGATACTGCAACATTCTCACCCTTGAACGGAAGTCCGGAGGTAACGTCAAAATCAGGATTTTCAAGCTGAGCTTTCACGGCCTCAGAATTCTGGCACTCTTCAATGATGTACTCAGTCAGCATGTGTGTATAACCGATGTTTCCGCTATGAGAGGTGGAAACCGCATCCGGATTCGGCTTTACGATACCGACTACATGTAATACAAGACCGTTGTCATAGAGATACTGAAGACCAGATTCAGATTCACGGAGGTCGTTATAAAGACCTGTAGACTCATCGTATTTCCAGCAAGAAGTAGGAAGTACAGAACGGAATTCGAGGTTGCAGATCTCTTCATAAGACCAATGCGCATCGGTGTACTCGATCTGCTGACCCTGAAGCGCAGATTCCATCGCAGAAGTGATCTCTTCTTTGGACTTCAGTCCTAAAGCATAAAGCGTATAGTCATCAATTTCATTGTTGTCATCTACGAAGAGCACGATCTCATCGTAGTTCTGTGGCCAACGACCATAGATGACATCATACTGTTTCTCTGTCACATCATTGGTCGGCTCACCGTTCACACCTGGGAGCAACTCGCTCCAAAGTGTCATGCTGGAACCCATCATTTCAGCAGACTGATTGTTCTTAGACATAGCACCCATATCTACATTGAAGAGTGTGGTTGTGTACTGGGAGAACAGTGCAGTCATCAGTTCAGTCGTATCCGAGTGAATGATCGTTCCATCTACACTCTTTGTGTAGATTCTCATATCGAGGTCATAGGAATACTGAACACCGGAAAGTGCCTCATTCAAGTCTGTGCCTTCAGTATGGCGCTGTTCATCGATATACTTCTTAAAGGAAGAAAGGTCGTTCTCCTGCGTCTCAATTGCAGTCAGAGAGTTCATCATCTCATAGACCTTGTTCTTCTGATATACAGCATCTGACGGGTGTGTAACGTTATTCTCAGCATGTCCGGCAAAAGCTTCCAACAATGTACTCATATCCACGGTTTGCGCCTGAATCGTCAACGGATATGCAGAAATGGTATCTTCCTGAACCTCATTGATGAAGTTGTTCGTACCTTGAGATACAGAATAGATCAATGCAATACCAATGATACCGATCGATCCTGCAAAAGATGTAAGGATCGTTCTACCTTTCTTTGTGAAGAGGTTCTTCAAAGAGAGTGCAAAGGAAGTAGCAAAAGACATTGAAGGCTTCTTCTCTTTTACTTTCTTCTCTTTCTTCTCCGCTTCAACTGCCTCATATTTCTTATGAAGTGTAGAGACTTCTTCCTCAGACAATGGTGCAGAGTCATCAACGATCTTACCATCAAGCATTCTTACGATACGTGTAGAATACTGCTCTGCGAGTTCAGGGTTATGCGTAACCATAATGACCAAGTGATCCTTGGCTACTTCTTTCAGGATTTCCATAACCGATACACTTGTTTCGGTATCCAATGCACCGGTTGGCTCGTCGGCCAAGATAATGTCAGGGTTGTTTACCAACGCACGAGCGATGGCAACACGTTGCATCTGACCACCAGACATTTCAGCTGGCTTCTTCTTCAACTGATCACCAAGTCCAACCTTCTTTAAGGCTTCAATTGCACGTTCTTTACGTTCTTTCTTACTAACGCCGGACAGCGAGAGAGCAAGTTCTACGTTAGAAAGAACATTCTGGTGAGGAATCAAGTTATAGCTCTGGAAAACAAAACCAATTGAATGATTTCGATAAGTATCCCAGTCACGATCTTTGTAATCTTTGGTCGAACGTCCGTTGATGATAAGATCAGCGGAGGTGTACTGATCAAGTCCACCAATGATGTTCAACATCGTCGTCTTACCGCAACCAGACTGACCAAGAATGGAAACGAATTCATGATCACGGAAACTGAGTGAAACACCTTTCAGAGCCTGAACCGGATCACCACCGGCAGGATAAATTTTCACAATGTCTTTGAGTTCAAGCATGTCAATTCTCCTTAACTTTACTCTTTCTTTTTTCTGTTAGATACTCCAGCACTATTCGCAAGAAAAGCCTGGGATTCTTCCACATCATGGACGATCTCTTTGATCTCTTTGCACGTTTCAATAAAATCCATGATTCGTTCTTTACCAAAACGTTCAACAATTGCACTGGAATAAAGAAGAATCTCCTGTCTTTTCTCTTGGAGAAGGTTTCTTCCTTCATCAGTGATCGATACCATGACGCGTCTTGCATCTGAAGGGTCCTGTCTCTTCTCAATCAGATTCTTCTCAGACATCTTCTTAAGAAGGACCGCGACACGAGCAGTGCTGACATTCATGTACTCACTGATCTCGCCCGCAGACACAATTCGATCCGAAGACGCAAGAAAACCCAACAGATTGCTGATACCCATTGAAGTAATATCAATCTGTTGGATGAATTCTACTGGTTTGATACTGTGAAAGTCCTCAAGGATTTCCCAGATTTCCTTCTCTGAAACCATATGCATCTCCTAAATATCTAACTGGGTTAGATTATATGATTTCATAATATAGAGTGTCAATGCACAAATACACAGTATCGAGTAACGAAATTGCGAATTATTTGTTACTTTCATCAGTATTACGATTCTTCAGATGTTCCATCCACTTCTTCACCTGGACCTCATAACCCAGGTTACCCGGTTCGTAATACTTTGTGCCAACCATTTCATCCGGAAGGAATTGCATAGGAACATAATGTTCAGGAAAATCATGTGCATACTGATAGCCAACTGAATACCCAAGTTCTTCCATTGCCTTCACCGGCGCATTTCGAAGATACATAGGTACATCACCCGTTCGCTTATTTGCCACATCACTTAATGCACGATTAATGGCCAGATAACTACTGTTGGACTTCGGGCTCGTAGCTACGACCACAGCTGCTTCAGCAAGGAGAATACGCGCTTCAGGCATACCAACGGCCATGATTCCTTGGTACGCAGCATTGGCGACCAGAATCGCATTCGGATTCGCCATACCAACATCTTCTGATGCACAGATCAATATTCGACGCGCAAGAAATTCAATATCTTCACCAGAATGAAGTGCACGGGCAAGATAGAAGATCGCTGCATCCGGATCACTGCCTCGCATCGATTTGATCATAGCAGAAATATTGTCATAATGACTTTCCCCATCTGTATCAAAGGCCAATGAACGTTTCTGCATGCAGTCTTGCATGACATCTTCATCGATTACGATCGTTCCTTCAGCATTCGGTGGTGTCGTAATATAGGCAAGTTCTAAAGAACGAAGCGCGATACGTGCATCGCCATTACAAAGGTCAGCAATATAGGCTAATGTACGTTCTGATATCGAGATATCCTCATTTCCAAGGCCGCGTTCCTTGTCCTGCAGCGCAATCTTCAAGATCTCAATAATGTTCTCATCTGTAAGAGGTTTGAGCGAGAGGACAGTAGATCGTGAAATCAACGCTTTGTTGACTTCAAAGAATGGATTTTCCGTCGTAGCACCGATTAGAACGACTGTGCCATCTTCAACATGAGGAAGAAGCGCATCTTGTTGCATCTTATTGAATCGATGTATCTCATCGACAAACAGAACCACTTTCCCGTTTGGTGTCATGATTGGATTCTTTGCATCTTCAACAATACGCTTAATGTCTGATACACCGGCGGTAACTGCATTGATTCGTTCAAACTTGGCAGATGTCGTATGCGCAATTAATCGCGCCAGAGCGGTTTTACCGGTTCCAGGAGGACCAAAAAGGATGATTGAGGACAGACGGTCTGCCTCAATCATCCTTCTTAACATCTTACCTTCACCAAGAATATGCTCCTGGCCGATATACTCGGAAAGCGAACGCGGCGCCATTCGAAATGCTAGAGGTTCTTTCTTTGCATACTCATCATTGACACTCATGTTCGTATCCCATTAACGATTCAAATTCGAATCAGTACTTCATATCCGGGTAAAGCGGATACTTAGCTGTCAATTCAGCAACAGCCTTCTTGATGTCTTCTTTGGACTCCTCAAAGGAGAAGATTGCCTTAGCGATACAGTCAGCAATAATGACCATATCTTCTTCCTTCATGCCGCGAGAAGATACAGCAGCTGTACCGACACGCACACCGCTTGTTACGAACGGCTTCTCAGGATCGAATGGGATGGTGTTCTTGTTTGCTGTGATGTTTACATCATCCAGACGGAGTTGGAGTTCCTTACCGGTAACGCCTGTTCCACGAAGATCGATCAGCATCAGGTGATTATCCGTACCACCGGAAACCAAGTTTACATTTCTCTTCATGAGTTCTTCAGCAAGCTTTGCAGCATTCTTTACGATCTGACCCTGGTATGCACGGAACTCATCCGTAAGTGCTTCCTTGAAAGCAACAGCCTTTGCAGCAATGATGTGCATCAGCGGGCCACCCTGCTGGCCTGGGAATACAGCGGAGTCGATCTTCTTCGCATATTCTTCCTTACACATGATGATACCGCCACGTGGACCACGAAGTGTCTTATGTGTTGTAGTAGTAACAAAGTCAGCGTACGGAACCGGATTTGGGTGAAGTCCAGCAGCAACAAGACCGGCAATGTGAGCCATATCTACGAAGAGATAAGCGCCAACTTCATCTGCGATCTCACGGAACTTCTTAAAATCAATGATTCTCGGATAAGCAGAAGCGCCCGCAACGATAACCTTCGGCTTTACGGCCTTTGCCTGCTCCAAGATCTTGTCGTAGTTCAATGTCTGTGTTTCTGGGTCAACCTGATAGAATTCAGAGTGATAGTGTCTACCGGATACATTCAACTTCATACCGTGTGTCAGGTGACCACCGTGAGACAGGTCCATACCAAGAATGGTGTCGCCTGGCTCAAGGATTGCATAGTAAACAGCGGTGTTTGCCTGTGCACCAGAGTGTGGCTGAACATTAACATGCTCTGCACCGAAGAGCTTCTTGATTCTCTCAATAGCCACGGACTCAACGATATCGACATACTCACATCCGCCGTAGTATCTCTTTCCCGGGTATCCTTCTGCATACTTGTTTGTCAGTGGGGAACCGGCTGCCTCAAGAACAGCTTCTGTAACGAAGTTCTCCGAAGCAATCAACTCAATCTTATTGCGCTGACGCTCAACTTCCTGTGTAATCGCCTGAAATACCTCAGGATCTTCTGCTTTAATATGTTCAAACATAGGATACCTCCAATTAGTCATTACGTTTTACCTATAATATGATAATCAAAGAAACCATTTCCGTAAAGACATAATCATTTACAAAACTCACAAAATTAAGAAGATTTTCTTACCTCGATTTGCATGCTTCCCATCACATTTAGAAACGAAACCTTTACAATTTCGAAATGACTCTTATGTTAGAATATAGAAAACAAATAGATGGAGGCATAACATGATTGACATCAAAGACAAAATCGAAGAAGTAACCAAGAAAGTGAAGGACGATCCTTCTGTTGCAAAGAATTTTGAGAAAGAACCAGTTAAAACCGTTGAAGGTATCGTTGGCGTTGATCTTCCGGACGATGTCATTAACAAAGTTGTTGATGGTGTAAAAGCAAATCTTTCTGGTGGCAAGGTCGGCGGCATCGTCGATAAGATTAAGAACATTTTCTGATTGAATGTTTGATTATTTCGAACAAGCTCGTGAAGCGTGAAGAACATCTCGTTTCACGGGCTTTTCTTCATTCTTGAAAAAACTTGCAAATACGACTTGCATTTTTCAAAGTCTTTTAGTATCATAGTGAAGCACTCGCGGATATGGCGGAATTGGCAGACGCGCTAGCTTCAGGG